>NZ_JAATJW010000100.1 GCF_011800755.1 Listeria valentina
CGGAGCGAATGGGAAGGACAAGCTTTTGCAAAATTTGATGATCAGTTTAATCAGTTGAAACCAAAAGTAACCGAGTTCGCGAACTTGATGGATCAAATTGAACAGCAACTTCAAAAAACAGCGACAGCCGTGGAAGAACAAGACCAACAACTTTCTCAAAACTTTGGATTTTAATTTCAAAAAAGTGCCTCTTATTGTATACTTTAAGAGGCATTTTTGTTAAATAGAGAAAAATAGATGGAGGGATGAGATGAAAAAGGGATGGATTATTTTCATTTCGATTGTTGTCATCATTATTGCAGTTGTAGCAATTGTTGGAGGGAAGATGTACATGGATAATAAAAAGTTGGATGAAGACATGAAAGAGGTTGTGAAAAGTGAGGAGGCAAAAAATCAATTTGAAGAGGGTCTGAAGAACTTAGATCCAAATGCCTTTACAAAAAATGGAGTTATAAAATCATATAAGATTGATTATGACAGTATCAAGCATAATCCTATGGGAGGAATAAATGTACGTCTGATAATTAATGGCAACAGCAAACTTACCACTGAATATACACTAAATAAATATGATGGAAAATTAGAAGCTGGTGGAATTAGTTATTCGCATGAATTAGACATCTTATTACAGGAGAAAGATTCAAATGATTAATCTGAACGATAAAGAACGAGTAGAATTAGCCAATAAAGAATATGATAATTTGAAAGTTGGCGACGCTGTTACGATAGCTAATGGTAAAAAACGTATAGGTGTGGTCTCAGAGATTAAAAATAATCCTAATACTGGCGAACAATCTTATATTATTACAGATAAATATCTCGGTCAAAGTCCTTCTGGTAATGATCGAAATAAGGTTACGGAAGTCACAGTTTTGTATAGAGGTTCAACAGGTATTGATCAATGGAAAAAAGAACCTTTGGACGTTTGGAAAGACTGGCTAGAGAATGATATCCCTTCTGCTACACAAATTTTGACGCATACAGGCGGAAGAGTTGTGACACCGCAATTAAAATCTGCTGCCAATACACTGAAAAATTCACTAAAAATGTATCCCAATGCGAAACACTATGTTTATGCCCATTCGTTAGGTTCAATGACGGCCCAATATGCGCTTTCCGACATTAATGAAAAAGATGCTTCGCGAATTGGTGGAGCTTATCTATATGAAGGCCCCAATGCCTATTCCCTTTTAACGCCTGAACAAAAGAAAATGGCTGAAGCGTTACGGGGAAAAATTTATAATTATGTGGACTTTAAAGACCCAGTTACGATAGGGTATGGAGCTTATAAAGAAAATGTCGGGCAATTAATTGCCGTGGATTCTAAAGATGTGAATGATATGGGCAAACAACATATGTGGGGCGGTTATCAATATGATAAAGATGGGAATGTACTGACTGATGCTAAGGGGTATGCTGCTTTGGCCAAAAGTACAACAAGAGAAAAACTTAACGGCCTTGAAGAATTGAAGAAAATATTTGCCAAAAGTGGCGGCCATTTATCTGGATCCGAAAAAATCTTTTTAGATGCCGCCGAAGCTTTAGCTTTAACACAAGGCATGAAGATGACCATTCAATATGATATGAATGAACTTCAAAAGACGTATAAGAAAGCAATGGATAATGCCGATGATTTGTGGCGGGATACTTTAAAAGATGCTCGAACGCTTGGAACCTCCCTCTCAGAATCCGAAAGATTGGATGCGCTGGCGAGTGGTGGAGCTACAGAAGCGAGTATTCGAACGAAACCTAAAGCGAAATACCAGAAAAAAATAACCAAGTTAACAGCCATTGAAAAAGAGTATGATGAATTAATTAACAACATTAAGAATGCCATAGCTGAACAGTTGCAAAAGGATCAAGAGCTCGCTCAGCAGATTGGAAGTGCGTAAGATGGAGTTTACATTTCAAAGACGATTCGAAGAACTGGAACAAGATTATACAAGAGCGCATAAAAAACAAGAAGAAAATTTAGAAGAAATCTATTTTCAAAACAGACAATTTAAAAAGAACCTCGATGATTTGGCAGATCGTTTAAGATATGTAACCTCTCATTATGGTGATTCAGAACGATTGCCACCAATCAAGCAAGGCTATGCCTTTCTTTCACAAGCAGAGGAAGAGGGAAGCTATTTGGTAAAGCAACTAACAAGTGAACTGGAAGAGGAAATGGAACAAACTACACAGGCTTATGATAAAGAAAGATCTCGTTATGAAGAGGAATACTTGCTTGCTAAAAAGAAGGAAGGGGAGCATTTATGATTGATAGCTTAACAAAAGGATTAGACGACATCCAAAAGAAGGCAGAAAAATCATTGATTCACTTTTTTACGGCTTCTCATAGCAAAGCTACCTCCGAAACACGAAAACAGCTCGTGAAGGAGATGGAGAAAGAATCGGTTCAAAAAGTGAAGTCCTCAAGTGGGACCTATTTGGACTCTTTTTCTAGCTCGGTTCAAGGAAAATGGAGTAAAGCGGCAGAGGCTGCGTTTGAAAACACCAATAAATCCTTAAAAAATTTATAAAAAAGATAAAGCCCTGACAAACGTCGGGGCTACATTTATGCTTAAAAAAAGGGGCAAAAAAGGGGCAAAAAATAGAAAAAAGGTGACTTATGAATGAACTATCTTAGATATAGAAATCACTCTTGATACTTGATATGATAGCGTGTTGATAGATTTCTGAAATACCTTTGACACCAAAAATTACTTGCGTAACCTACGCGGTAAAGCGGCTCGTATTAAAGAAATTCGTTAATCAATTAACGGGTTAAGGCGGTCAGTGCTTTTGCATTGACCGTCTTTTTCTATACCAAAAAGGCGGTTGGGGATAAACTTTTAGCACGAAAGTTTTAATGCTGTGTTATACTAAGTGAGAAATAATAATAATTTAGATGGCTTGAGATTTTTAGTGGATAGTCGAATCATTTTGGAAATATAGAAGAGGAATCATCAGAATTGAAGCTCTGCTGTGGGCAAGTACTGCGATTACGAAATGTCGGAAAAACTTCCGAGGTTTTAGAGGTATGTTATTCTGACTGGTTCCAAAACAGCAAAAAAGGAAGAATATAATCTGCCAGTGTTTTAAAGCTATGTTATTCTGAATGGTTCAAAAAATGCTAGCATCTTAAAATCTCAGAGTTTTTATGTAAGCGAAGAGGAACTCATATCTAATCAAGGTAATAAGCATGTTAATTATAATATTAACAATTTCTTTTTTAAGCTCTATTTATATTATGTGAATTTATTTCATGCTATTTTTAGTAAAAAGAAAGGAGAAGCAACTTATGATTAAAAACCTAGTTCTATCGGTTGTATTAACTGTATTGTTGGTACTATTAAACTATATGTTGGACAACTTAGGAAATGTTTGGATATTCTCAATCAGCTTTTTTATTGTATCGTTTATTGGTTTTACGTTGGGAGATCTGATCAATAAAAAAAGAAAGAGATAGAATTCTCTTTCTGTAATGATTTCTAGTATAGTGAAAAACTTGGATTTCCAGATTTTGCCCATGTATATCCATAACCATTCATATAACCGTACTGATATTTTTGTTTAATTTTAATTCCCTTAGCTTTACCAGCTTTAATTTTTTTAAATATCCTTGCAGTTTTTTCTTTTCTTTCTTTGCTCCTGCATTTACTAGAGAAATTGTTGATGATATTGCAAAAGCTGCGGCTCCTTTTCCCAATGCTGTTTTGACCTTTGCGCCCGCTGTTGCACCTAAAGCACTAGCGATCGGACCAGTTACTGCGGCAATAGTAGTTTGATTCCCAATCCTTCTCTTAATTTGTGCTTTTGAAAGATATGAAGTGACAGTCTTGGTTTTTCCCCAATTTGCAGCTAAAACAGTTTCCGTGTTTACGTTATGTGTGAACGGCGAAATGACTAATCCCAAAAAGATAATAGTAGCAACAATAAATTTTTTGATATTCATGATAGTACCTCCTTTTTTTGCTGATTTTAATTTATCACGGTTTACAAAAAAATAAGAAATGCTTTTTTGCATCATAGAAATTCAATAAAGGAAGAGACACCATGGAACGAATACAGAAGAATTTTAAATTGATACGGGAAACTAAAAAGTTTTCACAAAGGACTTTAGCCAATGGAATTTGTTCACAAAGTTTAATTAGTCGATTTGAAGCAGGCAAAGATATTCCAAGTGCTTTAATTTTGAAAAAATTGTGTGACAGACTACAGGTTAAAATAGATCTTCTATTTAAAGAGAATAGTTTATTGGCAACTGAAATTGAACAAAACCTTTTCAAAGCTTATTTGCATAAAAACTATAAATTAATAGAGTCCATTTTGGAGAAGAGAAACTTGTCAATTGATTATGTAGAACGAGAATTTTATAGAGGAGTTACAATTTTTCATAATCAAAAAGCTTATTTTATTGCATTACAAAGTTTTGAGTATGCTTTAGAAAAGATTGTAATTAGTAAGCTAGGTGGAGAAGACTACAGTGAGTTGGAGCCTTTTATTTGTAGTTATATTGGGTTATGCTATATTTTTAG
>NZ_JAATJW010000101.1 GCF_011800755.1 Listeria valentina
TGGCAATGCAATCACCCGTGCATAAGGGGGTGCTCATGCACATATTTATTATAAGGAATGGCTTTTGCTATTTCAACATATAATTAGCTGTGTAGAACATTTTTTTCTGCTTGGAGAACCAAGCGGATTTCAAACCGATTCGCTCTGGGTAGTGGCTAAGTTCAGTCCCCGGCATATAAGTTAAGATTTCCCCACCATTCAAATCTTCGTTATCCCAAAAAATGGCAAAGGCTCGAATCGTAGCGGAATACTTATCGGTCCCTTTGATGGCTTTTACATTTCTCAAAAAGCCATGATAAATATAGCCTGTCACCCACTTGCCATTCTGTTTGACTTTGGTTTGATACCAATATTTGTTAAATTTGCGTACTTGGATAGGTGTGCCCGTTTTCCATAATCTAATAGGTTTTTGACTCTTGAATTGGGGCTTAGGCATGAGTGGCGCTACATCTTGAACCGTTGCACGAATTGCGTTTGGGTTCCCCGTTGAACCTTTCGATGCCGCCACTATGTCTTTTTCAAACTGAGCTTTCGAAATACCCCACTGTTTCAAATAACCATAGGGATCTGTATGCGTAGTTCCTCCGAGCTTTGCCCGTATCCAGTTATGCGATTTAATCCCTCGATTTCCTACACCATTTCCGCTATCCAATGTGATGGGAATACCCGCTTCTTTAGCCAAATTAACCAGTAATTGGCAATAAGCTGCATAGTCTTTTTGGAAAGTCGCCTTATCTTTTGCCCGACAGAGTTCCACTTGAGCATAGGCGTAGGCGTTTCCTTTCGTGCCACATCCCCAGCTCGCATAGCCAGTAGGTGCAATCTGAACCACGCGTCCGCCACCACCGACAAAATGAGTTACAAATGCGTTTTGCCAGTTTCGAGACATATAAGCCACTTCGTTGTCAATTGTTGAATTTGGATTAGAAGTTTCATGTGCAACGACAAAGTTTTTCGCTTTTAGTTTTGTTTTTGGAAGTCCGCTGATTAATTTCTTTTCGATTTGATACGCCATTATTCGTCCTCTCCTTTTAAACTCTCTTTACTTAGAGATAAGTCGCTATCCCCTAGACCCTTTGTCGTTGGATCAACGTAAGTAGCAATTAATGCAGAAAGCACTGCAATGATTGCCGCAGGGCTTTTTAGAAAGGTCATGAATGACAGTCCCAACTGTGTCCAGCTATCTAAGTCTGACACCTGAAACCCGCCTGCACTCCAAATAATAGTAATGACTGGAATAATGGCTAATAGCCATGTCCGCCAGCTTTTGAGTCTGATTTTCCAATTGATTTTCATTATTTTTGTTCTCCTTTCATTTCCGCGATATGTTTCCAAATTGTTTTGTCTTCTTTTTTCAGTAAAGCAATTTCTCTTTCTGTGTCTGCTTGGTTCTTGTCAATTTTCGTATGAATAGCCCCTCTGTCTGCTTTTGACTCTTTCATATCCTCACGTAACTCTTGAATCGTGATATTTAAATTGTCAATGGACTTATTCGAATCTTTGACCATGGAAGTCAACGGACTAATAATCGAAAACTTAATAACAAAGCCCCCAACCGTTCCCACAAACACAAGTAAGCTGATAAGCTCACCTATTGATAATCCCCAAATTCTCATACGCTCACCCCAAAATAAAAAGCCTATTCGACTTCTTCTTCTTTTGCTTTAAAAATTTCATTTGCTTGTTCCTGCGTGATTTTTTTGAGCTTTACAAACTTGTTGACTTCTTCAACGCCATAATAACCGCCCAAATAATACTCCTTCACTTTTTCAAACCAATCAATGGCCATTCAAATAACCCCCGATTCTACTAGTGTTAATAATAAGTCTGCTTGATCTTGTTTGACGCTCTCAGAACTTGCTTCAACCTCTGCAATTTGTAAAAGAGTATCTGCATTCTCTTGTTTAAGCTTGTCGATCTCCGAAGGTTCGGCGGGCTCTAATGTGCTCGGGTCATCGCCTACGCTCCACTCCTGATTTTCTACGTTAAAAACGGGGTTGATTGAAGGTACAGGCGGCGCAATGCTCGTGTATCCTTCTGGTAGCTCCTCACCATCTTCAATAAAAATCAAGTCATCGCGTTCAAACACGCCGTTTTTATCATATTTATAAACTTTCATTATGCTGTCACCTCTTTTGTAAAGTAAGAAATGCCATCGAGACCCGTGTTGACATCTGCGGCACCAACCGCCACGATATTAATATCTCCGCCACTCGATAAATAAATGTTTGCGTGATTGCTTGCGGCTGTAGATTGTTGTGCGCCTGAAAAAAGTTTATTCCAATCCGTGTCAGGCGCTAACATCGCTGGAACTGTCGCGCAAATGCCCGTTCCTGTTCCTGTCCCCTTCGCGACTATTCCGCCGATCATGACAAGATAACGATTCCCCACCTTTATATAACTCGCCGTAAGTGTTCTGGAGGCAGTAAATCCATTTTTAGGTGTCAAAGTAACCTTTTGAACCGTTAACGCGCTATCAAAGTAAGCTTTTGCATCAGTCAACGCTTTATCTGCTTTCGCTTGAGCATCAGAAATAGAAGCGAGTTCGCTCCACCCATTCGCATCTGTCTTAGAGTGAATGTAAGGCGCATTGTTCAGAAAGTAGCGAGTAAACACTCGACCTGCATAGTGCATGTACATCTGAATCACTGATGACGCAGAACGACGAATAGAATAGAGCGAACCTTGCGTATCTGTTTTTAACACTACAGGTGCATTCTGTGCAGAGGCATTTACATAGTAATCTTTCCCAAAATCAAGCGCTGTGTTTAAATCGGGTACGGCGTATACTTCATCTGTTAGTGTGTAGCCGTTATTTACTTTTATTGAAGCTGTAACACCATCTCTTTTTACTGAAATCGCACTTGTTGGCGTGATGGTTCCCTTTGCGGGCTTTTTAACACCATCAATCGTTGACTGGCTACTTGTGTAGCTTGCAGGTGCCCACCCTCGAACGTAAGTATTAAGTGACGTAATCGGCTCTAACCCAAATTCGCCATCTTCACTTTGTACACCTTCACCGCCAACAGTCATTTCTAAGCGTTTCGACCACACGCCAAATTCTTCTGCAAAGTCCATGGTGATAACTGTACCATTTGGCTTTGCCCCCACATAGTGGAATAAATAGCCATAGCGCACGTTAAGCGCTTCTTGAGCATCTAGATTGACAGAACCCGTGAACGTATCCCCTGTCTTTTTTGCAAATTGTTCTGGATTTATACTATTAAACTTCTGTTCAAGCTCCTGTGCTTCTTTCTGGAGCTCTGCTGTATCTGTCTGAAGTTGAGTCACTTTTTCTTCTAATTCTGATTTTAGATTCTCGAATTGATCCAGATACTCACTTTTAATATCTTCAAGATCAGAAATATAAACATTTTCGATTATGTCTAGATCCTGATCGATTAAAGCTTGGTCAATATGGAAAGAAAATTTATGGACGGAAAGAGATTGTTTCCCCTCGTTGTTATAGTGAATGTAAACTTCACCATCCACTTTCCCATAATGTTTTACCTCATCAGGTGTTAGCAAGTAAGAAACGGTACTCTTTTCTCGGTCTACTTCCATATCCTTCTTGACCTTTAGTTGATTTCCGACCAAGTAAATAACCGCCTTAGCTGGTTCAGAAAGTGGCAATAGTGTACCATCTTTTTTCACAACAAATCGAAGAAATGCGGTGTTTTCATCTTGTGTTGAAAAAGTTGCTTTCAAATTAATGGGTTGAACACCGTACACGCTCACATCGAGTTCAGACTGCACTTTTTTATAGACACTATTTAGCTCATTCATGCTCTCACTTCACCGCCTCCGCTTGGTCTATTCGGTGTATCTGCTCCCCAAGTGATGTTATTAGCATTGTAGATCACCGATGATTGCGGATAAAGACCGATGGCACTATTCGCTCCGTGCGTAGTCCCTTGCGCGATCACATCCGCCGCATTGTAACCTCGAATATCTACATTCTGGCTGGCGAAGTAACAGCTATTCACATCTGCCTTACAAGCATCAATAAACACAGCAGTAAATGGATCGATTGCTTTGGTGCTATACGCCATTCTGCATTTTTGCACACGAACAAATCCGCAACGGCTTGCACGAATGAAATAATTCTTAGTAGTCCCTACCGTATTTGTTTCCTCAAGACCAGAAATATATACGCTTCCTACGATATCTTCTAAATAAAGACTTCTCACTTGGATTCCTGTTGAACCTTTTGACGGGTCAACCGTTGCATAATTCGTTGACAGTATATTGATCTTTGCGCCATTAATATTTGTCATCACAATATCTTCATCATATTTGCCGGGGTTTAGCCAAATGTAGACTGTTGTACTTAACAATCGTGGCAACATCGAAACGGCTTTTGTAACCGTTTTGAATGGGCTATCAATTGCACCTGTTCCGTTTACGTCATCACCCTTACCAGAATCCACAAAGTATTCAATTGTTCCTTG
>NZ_JAATJW010000102.1 GCF_011800755.1 Listeria valentina
CTATTGAACTATTTCAAAATAGCCATAAAGAGTCTCCTCTTTTTAGCTATTTCTTGTAAATTTCTCGAATAGCTTTCTTTTTTAGGAAGAGTAATTCTATAATAGAAGTTTTTATTTTTTTGAAAAAAAGATAAAGAAAGGAACTGCTTATTCGTCTTTATTCTGGTATTGTCTAGAAAAGGGAAAGTATTATCATACTTAATATAATTTCAATACAGAGATAGTTAAGCTTTAAGCTAAGAAAGGGGGCAAATAAAAATGACTTTTTTAGACTGTCAGAATCTTATAGAATTAGACAATTTATTGGTGTTATATATAAACAGACAGTATTCAAGAAAAAAAGAATGTGTCCAGAAAAAAGATAAACTTTGTTACTTTCAAGGAAAGGTCTTGCTTATTCAAAAAGGAACTATTGCTCTTGTATATAATAGAAATAGGTACAAGGACAGGAACGTTATTTGCCGACTATATGGGGAAAATGATTTTATTTATTTGATGCTATCAGATAATGAAAATTTTTACTTAGAAGCCTTAGAAAGAGCAGAGTATACAGAGTTTTCAATAGATGAACTTTCTTTGAGTTTAGAGCGAGAGAAGCTCTTTGTGCCTTTTTTAATGCTTATTTTATCCAAAGGAGAAGAAGCAGTGAGAGATCGTCTTATATTGGAAACAGAAAAACTGGAGAATCGCTTGTTCTATATGATTGAGACACTTCTTGAACACTTGTATCGATGCAAGCTATGTGAATTAGATAAAGAAATTTATGGATTACCTTCTTGGCTCGGAGTAAGTACGTTGGCTAGTCTAATTAATGCTAGCATTGTCTCTACTTCGAATGTATTGAAAAAATTTTCCAAAGATAGACTAATTGATATCAAAACGACTATTTGGAAGGTAAATATAGAAGAGTGGATAAAAAAAAGTCCCTATATTGAAGGCTAAATAATGAGACATAGGCAAAAAATTTAAGCGATAATTTGCAAATGTTCACAAAAAAGTCATAAATAAGTGAATTATAAAAAATAGTTTATCTTTTTGCTTCTTTTTTGAGAAAAAATTCTCTGTTATTCTAAAAAAAGATATCGTTTAGTACTTTATCTTTAAATAGTGGTTGTTAAAAGACCTATCTAAACGTATTTATAGTGAGTAGGGGTTATGGGTAAAGCCGTGAAAAACCTAAAAACAGGAGAAAGGAGATCACCAAAAAATGAAAAAGGTGAGTCGAGGCAAACAATTTCTAGCGACACTGGCTACACTGTTATTAGTGAGTCAAAGTCTGTTGAGCCCTATTGTGGCACAGGCAGAGACAACTCAGACGGACGATAATTCCAATCAAAACATCCAACTTGCATCAGATCAAGATGAAGTGCAAGTGGGGCAAACCTTTGATGTCAAGGTAACGCAAAGCGAAGGCGAAGAGCTAAGCATGCAACTGCCTGAAGGTGTGGACTATCAAGGGGTCCAGGGGAAAACGGAACAAACCATCCAAAAAGTGGAAAATGAAGGACAAAAGTTAACCATCCACTGGAATAAAAATGTGACAGAAAAGGAGGGAACCCTGACATTAAAAGCGGCAAAAGCCGGGAAATATGAGTTTACTGCTAAAGGAACAAGTGATGCGGGAGAGGTAACATCCAATCAGTTATCTGTACAAGGATTTGTTAAGCCGCAAGTTCGAGCTGGAACAATTAACGCAGATATTGATATTTCTCCCGCCAACGATAGTGTATCTTCAGGGCAAGATGCGGTCTATGAACTAAACTTCAAAGCAACGGGAAGTCAGACCACCTATCAAAATGCAAAAATTGTCGTTAACTTGCCTGAAAATGTTGCATTCACGCAAGATGTGAATGAATTAAAAATCGCAGGGACTGCACCAACGTATGATGCAAGTGCCCATACCTTGACGTATCAGTTTGCGACATTAGCTGCAGGACAAGCCAATAAAGTATTTGTCAAAGTGAATACGGTAAACGGAACAACAGCGAGTGGAACAGCATTGACGAGTAAGGCCACGTTTACAGCGGATAACTTTACAGGAGATGCGACAGATGAGGCAACGGTGACGGTGAATGCATCTTCAAGCCTATCTACGAGTAAAACGTATAGTCAAACAGTAGACAGTGATGGCAAAGAAAAAACAACACCGCCAACGGCTGGAGATACGGGAACTTGGACGATCAAAGTGAATGCTGATCAAAAAGAGACAGGGCTACTCTACTTTAAAGAAGGTAGCCAAATCAAAGTGGTTGACACGATCCCAGATGGTTTGACTTACGTTAGTGATAATGCCGGAGGAGTCTATGATGCGACGTCGAAGACAGTCACTTGGACATTCGATGCGCCATCATTAGCTGAACAAAAAGCGGCAACAGACAGCTTATTTAATCAAACAATCGAAGTCCAAACGAAATTTAATGCGGATATTGAGAACTTTTCAAAATTTACAAACCAAATAAAAGCTTCAGCAGTTGATATAAATGAGCAGCCAATCACCAATAATAGCTCTGCTAGTATAACAGCTGGTGTTAGTGATCCCAATAATTTGCCTGAGTCAGATGGTGATGCATTTTATCCTAATCTACACACGGGTCCTACAAATGGGCAGGGAACATCTGGTTATCTAGGTGCAAATCCGGATCCGACAGTTTATGATTCAGCTTTGCTACAGTTCAATATTAATACAAAATCTCAAGGAGCAACTAGTCCAACACAAGATTTTACAAAGTATGAAGTGGTTTATGATATCGATGATCATTTAAATTTATATGCTTTAAATTTTGCAGGTAGCGCAAACTATACTCCTTACCCAGGATATCCTGGAAATAACACGAAAAAATTAACACCTCGCGCGGATGTTTATCTAACTATAAATGGTGTTGAACAAAAAGTGCTGAGTGATTTTGAAATTTTTGGGAAAAAACTTTCAAAATCTGATTTAGGTTTGGATAATCAACATGTGGAACAAATACGATTAGACTTCACATATGCACCAGCTGGAATGTGTTCAAATGGGGTTTATCCTCAATTTACGGTGGAACAAGGTTATACTGGAACGGTAGAGAATACCGTTCATTATGATATAGTTGGATACACTGTGAATGGATCTCCTTATAGCTGGACTAATGATAGTGAGACTAGCAATGTAGATGCAAGAACAGGATATCGTACAGCAGAAGTTATACCAACACCGCCAGATAGTTTACCTATCTTTAAGAATAACATTAAATTTGATACCTCTACAAATGGAATTGTTAAGAGTGGTTCAAATCGAGTAACAGGCTCTCTTGACAATGATGCAGCATCGGCGATTAAGGCAGAAAATCCTCTTGAAAACTACGTTCTTTTACCTAAAGGGGTAACGGTAGATACCAATAATCCAGAGTATAGATTAGGTAGCCCAAGTGCTTGGGATG
Organism: Listeria valentina; assembly: GCF_011800755.1. Taxonomy (GTDB): domain Bacteria; phylum Bacillota; class Bacilli; order Lactobacillales; family Listeriaceae; genus Listeria; species Listeria valentina. The sequence goes on from NZ_JAATJW010000102.1 coordinate 3,417, forward strand.
ATGCAACAACTACTGGAGATAACGAAAATGGGACGATTAAGATTGTTACATCTGACTATAATGGAACTGGACGACAATTAGTTCATGTGAAATGGGATGTGGATGAGGTATATCCTGGTGCAACAGTTAACTATGGTTTTAATGTCAATATTGACGAAAATGCACCAACTAAATTAATTCCTGAAGCCTATGCATTTGTGGGCAATGAAGATTTTCAAGTGCCATCTCAGGAAGGAAACAGTGTGACGAACTCAACAAAGGAAACAGATACTAGTGATCTGAATGGAGATGGAGATACTTCACAACAAATGATCAAAACAGGCAACCAATATAGCTTGTTACGTGAAGATAAAATTTCGACTTCGAAACTTGTCAAAGGAGACCTAGATAGTGCCTTCTCTAAATTTGGTCATGCTTCACCAGGTGGGGCGATTGATTATCAATTAAAACTCACTAATGATGGGGAAACAGATATCTCCGATATGGTACTGATGGATGTGCTTCCATCCATAGGGGATTTAGGCATTACAGATAATACGACCCGGGGCAGTCAATTTACCCCCACATTGACAGGTCCCATTGAGGTGCCTGAGTCTTGGGCTGGAAAGGTCGCTATCACTTACAGTACAGCGACCAATCCAAGTCGTGCAGATTTAACACAAAACGTGCTTTATCCATCCACAACAACACCTATTTCGGATCCCAGTGATGTGCAGGCTCCAAATTGGGTGGATGCTTCCGCGGTGACAGATTGGAGTCAGATTCATAGTTTTAAAGTCACACTGCTAGATAATAATACGTGGGTATCTGGAGAAGATATTACATTAGATTTTGCGATGAAAGCACCTACGGATCTAAGCGAGGAGTTGACGGATGCATCCGTAGATGAAACAACTCGTGCAGCATGGAACTCCTTTGCTTTTGCGTCGAATAATATGCAGGTCGTTGAGCCTGAGCG
>NZ_JAATJW010000103.1 GCF_011800755.1 Listeria valentina
TGAAAAGGAGGCTCTTTATTTTGAAAATTTTTAAGTATTTACTCTTTTTGTGTCTACTTTATTGACATCTATCCACATTAATTCGAATTTTGAAATATTCTCCAAAATATATCCTACCTACTTCATTATCTTTCTTCATTATTTTTAGATAACTATCTGTTCTGACCAATGCAGTGATACCTTTTAAAATAGTAGAACATAAATCATTATCTTGATACTTCAAATAAATATTAATCTGCTCTTCATAACTGTATAGAAACACGGTTAAAGAAAATTCTCCTGACTCTCTTTTATAAAGAAATGTCCCATCACCATTATTTCCTGTCAAGCTCTCTCCCTCTGAATAAAACAATTCTAGTAGATCTAGTTCATCATAATTCATCAATCTAATCAACCCTCCTTTATTGAGGAATAACTGTAATAACCTCTCCTGCATCATTTGTAATTACTTTAATTTCTTTTGTTGTATATTCCCATGTTCCCTTCGAATTGCCAGGCATTCTATTCCCATTTTTAATAGTATTCTCTACGACCGTTGGGGGAATATTTCGTGGTTGTGCGTAACTTTTTACAAAATCTTTATAACTATCTTCTGTTAATCCCCGGCTCCTTGCTATTTTTTCTGCACGAGTATTTAGTTCTGCTCTTACTTCAATTGTATCAGGAGCCATTCTTTCCAAAGCATGTCCTGTATATTTTCGTCCATTTATTGTAGCTCCATTTTCACTCAAACTCCAAGAAATCTCATCTTGATTCACTACTACTCTAGAGCCATTTGGCGTTACTACCTTATAAGCCGCATACGTAAAACCTAACATCTGAATTGCCTGCCCTAATTCTGTATCATTTAACCATGTTACCACATCTTCAACACCCTGAGATACAGTAGTAATGCTACCTAACACTTTCCCATATTTTTCACCTGTTACATAATTAACACCATTTCGCCAACCATCCTTCACTTTTTGATTATATGTTTCTAAACTCATGAATTGGATAAAGCCCTCATCTAAATATTTGCCTGTTTTATCCAAATACTGATAAAGAGAAGGGGATTTAATCCCATACCCTGTTTTTTTATCCTCAATTTGCCATAAAATACTTGGGTTTCCTTCTGGATCTTTATAAATGACAGCATAAACGTTATATTTTTCTAACTCTTTATTCTTTTCCTCATCAATTCCACGGTTTTTGTCTTCATGGATTTGCCACTTATCCTGGATTATCGCCGCCCAAGACAAATCATTAGGAACAGTAAACGTTCCTGTAGAAGCATTCCAAGCTGTCTTCGTTTGGGCAATCCCTTGATCAACAGCCTGTTTCAAGCTTGCAATTTCTGAAAAAATATTCGGTGAGCTCGCATGAAAGGCGACTAATTTTTGAAGCTTCTCTTCGAGTTCTTTTTTACTCGTTTGATAAACGTCAATCAGAGCTTGATTAAGTTTCAGCTGCAATTGTTGATCCGTTTCTGGTAACGGAGATTGCATTACTTGTTTCTGAAGCGTATTCGCTTGGTTGATGAGGTTGTCTGCTTGCCGGATTTGTTCTTCAAGTTCGGATTGTTTGAGATCTCCGCTATCGACTTCACTTTGGTAACGTTCCGGGAATTTCTTAACAGCTTCTTCTGTCGCTTCTGTTAATAAAATACCTCCCTGAATTAAGGGATAGAGGACAGCACTATAATAGGCTTTGGCCGAATCATAGGCCTTTCCTTTTAAAAAAGGCTCTAAGGTAAACTGACTAATCGCTTTTTGAAGCGCTGCGTACCCTTCTAAGTGCTGCTGGCAAACTTGACTCGTACTGGTCGCTTGAGCTTTCGACTTTGACACATACATATTGATACTCATACTTTCCCCTCCTGTTCGTCTAGGCTAGCTTTTCTTTTTTCGTAGGCGACTTCATTGGCTTGGTCTTCCAAGTCTCTTTTTTCTTGTTGGAAGGCTTCTTCCATCCCTTCAAAATGCTCTTGCGTCGATCGTGAAAGGGAGAAAACCTGTTCTTGCATTTGTTCGCGCAAAAAGGCCCGATCATTTTTTCGAAACTGCCAACTCACCTCTTCCACAAATCGGAGTCCTTGTCGAAAATGGTTCTCGTAGGCCTCTTGAAGTTGCTGAACAGCACGCCTTTTTTGTTGATTTTCGTCCACTTTCCCCATTAGCCGCCGTTCTTCTTGCTGCCACTCAGTCCACGTCTTCATGGTGTTGGGCCTCCAATCGATGAAAGGCTGGCTCCTATTTCCGCATCTTTCGCTGCAAAGGCCTCCGCGACGCTTTGCAAGTTCGTACTTGCTGTTGTTAAAGCATTCGCAATCTGAGAAACTGCTTCAACTTCTGCTTGAATGGCCGTATGAGCCTGTGTGTTCCCTCCAACTGTTGTTTCTTCATCCTTGGTCACGGTTGTTCCTTGTTTCTGAAGCGTCGAAACCGCCTGTTGAAGCGCGGTGGCTTTTTCGGAGGCTTGGCCTAAATCACTCGCTACTGTGCTCATTCATGCTCCTCTCCTTCTTACTTTTTAGAAAAAACGCCTCTTACGAGAAACTCATAAGGGGCGTATTCGGTATGAGGCTTAAAACCCAAAGTTTTGAGAAAGTTGTTGATCTTGTTCTTCCACTGCAGTAGCTGTTTTTTGAAGTTGTTGTTCAATTTGATCCATCAAATTCGCAAACTCGGTTACTTTTGGTTTTAATTGATTAAACTGATCATCAAATTTTACAAAAGCTTGTCCTTCCCATTCGCTCCGAAGCTGTTCTTGGGTTTGAGATAAGCGTTGTAGCATTTGTTCGATATCCCGTGCGCTTGTGCCGTACGTTTTGGCACGATCTCGTAATTCAGCCGGGCTCATTCTAATTTGTCCTGACATTCTACTCCATCTCCTATATATGTGTATTATTTTCTTTCAATTTATAATATAGCACAGCCTGTACCTATTGTCTGTGTCTATTTTGTGACAAATCCTTCCTTGATTCGACAAATCGTTCTTTTAGAATGGAATGAAACGTTAGTTATCCATTTTCAGTTGCCGCTCCATTTCTTTGGCTTCCTTTAACAACCGATCTTCCTCTTGTTCTAAGATTTCTAACTCCCCTTGATAAGCCATTAGTTTTTCTTCCGCTTCTTGAATAAGGCGTTGAGTCGGATGACTCAAAATGGCTACTTCTTCATGAAAATAGCCTTCTATATGAAGATCTCGCTCAACATCTGCTAATTTCTCCTCTACATGGGGAAGATCTTGTTCTTGTATTTTCCGAAAAGCTTGCAGTTGTTCCTTTGTCCCTTCCCGCACATGGTGAAGCGCTTTTTGCTTGAGTCGAATTTTCTGAAATTGATAGATGATCTCTTCTTGTGGGCTTCTTTTATCAGTCATGGCGCACACTCCTTGGAATTTATTGGTAATTTTTTCCTCGTTATCTTTCAAGCGACGAAAAACAAGCGTAAGATCCACGTTCTGGTCCACAACTTTTTTTGCTCGACTATGAATCGTCCAAAGAGTTCGCTTCACTTTCCTATTCAAACGACTTGACTCTAATTCCTTTTCTGCTTCCTCAATAGATCGTAACCGTGGGTCTCTGGTATCAAAGTCATAAAGATAGTGAACGACCATCAATTCCCAATAGTCATCTTTTAACACCTTTTCCAACTTGTTTTGCTGATTGAGAACTTTTAAACGCTAATAAAGACTCGGAAAAGGAATAGCTTGAGATCCTCTTCCGATAATTTTTCAGGACGACCCCTATTTCGACCTCTTGCACGAGCCGCTGCTCATCCAGCTGCGGAACGTTCTAAAATTCAATTTCGTTTAAATTTGGCAAAGACTGTGAAGAGATGAAAAATGAGTTGACCTGTTGAACTCGATTTGTTCATTGTGATTTTTTCTTGTAAACTGTGAAAGCTCACTCCACTTTCATTCAACTGATTCACGCGGATGGTACTTAGTTGCCCCTCTTTCTTGTTTGAAAGCCTGAAAGGCTCCCTCGAGGATACTTTCCACTAAATCATGGATGGCCAATGCAATATCTTCTTTTTCTACTTTCTTTTCTAAATCGAGCGGCAAAATAAGTTGATTCATGTTATGCTATTTATACAAAAAAGATCACCCCATTAAATTTGGTTTAGTCGCTTTAATTTTAACATGGGTGGTCTTTTTTGTGTTAAAAAAATAAATCTCTATCTGTTTTGATTGATCAAAACAGATAGAGATTTTTCTTACGAATGGGATTTATGTCCCAAACTCTTTCAATTTTTTATTAGAGACTCTCTTCTGAGAGATCTAAATCTTCAAGATCAGTTGTCTTCACTTTGTCACCATACATGACTTTCATGAATGCTTCTTG
>NZ_JAATJW010000104.1 GCF_011800755.1 Listeria valentina
TTAATGATTTACGAACGGCCGTCATGGAATCCATTGAAGTGATGAATCAGGTGACTCAACTGTCAGAAAAAGATGCAGAACGTTTAAAAAAGATGGGACATGCTTTTGCTGAACAGGATCGTGCAGCCGGTCAAAAAATCAATGAGCTGGAGGTGCGCTAATGGATCTAGCGAATGAAAAACGCACACATAACCTCCAACAACTAAAAAAACAAGAGAGCCAGGTCGAACAGGAGTTGCAAACCCTTCAAAAGAGACAAGGGGAAATGGAATGGCTCGCATCCGATTATCAATCGCTTACTTATGAACAAATGGAGGCACGGGAACTACTCCAAGAAGGTTGGCAAGGCGATACAGCGCGAGGCTATCATATTTATCTAGAAGAGATTCAAGAACAAGAACAGCGGATCTGGCAAAAAGAATTCCAACTGCAAAACGAAGCTTTAAATGAAGAGGTTAACCAGTCGAAGCGAGAGTTGATTCATTTAGAACAGCAACAAGCTAAGCTACGAAGGGAGCTGTCTTCTTATGAGCCGAATTGATATTCAAGAAGTGCGCACTTTTCAACATGCCTTGAAAAAGGCGAATACCACGATGCGAAATCGGATCAATAAAGTGAAAAAGGTGGCACTTACCTATGCAACAGACAGCACCTTGAGTGGACAAGCTGTTCAGGCATCCAAAGCGTATTTTCAAGAGAACTATGCCATCATGTGTGAGAGTTTGACCGAAGTCTTAGACACGAGTGAGGACCTATTAAAAAGCTATTTAAACGATTTTAGTGCCCAAGTAGATCCTTCTCCCACGGCTAAAGTGGATGCCGAACTTTTAGGCGCTGCTGTCGATAAAGTAAAAAGCATCCGACGAAAACAAGAAGCTCTTCAGCAATCGTTATCTGGATCAACAGCTGGACTGTATGAAGGAAAAGCGCAACGCTTACGCCTCGATTTAGCAGATGCGATGGAACAAGAGAAGATTCTTGAAAAGTACTTACAGTTTGAACAAAGTCATGGGACTGTTTTTCAAGATTTAGTTGCGCTTGTCATGACGGCCAAGCAGACGATGCAACAATTGATTCAAGACGTACAATTTAATGAAAAAACCGGAACTTACAGCATGCCCAAAGGCTATACTCAATCACTTCAGTCTTTGAAAAAACGAATGGATGAAGTACGAGGAATAGATCCGAAGTTAGCCGAAGAACTCAAAGATTACAAAGTCTATGCCGTTGTTTACCAGGATGGAAACGGAAACCCACAGGTGATGTGGTTATTAGAGCAAAATGGTGTGGGAGTTAACAATCCGAAGCTAAAGAAATACCTGGAACAAACCGGGAAATATTTAGATCCAAGTGCCTATCAAATCATCACGAATGACGATCTGAATAAAAAGATCAATCGTTCCTGGAAGCAGGGGATCTATTATATGGATGGATCCAAGTATTCAGGGGCATTAGGCGGCGTACTTCGAACGTCAGCTTATGTAGAGGACTGGAAAGGCAAGATGGATGAGAGTGGGCTAACGGATGTCGTTCTTGGCTTAGGACTTAGTGTGGCAGCTATTCGGGGAAGCACTACATTTAAAGGGAGCATTAATGCAAAAGAAATTATTCAAAGTAACTTAGGTAAAGAAATAGATATAACACCTTCCAAAGTACATTCTAAAGTTAGTAATAATCCTGGTCCTTTTGGCAAACCTAATAGTAGTATAGATATCTTGAATGCTCAAGGAGAGACTACAACAAGAAGATTCTATGATAGAACAGGTAAAGCTATACGTGATGTTGATTTTACTAATCATGGAAATTCTAAGATGCATCCAGAATTTCCTCATGAACATAAATGGATGTATGATTCAGATGGGAAACCAACAAGAAAATAGATAGTGAGGTGAAAGGTATGGATTATAAAAGTATGGCTGAAAGCCTATCCTATGGAGAAGAGTATAATTTTTACTACAAGGATGCAGAATTTTGGATTAGTCAGAATGATGATGGTAATTATTTAACTGAAGTTGGTGGTACAACACAAATATTTAAAAGCGCAGAAGAACTATTGGAGAATGCAAAAATAGATGGAAAAACAATTCAAGATATTTGGGAAGAAATAAAAGACCAGTTTTAATCTGTTAGATGTGGGATAGGTTATTCATAAATTGAGTTAAACTTTTTGTCTAAAAGTATTGCTATGAATGGGGTAAATAAAAGTGAAAATTAATAGCTTTGGAAGCTTAAATGATGAGCACATTTATTGGTATGCAAGGCAAAGCATTAACACAAATATTATATATTTTTTTGGATATGAAGAAGAAATTGGAAAAGGAACAATACCAGAATAAAATTAAAGAAGAATTATAGTTAAAAAACCATGCTTTAATTTTTGCATGGTTTTTTAGTATTGAGAGAGAGATTCTATAGCATCGATATATCTGGAATCGAATTATCCCCCATCTAATTCTCTATAGGAGCAGTTATTCTGTTATGATACTAGAGAAGTAATCATCAATCTCTTGTTTATCATAGCGTGGCAAATCAAATACAAGGTATTTTGTGAAAACTTGTTGCTCTACTTTTTTTCGAAAAGAATTTTTATTAATGAGCCCTTTATACTGAAGGATGACTTCAGTCAGGGTTATAAATTCTTTTGGAAGTCTAGATATTTGTTTTGTATGACCATTAGGTAATTGAATAGTAGTGTTTGCCAAGACATATGTTAGATAGGATCTGGTTTGGTAAAGCTTACGTTTTGCATAGAGGTACTCCCATTTAGGATCAGGAAAGCTTTTTAAAGCTTGTCGAGCTATTGTATTTATATGAATAAACTTGACAGTATCAGCAAATTTTTTTAGAATCCACCAATCTTTAACATGAAGATGTTGTTTGATATCATCAGTTGTCCATATAAAGTTATCTTCAAATGCTTCATGGTAGTTTTCGCTTATTTCTAAATAGGTGTTTCCTTCAGGTACAGCGACATAGGCTTTTGATGTATAGAACATCTATACTCTCCCCCATTTTAGATAAATTTATGCTTTGTAAGGCAAGTAAATCTGCTTATAATATATATCAAAAACAATATCAATATTAATATTGATATTGTTTTTGATATTAATATTGATGACTCACTTAATATTATTTTTCCAAAGTCCTTGACTCTTTAAAGCATCTTTTAAAAGCTGGTTAATAAAGGCACTTTTACCTCCATTTTTTCTGCCTAAGTCTCGTCCATATTTATCGCAATGTTTACTAACATCTGGATCTAGATAGACTAGAGTAGTAACTTTTTTTTCTTTCTCATTGTTTTTAAGCTTTTGTAATACATTATCATTAGGAGATTTAGTGCTAGCAATTTTTTCTTTTTGTTGAGGAATCTCTTTTACGTTTTCAGATACATCATCAAAATTTGTATCTGCCAAATCATTTACAGGGGCAAATCCATTTTTTTTGTTACTTCTAGCCAATGTAATCCAACTCCTTCGTCAACTTATTATAAATTTCACTATATTGATCGATAACTTTTGAGCTTTCAGTGGCAAGCGTAATGGGTTTTCGATAACGCCCCACTGCTTCAGTATATTTAATGCTTTCTGAGATGACTGTATTTGAAAAGTATACATCATTTTGTTCACATAGTGCTTTACCTGAATCTAAAAATGCTTCATGAGTTAATGTCTTCTTAACTTTTACAGGAACCACTGCTTTAATTTTCAAGTTTTCGTTATCTTTTTGAAATTGTTTAATTGCTTTCATCGATTTAACCATACTTCTGAATGAATAAACTTCAGGATGATATGGAATAATAATATCTTCAGCACAGTTAAAAACATTGGCCGCAATCATTCCCATTTGAGGAGGAGTATCGATGATTATGTAATCATATTTTTCTTTTAATTTTTCAATGGACTTCGATAGTAAATTGAGTGGTTTAGGATATTTTTTTACTTTAGTGAGAACATCAATTTCTAAATAAGCCATATCATCATTTGCTGCAATGATGTCCAAGTTATCTGAAACATTAATAATAGCTGCGAACGGGTCAATGTCATCTACTAACACATCATAAATTGTATACTCCAAATCATCTGGATTTTTTCCAAAAGTAATAGCAACATTGCCTTGGTTATCTAAATCAATTAGACACACCTTTTTTCCATTTTTTGAAATAACACCTGCTAAATTTGTGCTAATTGAAGTTTTTAAACTTCCACCTTTGTTAGCAGAAACAGCAATAATATTTCCCATTTATTGCACCTCCATATTTTAATATTATTTTTAATATCTAAATTAATATTAAACTTTTACAATGGTTTTGTCAATATTAAACTTAATAT
>NZ_JAATJW010000105.1 GCF_011800755.1 Listeria valentina
ATGAAAAGGAGGCTCTTTATTTTGAAAATTTTTAAGTATTTACTCTTTTTGTGTCTACTTTATTGACATCTATCCAATCAACGTTCCCTAGCACTTTCAGCGCCCCATTCGGATAAACATCCAGCCAGTCATGAAGCCCAATATATTTATTCACTGCAACTAAGCCACATATTCCATGATACGTATTAACTCCTTTTTCAATAAGCACTAATTCCTTTGTCACCAAATCCTGACAAACATCGTGAAACTTAATGACTTTTCCACTTGAATCCAGTACCTCTGTTGCTTTATTCATTTAGTTTGCCTCCTCATCAAGCATTTTTGAAAGTTCAATTTTTGAATGCTTTCCATCATTATCTTTTATTTTTTGGAAAATTACGTAGGAATAAGGACATTAATAGAAAATATTCTACTAACACACAAAAAATAAGTTTATTATGATTGTTAAGGTCAAAATTCCATATAGCCACCGGTATTAATACGATAGACAAATACACCATCCCTATAAACAAAACATCTAAAAATTTAAGTAATTTATTCAATCGAATGTTCTCCCTTCCTTTCAAACTTTCTTTACCGACTCTTTTATTTTGAAAACGAGAATAAGGCCTGTAGAATCCTGGTTATTTTGCACGTAATACCGGCTTACTTGAGAACTCCGTTCTAAAAGGATATACCAGCCTTTAACAGAAAGATGTGCCAGTTTAGGTTCCTTTTCTACTAACTGTTGAATGCTGGTTTGATCAATAATGGACTTTCCTTTTAATAACCGATGATGCTCCAGACCTTCAATCAGCTTCGCCACCAATTCTTCATTTTTCTTACTGCTCCTTACTTGAATCTCTTGTTTCCAGCTTTTTCGTTTCACAACGGGTTCCTGCATATGCATAGCTCTAATCCTCCTTCTCCATTTAATAGCAAAAGAAAAAGCAGCCACCCCTATGAGATGCCTGCTTGATTGCTGATCCTACATTTTTCATTTCACTGATCCGTGTATAGAATTGTAATCTTAGAATGTAAATTGGAAGTCCCTATAAACTTCTTTGGCTCGTCTGCTTTCCAAGAAACGGAAATTGTTTTTCCACTGGAAACAGTCGTTAACACACCCTGATCGGTTACATCCTTTTTTCCTACCAAAATTTTAGCTTGAATAAGCTTCATCTTTTGTTGGCCCACCGTCTTTTGTTCATCCATAAACTTTTCTTCCACTTGTAGCTGTTCCAATTTTGTTACCTGATTCAAGGGATAATAATAAATATAGGTTCCTTGTTGACTATCTTTTGGTATTTTAGCCTTTTTAGTTTCGTTTACATCTTTGATTTTTTTCTTCATCGTTCCTTGAGTTTCAAGAATATCGTCAATTTTTCCATCAAGAAAAAATAGCCAGCCATAACTTAAACCAATAAGTACTAGACAAAGCACTCCCCACTTTCTAAAGCAAGCTCTTTTCTCCTCCATTTTCAATTAGTCTCCCTTCTTAGCCTGAGTGGGTCTTCCTGGTATGAAAAAGTTGGTGGTCATTCTTTTCGAAATTCTTTGCCACTGATTGGCTCTTAGTCGCTCCACATCCGTCACATCTGCGACACTTCTAATAGGAAACGGAGATTTTTTTTCCATTTCTACCCAATAGATGCGCTGATTCACAGCTAACAAATAGGGAACCGGATCCACAACATCATGATAAAGTTGTAATTCGTTCATCTTAACTTGAAAATAACGGGCTAATCTTTTTTTCTTTTGGTAACGATGAATCCAGTTTCGACCGATATTCAAACTCACACCTAGTGCAAGCCAGGCCAATCCAAATAAAGCTACGAAATACCAAAAATACAAGGAATGGATATAAGTCCCTAACATATTTTTTCCTCCTTTTTTGTCCGAAACGATCTCTATTCTACAAAGTGTTTCAAAAGGTTTCATTCTTTTATGGTCTATGTACAGCAACGTTAAGGCTGGAGTTGCTCACCCTATGAAAGATGCTGGCTCCCTATTCAAGATCATCGCCTGCCTTTCAACGCTTCCGTTTCTGGCTTATTCGACATGTTTTTACGGAAAACCTGGAAACTCCGTTCACCTATCAAAAAAGGGAAACCTTTGATGGACAAACCCCCATTTTTCAGGATAAACCGAGATAAAAACGCGACATGGACACGTTCTTTTTGTTTTAAGACCGACTGTATGACTACGACAATGCGTCTTATACGCCTTCCGTTGGAAGGAAATGAGCGCGTACAGCCACACTCTCATCGTATGGTACGGGATCTATACCTGATCCACTTATGAAAAAGGGACCGCATTCTTCTGACAAAAGAACTATTTCCCTTTTTATTTTTCAAAGAACACACCTTTTGTCCTTTCTCTTTTTCTCCTGGAATCGGTCTGGTTTTTCATTGAATACCCAAACTTCCTCACAGACCGAAGTAGCAACAGCTTAAAGAGCTGTTGGTTTTCCCTTGATCAGCTGCTCGTTATCACAAGAAAGGAAAAATGGAGTCTAGCTTTGTGCAAATGAAAGTCTTTTAGCGTTCCTTTGAACACAGGATCCTTTCTACACTTTGCACAATAGAGATCGTTTATGAATTACATTTAGATTTTTTTATAGTAGATGGGATGGAAGGCTTGTTTACTGTATTTATACAGCATCTCTCCTTCGCTATTTCGAATGTGCTGCGTCACAGCAAGCACTTCTCGAAACGTTTTCACGTTCATCGTAACCGGATCCACTAACAAATCGTTATACAGGTGAATGTACTCTCGCCGATCTTTCGTAAAAAAGATACAACCCCGTTGTTCCATTTCGAGAGAAGAGACTGTTTTCCGATAATCGATCAGTCTTTTCCACTTTTTAGGATTCCGTTTTTTCCGTGGAACATGTGGAAAAAGAATCCTTTTAGGTGGATCTTCAGGTCGTTTATCAGCTTGCTGTTGTAGGAATGCCAATTGATCTTGATGTGCTAATTGGGCTCGGATTCTCGCTCCAATCTCAGCCACGTGTCCAGCACGATGTTTTTTTAGTTCATATAGCTGATCCTGCATATAGTGGATACGCCCCTGATAATCCCGTTTTCTTGCTTCATCCTCTGTATCCTGTTGGCAATACTTAATCGCTCGAATGTTGGCTTCTGTCTCTTCGATCAAATGCTCCTGAGTAAGTGCTTGAAGCGTTTGTTGGAGTAACTGTTTCGTATAGTCATCTTGCAGTAGCTTCAAACATTGTTTGACCTGTTCCTGGTCTTCCTGTAATTGTTTCACTCGATTTTGACTCTTTTCTTCGGTTAGCATCATTTTCCCATCCTCCTTTTCTCTATGGAGAATCCAATGAAACGAAAAAAGCGCCCTCCACCGAAGTGGAGGGCGCTCATCATTTTCCATTTATTCTTTTTAGCAACCAGGATACAGAAAAACAGACGGAAACAGAAAAAAAATTTCTGTTTCTTTTCTCCCCAACATGTACACGTGTACATAAAGAAAAGGACGTACGTTCTCTATAGCCATTTGTTGCCAAAAATGATACAATGGCAAATGGTGAGGCGCCAACACTGCGGGTTTTACGTGTTGGTGAGGAAGGGGTTACCTTCCCAGCACAAAGTATTCTTTCTTGGCGGTCAGAATACTTTGTGTGCTTCGCCTATTTTAAAATATTCGTTTCACTGAATTCGTTTTGAGTGTACCCTAATGTGAATTGTTTGTCAAATCTTCTAAAGAAACTCAAAATGCTTTATATACTCATCCAAAATGTCCATGTCCCGTTGGAACAATGCTAATTAACTCCGTGATAAACTCCATCAGATTTACCTCCTTCAAGTTATTTAAAACATGTTTTATGTAGGAACTAATATATATCTATGTTCCTACACTTATTAAATCACAACCTTTACAACTAGTCAAACTAACCTTCACAGGATAGTTTTTCATCATTCCATAGTTCACACATTTAAAAAATGCATAATACTCGCTTTTAAGTATATCCTGTTGAGGATAGTTTTTATATTTTCAAAAAATCCATAAAAATTGGACGGTGAGCCTATGAAAAATTCACAAAACTGTCACAATTTATGTGACTATAAATATTTTGGCAGAACAATAAAACATATTCGCAAATTGAAGGGAATGCAACAAAGCGAGGTTTGTGGTGACACGATTCCATTGAGCACATATAGAAAAATAGAATATGATCTTTTAAAGCCTGATACAGAAGTATTTTTAATTATCCTTTCTAACTTAAATACCACTATTTCTGAATTTATTTATATTCACGAAAAAAATTTCAGAGTCACGAAGGATAAGCTTCTACGTGAATACAAAGATCTAACTCATTCTC
>NZ_JAATJW010000106.1 GCF_011800755.1 Listeria valentina
GAGTGTATATAACTATAAATAATGTTTGATCCATTAGTTTGAATAGTTTCCGGAAAAGAGTGTCCTAAAACTACTAGGAAGATACCTATGCCCCGTAAGGTTTGAAACTGTGAAAAAACTATCTTCTGATGCATTTAAAAACGTCCTTTCATATCTAGATGATTTTGAAGTATCGCTACTTATTTTTTCCTTTTTAGTCTATAAATATAATAGATTAAAACAAGAATAAGAAATCCAGCACTAATTAATAAAACAAGGTGAAAAACAGGAAATTTATCAGTATATTCTATGGATTGATCATTATTCTTTTTAGCTACTTTACTTGATATACTGAATTCTTTAGTTTGGATCATAGTATTGTCTTTATCATTTATTTTCATGATCAGTTTATACTTGCCTGGATCTATTCTTTGACCATTTGTTGGGATAGAGAAATTAAAACTAGAGCTAGGAGCCATATATAACTCTTGTTGTTTATTGGTGTAAAGAGCCCTCTTCCCTCCTATTTTATAAATTTTTGCATCAATAGAAAATTTTCCTGTTAATGCAGCTATAGAGTTCTTAAGTTTAGCGTGAAATACTGTTTTATAATTGGCTTGAGCTAGATGAACAGAATGCAAAGTAATATTTTCTTTTTCAACATGCAACTTTTCTTGTAAGGAAACCCCCAAAATATAATTAATTTTATTTTGGATCAATTGTTCATTCCTTTTTTTTGAATTCATTTCTTCAAATTTTAATGCCCCTAAAATGATACCTTCATTTTTGATATTGGGCATTTGAATATTTACTAAAATTTCTTTTTCTTCATTAGGTTCAAGGGCTAGTTTGGAGGGAGCTTTTGCAATATCAGAAAATTTGATAGGTGTTAAGGGATCGGCTTTTTTAATATAATCAATTATACCATTTTGATTTGTGATGGCATTGGTAATGGATAGACGGAATTCTTTTTTTTGAGATGATGTGTTTTTTATTTTTACTATTAAATTTTGCTTCTTATTTTGTTGGATGAGCAACTGAAAATAACCTTTGGAAGTATCTATTTGATTGCTTGGATACTGAGGTGCAATCTCAAGAGGGAAGTCAGCTGCGACTCCATTATTGAGAAAAAGCAGCTGACCTAAAATAATCAGACAAATACTTAAGAGCAATTTCTTAATCATAATCTCTCTCCCTCGACATTATTATTGGATTGGTGCACTTTCTAATGTCCATGTAATAGTCATTTTCTGGACAATAAGAATGAATCATTCTTATTGAATTTTCATCGTATTCCTCGCTTATTTTAAATTCCAGACGATAAACTAGTTTTATCCAATGAAAAACATCCATTTTTTCTCCCTTTTTATGGATGCTTTTCCAACTCCCTTTTTACCAGTATGGTTTGCTCTCTTTTTCCATACTGGTTTTTTTATGTTCATTTTTCATCTAAAATCTCATTCTCCCTTTGCCCCATTTAATTGACCCACTGAAAACGGCTAAAGATACCCAAAAATAAAAGCGCCAATAGAGTATAAGAGTATACTCTATTGGCACTTCATTACACGTTTGACTACTATGAATAATACAATGAAAAAGAAGAATGGCTGACATTCTTCTTTTCGTGTCTACTTTATTGATTTTGATCTAGCTTCCAATTCCATTAAAGGCATCATCTTTTTACCATATGCTTTATCAAAAATTGGAATGCTAATACTAAAGCTGATAGAAAAAGAAATGGTTCTTAAGAAGGATACTTTAGTATAATCACTCCATAAGTCATGTCTTATAGCTTACTTTCAGTACTCTTTTTATTTATCCATTCAAGTGCTTTTGCATTTTTATGCTCAATTTTTTCGATATTATCCCAATTTCCTGCATCGCTAAATGAATTTTCAATGCCATCTATCAACCAATATTTCTTTTGTTGGTCATACTTAAACGTTATTTTACAAACACCATTGAATTGTAATGTAGGCGAATACCCCTCAACAATCGTATCCATTTGCCCATCCATTTGAATATCAGCATCAAGTGTTAAAACCCAATCATCTAGCTTTTTATCTATCTCCAGACTATCCTTATTCACTTGAATTCCTTCATAGAGTATGCTTATTTTAGAAATATACTCTTTTATACTTTCCGAATCACTACCTTTATAGGAATCCGTAAAATGAACCAGTTTATTGCTGTCCATTCCCGTCCCCCAAAATTGTTGATATTCTGTCATGCTCTGATCAGCTAATTGCGAAATCTCTTTTTGAAACTTTTTATCTTTTGACACTATATCATCTACATTAAGCTTTAAATTCTTATTCTCATGATAAATAGATTGTTCATTCAAAGACACAATAGGGATATCTAGCGTATCCGAAACAGAAGCCTTGATGTTATATGTTCCTGGCATTAAAGGACCATAACGGTCTTTCTTTTTATTATATGAAATGGTCTCACCAAAGGTAGTTAAGCTGACTTGTTTAGCATCTGTTGTCACTGTAAAATACATCGGCTTTACTGTTAAAACATATTTTGGGAAGAATAAAAGTGATTTCCCTTTTTCTATTATCTGATAGTCAGCATCTTCATTTTTCTCATTTTCACTACTTTTTTTCACTTGTTCTAAGAACTGTTTTTTATCTGCTTGGTTATGATTCATATACGTAATAAATGCTTTTGTACCTTGTTTATCAATTTTAAGAGTACTTTCCTTTGCCAGCAGTAATGGCTGTAATTTTGTTGCATCTTTCTCATTCAAAGCATTTTCAAGTTTTTTATAAAAATTTATTTTTGAATGAGTCACTCCACCAATAATTAAAAAAAGAGCGACAAAAAAAACTAATAAAAATCCTCCTATAATATACCCTTTTTTCTTCAAAAGAATGCCTCCTTAAAAGAAAAGAGTGCACTAGCACCCTTTTCTTCTTTTTATAGCTCAGAATACCTTCTTAGTAAAAATTCCCAAGCAACGCTTTAATCGTTTGCTCATTTTCCTCTTCTTTCGGATCTATTTTCCATTTTCCATCTTCTTTCACTAATTTAAGCTTCAACTCTGATCGACTACTTTTTAGCTCTACTTGGTTAAGGATGTCTTTGAATTTAGAAAATGCATACTGACTAGCTTTTTCTGAATCATAATCATCCGTACTTTCTAAATATGTTTCAGAATAATCACTGAATAGATCACTAATTTCATCATTGTTTAGCCCCTCATCAATATCTACTGCTAATTCTGCATTATCTCCAACCTGTTCTTCTGTTTCGATAGTAATCTTGCTACGTTTCCCTTGTGCCTTAATAAACAAATCCAAAGCTGTTTTATAGCCTTCATCATTCAGATCAGTGCTATAAAACAAGCCATCTTCATTTATGTCTTTGTATATTTTGCTGATTTCTTCCTGTGTCTGTCCCTTTTGATTAGCCACAAACTTATCATAATTCACATTATCTTTTCCTAAAAATAGAACATCGATAAAGGCTTGCCCTGCTTTTTCAGCATCATTAAGAGCGTCTTTTGACTTTTTAAACTTATCCTTATCAATAGCTACTTGTACGTCTTGACCATCTCCATCAGAGGTCATAGTAGAAAACGATAATTCATACTCTTTCTTAGGGTCAATATTAAAGATAATATCTCCAGACATACTTTTGCCCGCACTAAGTGTTCCATAATCAAAAGGACTTAAATCTAAATCTGAACTATAGACATCTTCTGCTTTAATTTTTTCGTCCTTTCCTTTTTCATATAACGAAAAATTTTCACTCGTCATATATATCTTTTTCTTTCCTTTATTTTTCACTTGAACATTTAGCACTAAAGTATTTTGACCTTCTTCTGTTACTTTTGGTAAAACCGCATATTCTCCTTTTTTCACTTTAAGTTCAGCTGAAGCATTTGAACTTTTAGTATTATTAGTCTTCGCTCCTCCAGAATCATTTTGACCACAGCCTACAAGCAGTAAAACCCCCAACACAACTAACCAACCTGTCCACTTTTTCATAAGTTCTCTCCTTTTAAGTTAATATAATTACATGTTAGCATGCTTGTTACTTAAAGTATGTAGACATTTTGTGAACATTTAGGTACTTTTTGCAAAATAGATTCAGAATTGTTTATCATGTTCTTGTACTATATCCCTAAGCAAATGGAAGGTGTCCAGTTTGAATAACGAATGGGAATCAGTTATCCCAACGTGTCCCTTGCAAACTTGGCATGCATGTATCCTAATAAAGTAGACACCTTTTTTGATATACTAGTAAATAAATAGACACAAATGTCGAAAGGACTTT
>NZ_JAATJW010000107.1 GCF_011800755.1 Listeria valentina
ATCGCATGCACGGTGTGGAGCGGGGGAAAAGGTAGAGATTATATCAAAACCTTACCTATCGCTATAGATTCGGAAAGAAAAGATGGGAGGACAAGTAAATCCAGCGCCTGTTTTAGGAATACGAGGAAAGTAGGGAGGAATAGACATGAGAGCTTTCAAGTGGCTCGCTGTTTTTATAATTGTGGGCGGCATTTTAACGATTTTAGGAGTAGGGTTTTACAGTTATTCGATGTTAGAAAAGAAAGAAGCCACCATTCACGAATTAAACAAGGCAAAAAAACAGAAGGAAAAGGAACGTATAACACTAAAAAAAGAAAATCAACGGCTAAAAGAAGTTCGTCGTGAGGATTGGAGCACCTATAAGAAAAAAGAAGCGGTTTATCAAAATGCACAAGCAGTGAAGGATCAGCGAGAATTGAATCGACAGGTTGTCGACCTTTTTTTTAATTATGACAAGCAGAATCAGCGAATGGGTCATTTAAAGCCCTATTTAACCAAAAACTTGTTTCAAACTATGCAGGGGGCAAAGTCAGATAGCCATTTCACAGAGACTGAATCGAGGCTTATTCAATCATCGATGTATTGGACAGAAACAGAGGATGGGTTTAGTACGGTTAATGTTGTAGAAGTTGAAATCACAGCGGAAGGACACACCGATCAGGTGTCTATGTTGGGACAATTTAATTATGTGAAACAAGGTAATCACTTTTTACTGAACCAAACTAAATTTGTTGAATATTAAAGTGAAAGCTAGGATTTTTAAAAGGATGTGGTATACTAAAAAGAAAAGGGAGGAAAATATATGAAAAAGAATGGGCTGATTCTAGGTTTATTAATCAGTTGTCTCATTTTATTGGTTGCTTGCGGAGAGCAAGACAAATACAATGAAGCTATTGAAAAAGCTATTAAGCGAGATAAAGAATTTGCAGTATCAATTGCATCTGATAAAGAGATAAAGGAAATGAAACGTGAAAATGCTCAAGTGAAAGTTTATGATGATGGTAAATATATTTATATTAAGTTTAATAATGGTGTTGATGAAGGCTATTTTAAAAAAGATTCTGATGAAAACTATGATTTTGCGGACTATGATGAAGAACAATATGTAAAAGAAGATGCGAAATTAGTCTATACAGAAAAAAATGGGGAACCTCAATAAGAATTTGATATGTAGTTGAAGTGGCAAAGTTGTATAATAGAGTAGAAAGAGTAATTCAGAGCATAAGGAACCATCAGAATGGAAGTTCTGCTAGGAACGAGTACTGCGATTACGAAACAACGGAAAAACTTCCGAGGTTTTAGAGGTATGTTATTCTGACTGGTTCCAATACAATCGAACGCGCTAAAAAAGGGCTATACACGTTTTAGAGGTATGTTATTCTGACTGGTTCCAATACCTTTATTGTTCTTTTTATGTCTAAATATCAGAAACGTTCACAAAATATCCACAGATTTTAAAGGCAAGTCATGCTATACTCTTTTTGTACTTATCCTATTGTCATCAATTTCCATAAATTGGTGACTTTTTTTATAGGAAAAGAAAGGTGATTGACGATGATTCAAAGTAATGTTTCGGTCGCACAAAAACACGCGAGTCAATTAAAAGAAGCGGCTTATCAATTAAAGAAACAAACAAATGGAGAAGTAGATGAAAAAACAACGCTTCAAGGAAATCGAAAAGCGAAGACGAGCTATTCTAAAGTTCAGGGAATAACGTTGAGTTATGGACAAGCTTTGGAAGCAACAATTACAAACATTCATCAAGCGGCAAAAGAATTTGAAGCAATGGATCAGTCCTTAACACGTGGGTTTCATTTTTAGGAGGGGTTGCCATGGATAAAATCGACACAATAAACGGGAAGCTTTTTCAAAATCGACTTCAACAAGAAGAGAAATCAAAACAAGAACAAGCAGTCATTCAAACAGAGGAAACCTTTTATGGATTACTTTTGGAAAAAGAACATCTGCAATTTGAAATTCAAGAAACGTGGCAAGGTAGCGAACGTTTTCCTGTATTACAGGATCAACAGTTAGAGCTTAAAAGACTCCAAAACCGAGTTTTAGAAGAACTGGAAGGAGAAAAAGCTCGCATTCATCAAGGTTATCGTTTGTTAGAAGAGAAAGAAGAAGCCCTTTTAAGGGAACGACAGCAGGTATGGACGGAGGATGAACAAAAATGAGTATCAATATGTTTTTGGGAGAGGCTGACCACCAAGCGGAAAGTATTGCGACGCAATGCCGCAACTATCAAGAAGGATTGGAACAGGTTAAAACGGCCATCGCTCAATTTATCTTAGAAGATTCTCTCAAGGGTAAAACTTATGACTCCGCAAAACAGTATTTAAATGCTACATTTATACCTTTAGCCAATGGAATTATCTTAATCTGTGAAGCGCTCGAAAAAGCGGCTAAACAATTTCCAAAGAGTTATCGAACTAATGTTGATCATATTTCTTTACAAGAGGATGTTTTACGTCGACAGCTAAATCGTTTAGACTCAATCATTCAGACAACAGAAAAACTAGAGAATACTTTAAAAGCAACGCCTGTGTCTCCATTACTACGGCAGTTCTCGGAAACCTTAGAAGATTCGAAGAGAGAAATCAAAAAACAACTGGATAAGTTGCTCGCGTTTGACCCTGTTTCTGGACAATTATTTGCAGATGTGGAAAGTCTAATGGGGGCTGTTGAGCAAGGGCTAAAAGAAGTACATAGCGGAAAAGGATTTCAGTCTTCAACAGGCACCTTTAGTACCATGGGATTAAACATGGGTTGGGTAAAACCTATTCAACAGAAGTGGGACAAATACGAAGCTAAGCAAGCTGAAAAGCAACAAGATTCGATTGAGATTAAAGAAATAAAGACTCAATACGGAACCTTTTATCAGGTTATTCGTAACGGAGAAGTCGATCATGAAGAGACCAAAAAACTAGCTGAGGAATTAGCAAAGCAAGATTTGAAATCCGTAGAAGCTTTCCTTGCTGGAGCAGGAATAGCCGTTATCGAGAACAATGGTGTAAAGGCAATGTTAGATGGTATATTTGGAGAAAAAACAGTCAATGCTTCTTTGCAAAATGAAAATTCTTATCAAGCAGGAGCGTTAACAGGAAATATCATCTCTCTTGTGCAGGCAGGTTTTGAGTATATTGGTGGCGGTCTTTGGGGGCTGGGAACTTCTGCTGCAAGCATTGCAGGAGCACCTGCTACTGGTGGAGCTAGTCTTTCAGGAGTACCTGCACTCGGCGTTGCTGGAACGGCGGCGATTTGGGGACATGCGACAGCAGTTGGTGGAATGGCTGTTCAAAATATCATGGGAGGCAGCGGAAACCATAACGCAAATAATGGTGCTGTTAAGAACATGGATGAGTTTTTTGAAAGTGAGTTTGGCTCAGAATTAAAAGGTAATGTAGAAAAAACAAGCAAACGTGTAGATGGGCAACAGGTTTATAAATTGAAAAAAAATATGAAGAGTTATAAATTGAACAAAAGCGACCAAGTATATCTAGACGGTTTACATAAAGATCATTTAGAAGTTTTCGACAAACAAGGAAATCCTTTAAGAGTATTAAATCTAGATGGGACAATTAATATTAAGAAAACTGAAAAAATTACTGGAAGAAGGTTAAAATGATGGAAGAAACTAAAAATATCGAGAAACTGTATAGTTTTTATGTACTGATGCTAAGCAAAATGGGAAATAAAAAAATAAATTTGTCGAAGTTTAAAACTGAAGATAACATTGATTACGATTTAAAAGAAGACGTTTTTGACAATATAGAAGAAAATTTAAAACAATTAGTGAAAGCCTCCAAAGAACTACAGGAAATAGATTTATCAAAAGATTTTACTGAAATAAATCACAGCCAATTATTTCATAAAAACATCGTTGAGTTAATGGGGGTTCTTCGAAGATTAAGTATAGCTTTTGAAGATTTAGCAGACTTTAATGAGTTATTTATCCAAAGTTTACCTGACCCTGCAGAATCAGATTTTTAATTTAAACGACTCTGCTGAAAACAAATTATTGTGTAGAATTCTTAGATGTTAGTGCATTTTATTTTATAAACAATACATTTATAGAAAGAAAAGAAATACTTCCACATAAGTAGGGACTTAAAAAATCCTGAATGTATAATAATTATAGGAAAATAGGCTAAAATTCACAAACTGATTAT
>NZ_JAATJW010000108.1 GCF_011800755.1 Listeria valentina
ATCTTAGATTCATTTAACATCCATTACAAATGGGCTACTGACAATCTGCTCAAATGAACTTGACAGAGGAGGAAATATATAACAAAATGGTTGAAGAAAACTTTTAGGAAAGCATTAGAAGCCGAATTTCTACTATTATTCTGCCTAGTTTATAAGTTTCCTAATTACGGATCACCAAAAATTTCTAATCAAGGGAGGAAAAACATGGGGGAAGGAATTCATAAACACATGGGGCTTTATGCACTTGCGTGGCCTATTTTTTTAGAGCAATTTTTACGAATTATGATTAACTACGTGGATGTGTTCATGCTTGGTCACTATTCGGATGAGGCTGTTGCCGCAACCGGTGTCGCTAATCAAATCCTCGTAATTTCTGTCATTATGTACGGCTTTATCAGCG
The DNA here is from genome assembly GCF_011800755.1 of Listeria valentina. Classification (GTDB taxonomy): domain Bacteria; phylum Bacillota; class Bacilli; order Lactobacillales; family Listeriaceae; genus Listeria; species Listeria valentina. Next base: position 401 of record NZ_JAATJW010000108.1, read on the forward strand.
TTGGCGTTCAAATTTTAGTGGCGCAAATGATCGGAGCAAGGAAGCATGATATGATTGAAAAAATCATCACAAATGGTCTTATCGTTGCTTTTTTCATTGGCATCGCGATGAGCATTGTTTTTATTTTTCTAAGCGATACCTTCTTGAGGCTGCTTGGTTTAAGCGAAGAACTCATCCAAGTTGGCTCGCCGTTTCTTGAAATCATCGGCGGTAGCTCCATCATCATTGCGATTCATTCTTCCATTTTACCCATTTTGCGGGTTCACGGTTACGTTCGGCAAGCGATGCTTGTTCCCATCACGATTAGCATTATCAACGTAGTCGGGAACTACCTCTTCCTTTATGGTTCACTTAGCTTCCTTGATTTAGGCGTTGCTGGAGTGGGGATCGCAACTATGGTTGCCAACTTTGTCGGCATGGTACTAGCCATTTGGATGCTCAAAAAGCATATCGGCTATATATTCACGTTCAAAAAGCTAAAACTTTATTCTAAAAAATTATTGTTTGCTATTCTGAAACTGGGATTGCCTTCCGCTGGAGAAAACATGTCCTATGCGGGTTCACAGCTTGTCGTCACGGCGATCATTGCCCTGCTTGGAACTGAAGCCCTCACGACGAAAGTTTACGCATCGAGCGTTAGCCAGTTCGTGGCCTTGTTTGCCATTGCGATTGGGCAAGCTTCCCAAATCATCATCGGGCGAGCTGTTGGGGCTAAAGAACTGGACCGAGCATACGAACAAGGCTTGCGAAGTTGGAAAATTGGGCTTGGCATTGCGCTTGTCGTGAGCATCTTGCTTTATCTCTTCGCAGAACCCGTGATGAGCCTCTTTACAAGTAATGCGATTGTCATCCAGATGGTCAAACAGCTCTTCTTACTTTCGATTGGACTGGAATTGTTCCGTGCGACCAATATCATTTTGATCAGCAGTTTGAATGCAACCGGAGATGTTCGCTTCCCGTTCATTGTTGGCCTCATCGTCATGTGGATTGTCAGCTTGCCATTTTCATACTTGCTTGGAATCACAGCAGGACTTGGTCTTGTCGGCGTTTGGCTAGCTTACTTGATTGACGAGGGCATTCGTTCCGCTTTAATGTACAAGAGATGGCGCAGCAAAGTTTGGACGCTCAAATCTGTTCTCTAATCTTACAAAACTGTCATCCGAATCTGACAAATTGTCACTTGATTCGAATGAACCGCAATCGTTCTTCCTTTATAATGAAATTACGATAAAGGAAAGGATGATTTTTATGAACAGCCATAAAGTTATGAAGTCGCTCAGTTATTTCAGCATATTTTTTGCGCCGATTGTAGTCCCACTTTTCATCTGGGTATTCGCAGACGACAAGGAAGTTCAGCATCACGCCAAAACAGCGCTCACCACACACGTGCTTCCTGTCGTCAGTTTATTTTTATCTTTTGCGATTTTTTCACTCGTGCAAATCAGTACAGATAGCGCAAACACAGCGGGATTCATTGCATTTACTGGCGTCATTTCCTTCGTCATTTTTTCGATTTTACTTTTCTTTTTCAACATTATTCGTGGCGTTAAAATGCTCGTACATGATGAAGCAGAAAGTCATTATATAACCGAATAACCCCTAAAAAGAGTCGAAACAGCAAATTCGGCTCTTTTTTGATATACTAAAAACTGGAACAAGAACAGGGAGTGTGACATACATGCGCTTTATTTTCGCTTATTTAACCGTATTTATCCTAGGAATTTTTTCTTGCCTTGGCGTAGAGGCGATCCTTTTTGGAAAGCTAGACGCGGAGCTCATCTTCGCGGCAATCCTGATTGCGGCACCACTAGTCCTCGTCGGCGCCACCATCGCAGAAATCTACTACGGCTTCAGCAAGAATGCCAACTGGCAGCGCTTTGCCTTCTTTGGCTTCCTTTACGGCCTTTTTGCCGTCATCATCATTACCGGTGTGATGCAAGTCGCATCAATGTTTATCGTGATCCTCGTTTCAATCCTAAGCGGCATCCTCACAGCCTTACTCGCACTAATTTTCTTTATTTTCCGAGGTGGCAAAAAAAGCAGTGGCAAAGCTACGAGGTCTAATGATTAATGAAAAAGGAATTCAAAGCTAAAAGTTTTAGCTTTGAATTCCCTTTTTCTAATTTATTACTCTTCTAAGATTTGTTTCTCATAGCTCTTTTCAATACATTCATGTATAAATTTATCTAATTTTCTTTCAATGTTTCCCTCAATCGTTTTTAATCTACATAAAGGAATCTGAGCTTTTTTTAAAATAGAATTTTTCAACTGATCCCTTTCTTGTTGCTTAGTTGTTTCATGGTGTTGACCATCTACTTCAATCACCCCTATCGGCGTTTTCCCGACTTTATAGTAAACTACAAAATCACAACTTGCTTTTTGATGCATAAACTCTATTTCTCTATCAGTAAAGGCATTCATTCTAATCGAAACTAATTGAATTAAATCTATTTGTTGATGATAAGCTAAAGAGCTTGATTTATCTTTTAATAAAAGATCATCTAGTAAAACTGAAAGAATTTTTTCAGATTTTACTTGTCGATTTTTTTTGTTTAAACGATTATTTAATTTTTCAAGTGAGTGATCATACTCCTTATATAATAGATCAAAAGCTGAAATAACTGGGCTATCATGCACATGATCATCTGAGGCATAATATTTAATGTATCTGATTAGGGCGGCAATGCTTTGATTATTCTTTGTAAATACATTATTCCCAGTTATTAATGTAAACTTATTAATTGCTCTAGAAACAGCAACATTGATCAGTTGAGGGTCATCAACAAAAGCCATGGATTCTTGACGCTTGTATTTCTTTTTATCAAGGACTGTTGAAAAAACAATTTCTTTACATTCTCTTCCTTGAAATTTGTGTACGGTTGCTTTAACAAACTCCTCTGGAAGGTATTTTTCCGCTAGCTTTATTTGATTTCTATACGGAGATATAAAGCCAATACCTTTATCATCTGACCACCCTATCTCCATCAAGGATTCAATTTCTCTTAAATTCGAATTCTTCCTCATATGGTTTCCTTTAGAAGTCGTTATTATTTCTATTGAGTCTTCACCATTATCAATAGTCATCGGTATCAGCTCATTATTATAAAATTGTTGATTACAAAATTGAATAATCTTTGGATGACATCTATAATGCTCTTTCAACAAGGTAATGGGTACTTTTTCTTTAAACAAACCAATAAAAGAATCTAGTAGGCTATATTTTGTACAATCATAATAAGTGGATGGTGCTTCAATTCTCGACTGTGCAGCAATATGAGGAAGCTGCTTTCTATCACCTACAACAATAATATTTAATGCACATCCCAAACTTAAAATACCGGGAATGATGTCCTGTTGTGAAGCTTCATCAATAATTATATAATCAAGTACGACACCATCTGCTATTGAATTAATAATTGAATGTGTGCTACTTCCAATCACTGGAAACCTTTTTATAAAATCACTAAAATTTTTTTTATAATCCTTTACAGTATACAATCTAGTTTTTGGTATTTTTCTGGATAGATG
>NZ_JAATJW010000109.1 GCF_011800755.1 Listeria valentina
TAAAAAACTCCTAGATTTAATCTAGGAGAATATTTTTTATATTTCCTCTGTCTACTTGACAGAGAGTGGTTCATATTGGTGATTGGGTTATTTTTTGTCTTAATGAAGAAGTAACAACTGTTCATACACAAGAAAATCGCTATATCACGAGAGGAGTAAATGAACAAGTGTATGGATACATAGATCAAAAATCAGGCAAGGATTATGCGGTGCACTTCATCATGGATGTCATCAGCAGGTAAACCAAGTCATCTACAAAAAAGGTGGATCGCAAACGAGTAAATTTCGGAGATGAAGGTTTAGTTGACCATCGATTATGTATAATTAACTATTAGTGTTTGGATATAAACATTTTTCAGCACCCCACATTTCTTATTTTGACCAAAAATTGACCCAAATCCGTTTGAAATTATATGAAATCTTGATATTTATAAAGCCTGTTTTTTTCGTTCCTATGAGACTCTATGAAACAATTTAAGTCGCAGATGCAGCTAAAAAAGAATTAGCGAAATAAGAAATCAAAAAGCTGACGCTTCCTGAAACGCCAGCTTTTTTGCTAGAATTTGATATCGAGTTCGACCGGGCAATGATCGGATCCAAGTACATCTGAATGGATTTTGGCGTCAACAAGAGAAGCTTCTAAACGATTAGAAACAACAAAGTAATCAATCCGCCACCCAACGTTCCTGCTCCTAGCATTCATCCGGTAAGACCACCAAGAATAGGCGTCTGTTTTATCTGGGTAAAAATAGCGGAAACTGTCCGTAAATCCAGCCGCGAGAATATCCGAAAACTTGGCGCGCTCCTCATCAGAAAACCCAGCATTCTTGCGATTTGTTTTCGGATTTTTAAGGTCGATTTCTTCGTGTGCAACATTCAAATCACCACAAAAAATAACCGGCTTTTCGTTATCGAGACTTTTAATATACTGTAAAAAAGCTTCTTCCCAGCTCATACGGTAAGGAAGACGTTTCAATTCACTTTGTGAGTTGGGCGTATAAACCGTTAGTAAATAAAAATCAGCGTATTCGAGTGTAATCAACCGACCTTCATTATCATGTTCATCTAAGCCCAATCCATACTGGATCCGAAGAGGTTCTTTTTTTGTAAAAATAGCCGTCCCCGAATAACCTTTCTTTTCAGCATAATTCCAATAAGAAAAATAACCAGGAGTATCGAGTTCAATTTGGCCTTCTTGCAGTTTGGTTTCCTGCAAGCAAAATACATCCGCATCAACTTCGTGAAAATAGTCTAAAAACCCCTTTTTAACAGCGGCTCTAAGCCCGTTTACATTCCAAGAAATTAGTTTCATTTGAAGCACTCCTTTTTGCAGTAAGTTCGTTCTTTTTCTATTATACCTTAATTGAGAATTTGAGGATATGCAATGAATCGCACATAATATTAGAAATTTTAAGATGAGCGGCATATAATAGAAGAGGAAAATAAACTGAAGGAAGTGTAAGTGATGAAAGAAGAACTGATCAAACGCTTTACTACATATGTAAAAGTGAATACCCAATCAAACGAAGAGAGTACCACTTGCCCGACAACAGAAGGACAGCTTGAACTCGGCAAAATTCTTGTAAATGAATTAAAAGAAATTGGTATGAGTGACGTAACAGTAGACGAGAATGGTTACGTGATGGCGACACTTCCAGCAAATACTGATAAAAAAATACCAGTTATTGGCTTTTTAGCACACCTTGATACAGCAACAGATTTTACGGGGGAAAACGTAAGTCCGCAAATCCGCGAAAATTATGATGGTGGCGACATAGTGTTAAATGAAACACTTAATGTGGTCTTATCGCCAAAACAATTTCCAGAATTAGCTGGGTATAAAGGCCAAACTTTAATTACGACAGACGGTACAACGCTTCTTGGTGCGGATGATAAATCGGGCATCACAGAAATCATGGTTGCGATGCACCACCTCATCAACCATCCAGAAATCAAACACGGTAAAATCCGCGTTGCATTCACGCCAGATGAAGAAATCGGTCGCGGTCCAGCTCTCTTCGATGTTGAGGCATTTGGAGCAGACTACGCGTACACGATGGACGGCGGTCCGCGCGGTCAGTTAGAATATGAAAGCTTTAATGCAGCTGCAGCCAAGATCACATTCAAAGGCAACAGTGTGCATCCAGGAACTGCCAAAAATAAAATGGTCAACGCATCCAAACTTGCAATGGAATTCAATGCCGCACTTCCAGCCCAAGAAGCTCCAGAATACACAGAAGGCTATGAAGGCTTTTATCACTTGATCTCACTTAATGGAGATGTCGAACAAGCTAAAGCTTATTATATTATCCGCGATTTTGATTCATTAAAATTTGCAGAACGAAAAGCCAAAGTTGCCGACATTATTTCAAAAATGCAAGAAAAATATGGCAAAGAAAATATTGTCTTAGAACTAAACGATCAGTATTACAACATGCGAGAAAAAATTGAACCAGTTAAAGAAATTGTGGATATCGCGCATGAAGCTATGGAAAAACTGGATATCGAACCACTTGTTGAACCAATCCGAGGTGGGACAGACGGCTCGCAATTATCCTTCAAAGGACTGCCAACACCAAATATCTTCGCTGGTGGAGAAAATATGCATGGCAAGTTTGAATATGTATCCGTTGAAAATATGGAACTTGCAACTAAAGTAATCATCGAAATGGTACAACTTTTCGAACAACGTGGTTGATAATAAACAGAACATGAAGCCCCTTGACTAAACCGGTGAAGGGGTTTTTTAATTGATAGGAGGTATAGAAGATGAATCGAATTATTGCAAAGGCGGAAACTTGGATGCAAGAAGTTTTTTGTTCAGAAAAAACAGGCCATGATTTTGAACATTTAAAGCGAGTTGTAGAAACTGCAACAAAAATCCAATCCACAGAAGGTGGAGATTTATTTTTTATCCAACTAGCGGCACTTTTTCACGACTACCCTGATGAAAAATTGACAAAAGATGTTAGCCGAGCTAGAGGTGAGCTGAAAAGCTGGATGGAAAATGAAAATCTTGAAGAGAATTTTGTTCGGGGAATTCTACGTGCTATTGATGCCGTATCTTATAGAAATGGAGAAAACAAAATTCAAGCTCAAAGCATTGAAGAAAAAATCATCCAAGATGCTGATAGATTAGATGCCATGGGAGCAATTGGAATTATACGAGCTTTTACATATGGAGCCTCTAAAAACAGACAGCCACTTGATTATTTGAAAACAAATCCTAATTCTACTCTGCAGCATTTTGATGATAAATTACTTCGCTTAAAAGTATTGATGCAAACAGAAACTGGCAAAAAGTTAGCGGAGGAGCGCCACAGCTTCATGCTTTTATTCATTGAAGAATTAAAAAAGGAACAGGCCATAAAATCATAAACAAACTTCTTGTAATTGGCTAAGAAATAAGCTATAATTAAAAAGCTTTCTTAAGGAGAGCAAAAATATTTTTAAAAAAACTGTTGACGAAGCTTTGGTAAAATGTTATGCTATTAAAGCTGTCACTTCAGCAAATGACCTTTGAAAACTGAACAAAAAGAAGACGAAAAAGCGATGAAACAGTATGTTTCACCAATCAATTCGCAGGG
>NZ_JAATJW010000010.1 GCF_011800755.1 Listeria valentina
CTGAAAAAGCTTGCTTTATGGACATGGAAGAAGTCCTGTTTGGCTTCTTCTTTTTCCATTTTTATAGAAAAAAACGCCCATCCCTCTTCTTTCTCATGGAGGGATGGGCGTTTTTCGACAGTCTGAGACAAGAAGTCCCTTTTGGAACTTCTTGTCTTTTATTTAAATAGCTTAAATATAGAACATGTAACCTTCTTGTAGCATAGTTTCTTCTGATGTATTTTCGAGCGCAATCAAATCCTCGAGTGAAGTTTGATCCAGTACATTTTTTACAGCATCACGCATTCGTGTCCAAAGTTCGCGCTGAGCGGCTTCTTCGTTTTCAATGCTTTCGACAAGTACAATCGGTCCTTCAAGTGTCCGAATGATATCGCCAGCAGTGATTTGCTTTGGATCCCCATTTAAAATGTAACCGCCGTGAGCCCCGCGAATACTTTTGACTAGTCCGGCATTTCGAAGTGGTCCGATGAGTTGTTCTAAGTAATGTTCAGATAAATTCTTTTTCTTTGCAATGCTTCGGAGGGAGATAGGTCCATTTCCAACCTCGCGCGCAAGTTCAAGCGCAATGGTTAACCCGTAGCGACCTTTAGTAGTAATTTTCATTTTTGATAAACCTCCATAATTCGGATAAGTAAACTTTGAATTCTCTTTTAATTATAGCGAACTCAGAAGTTAGTTTCAATGAAAGAACTGCTTGTTTTCTTATGATATAATAGAAATAAGAGAAAAATTGGAGGAATTTTGTGTTATGGCAATGGAACCTTTAGCATACCGGATGCGCCCAAGAACGCTTGATGAAGTGATTGGGCAAGAACATCTAGTTGGAAAAGACAAAATTATTTATCGTATGGTTCAAGCGAAAAAGTTGTCGTCGATGATTTTATATGGTCCGCCAGGAATTGGAAAAACATCAATTGCGAGTGCGATTGCTGGTAGTACCGAATATGCTTTTCGTACGCTAAATGCGGTGACGAATAACAAAAAAGATATGGAAATTGTGGCAGCAGAAGCGAAAATGAGCGGGACCGTTATTTTGCTATTAGATGAAGTACATCGGCTTGATAAGGCTAAACAAGATTTCCTACTTCCTCATTTGGAGAGTGGTGCCATCATCTTGATTGGAGCTACAACAAGTAATCCTTATATCGCAATCAATCCAGCGATCCGCAGTCGAACGCAAATCTTTGAATTAAAGCCGCTGTCGATTGCAGAGATTGAACTGGCCATTGACAGGGCACTCTCGGACACAGAACGTGGTCTTGGGGAGTATGACGTCACGCTAGATGAGGAAGCGAGAACGCATTTTGCGACAGCGAGTAACGGAGATGTTCGAGGAGCGTTAAATGCGCTTGAACTAGCTATTGTTTCATCACTACCTGATGAATCAGGTAGTATTCACATAACGATTGAAGTGGCGGAAGAATGTCTGCAGCGTAAAAGCCTCGCACATGATAAAGACGGAGACGCTCACTATGATGTTTTGAGTGCTTTTCAAAAGTCTGTACGTGGTAGTGATGTAAACGCAGCTCTTCATTACATGGGTAGGCTAATTGAAGCCGGAGATCTTGTCAGTATTACTCGTCGGCTGCTTGTGATGGCTTATGAAGATGTAGGACTTGCAAGCCCACAAGCAGGAGCACGTACGCTTGCGGCGGTTCAAACGGCTGAAAAAGTTGGATTTCCTGAAGCGAGGATTCCGCTAGCAAATGCGGTTATTGAACTTTGCCTTTCGCCGAAATCAAACTCGGCGATACTGGCTGTTGATGCGGCACTTAGTGACATTCGAGCAGGGAAAAGTGGGGAAGTTCCGGATCATTTGCGTGATGGTCACTATTCTGGGGCGAAAAAGCTAGGAAGAGCGATCGATTATAAATATCCACATAACTATGAAAATGCTTGGGTGGATCAACAGTATTTACCAGATTCGATCAAGCAACAGCAATACTATGAGCCAAAAACAAATTCAAAATTTGAACAAGCGCTTGCGGAAGTCTATCAAAATATTAATCGAAATAAGAAGTAAAATAAATTACTTTTTACGGTTTTCCAAAATTGCTATTTTACCAAAATTGTGCTATTCTATCAGTATTAAAAGAAACCCTAATGTATTCGTATAGTGCCTACTATTTTTGAACCGAACAATCTTTATTACCTTGGGAACTCGGTGTTCGAACGCGGCGCACATGCCTTTTCACGAGGACTTGCAAAACGCTCGACAGAGTACCCACCTGCTTATACAGCGGGTTCAAAGGATGGGGCTCCAAACGGTACGATTGGGGTTTCTTTTTGTTTTACAACTAACATTTTGTAAGCGAATAAGATTGCTTTCGCGGTGATTTGTTGTTACAATAAAAAAACGATTAAAGAAAGGAAACGATGTGTTGTGAAAAAAACAATTTATCTTGATCATGCAGCGACAAGTCCCATTCATCCGGATGCGAGTCAAGTTATGCTTGATGTGATGACAAGCGAATACGGGAATCCATCAAGTATCCATGCAGCTGGAAGGTCGGCTCGAAAAAAACTAGATGAAGCGAGACAGTTTTTTGCCGAGGAGATCGGGGCGCAGGAACGAGAGATTGTCTTCACGAGCGGTGGAACGGAAAGCGATAATACAGCTGTCATTGGAGCTGCGCTTGCAAATGCCGTAAATGGACGCCACATCATTACAACGAGTATTGAACATCATGCGGTTTTGCATGCGATGGAATATTTGGAGAAAAAAGGGTTTCAAGTGACTTATTTGCCCGTGAATTCAGAGGGACAAATTGAGCTTCGTGACTTTGAAGAAGCTCTCACAGACGAAACGATTCTAGTTTCCGTTATGTATGGAAATAACGAAGTGGGCGCGCTCCAACCCATTGCTGAAATCGGACAGTTGCTTAAGTCTCATCAAGCACTTTTTCATACGGATACGGTTCAGGCTTTTGGTCTGATACCTCTGGATGTAAGGGAACTGGGCGTTGATTTATTGTCTGTATCGGCCCATAAAATAAATGGACCACGAGGCGTCGGCTTTTTATATGTCAAGGAAGGCACGAAACTCGAATTTCCGTTTCATGGCGGTGAGCAAGAACGAAAGCGACGGGCAGGAACGGAAAACCTAGCAGGAATTGCTGGATTTAAGGAAGCTCTAGCCATTATGCGGGCGGAACGAATTGATAAGGCGAAACTTTACCGCGACTTTAAAGAAACTATGGCGGCTATTTTTCAAAAAAATGGTTTAGCTTTTGAAATAAACGGATCAGCAGATCAAACGTTGCCTCACGTGTTTAGTGTACGTTTTTTCGGCGTTCAAATTGAACAATTATTAATGAACTTGGATATGGAAGGCATTGCTGTTTCAAGCGGTTCGGCTTGCACGGCGGGTTCGGTCGACCCTTCCCATGTACTTGTTGCGATGTTCGGAGAAGACCATCCAGGGATTACCGAGACGTTACGAATTAGTTTTGGTCTTGGAAACAATCAAGCAGAGATTAAGCAAGCTGCTGAAACGATCAGTCAAGTAGTGTTGCGTCTTGCAAAAAGAAAGGAAGAACGAGTGTGACAAATGCAAATAGTCAAATTCGTGTTGTAGTGGGTATGTCTGGCGGAGTGGATTCTTCTGTTACGGCTTATCTCTTAAAGCAACAAGGGTATGATGTGATTGGTATATTTATGAAAAACTGGGATGATACGGATGAATTCGGTGTTTGCACGGCGACAGAAGACTATGAAGATGTTATCCGTGTCGCCAATCAAATTGGAATTCCTTATTACTCTGTGAATTTCGAAAAAGAATATTGGGATAAAGTATTCCGTTACTTTTTAGAAGAATATGAACTAGGCCGCACGCCTAATCCCGATGTAATGTGCAACAAAGAAATTAAATTTAAAGCTTTCTTGGAACATGCAGAAAGCCTCGGGGCGGATTATGTGGCAACAGGGCACTATGCGCGTGTTGAAAAAGTAGATGGTGAAGTGAAGCTACTTCGTGGCGTAGATGAAAATAAGGATCAAACTTACTTTTTAAATCAACTTTCTCAAGAACAGCTTTCTCACGTAATGTTTCCGCTTGGGGGCATGGAAAAAAGTGAAGTGAGACGAATTGCTGAAGAAGCTGAACTTGCAACGGCTAAGAAAAAAGATAGTACGGGAATTTGCTTTATTGGAGAACGAAACTTCAAGGAATTTCTGAGTGCATATCTACCTGCAAAACCTGGTTCTATGCAGACTTTTGACGGAAAAGAAATGGGTAAACACGATGGATTGATGTATTATACAATTGGACAGCGTCATGGTCTTGGAATTGGCGGAGACGGCGACCCGTGGTTTGTTGCTGGAAAAGATTTAAAGCGAAACGTACTTTATGTGGTACAAGGGTTCCACGATGACAGCTTATATTCCAGTTCGTTAATGGCGACGGATGTTTCGTTCACATCGAATGAACCCAAACCCGCTACTTTTCGCGCGACTGCTAAATTCCGTTACCGGCAAAAAGATACTGGCGTAACAGTCAATCTTTTAGCAGATGGAAAAGCAGAAGTCGTGTTTGATGAACCGGTACGAGCAATTACACCTGGTCAAGCTGTTGTATTCTACGACGGGGAAACCTGTCTTGGCGGCGCGACGATTGATACGGTTTGGAAAGATGCAAAGCAATTAGATTATGTAGGTTAATGATTTGGAAATCCATTTTTAAAGTGGATTTCCTTTTTTTATGCATGGCTCACGGTTTTTTGAGGTGAAATATGGTAAAATGTTAAACGAACAGGTGAAAAGAGGTTGGATATGAAAAAATTAATCGGGCTTTCAAGTATTGTTGTTCTTGTCCTGCTTATTGCGTGGGGCTATTTTTATTTTAATACGTCACCAAGTGATTATGCAGAAAAGAAAGCGCAAGAAACTAAGCAGGTGGCTATTTTTGAGTCAAATGATACTTTGATCTTTGAACCGAAAAGGAGCGCCGAGAAAATCAGTGTTATTTTATATCCAGGCGCTTTTGTAGATGCCCTTAGTTACGCACCACTTGCTCGTTCACTTGCAGATGCTGGCTATAAAACCTATATACCTGAGATGCCGCTTGATTTAGCAGTTTTTGGGAAAAACAAAGCGGAAGAGATTGTCAAACAAAATAGTGACGAACACTTTGTGATTGGTGGACATTCACTTGGAGGTGTGATGGCTTCACGTTTTGCCAAAGAGCACGCAAAAGACTTACAAGGCGTTTTCTATCTTGCGAGCTATCCAGATAAAAAGGGAAGCCTTCGAAAAACAAAACTAGAAGCACTTTCCATTACAGCGACGAATGATGGTGTTTTGAATTGGAAAAAATATGGTCAAAGCAAGCGCTATTTGCCGGAAAAGACCACCTTTTTCAAAATAAAGGGTGGCAATCATGCACAGTTTGGCGCTTATGGTAAACAAAATGGAGACCGGAAAGCAAAAATTTCTGTAGAACAGCAAACAAAGGAAACGAGTGCTGCGATTATTTCGTGGCTCAAGTACGATGAAATGAGGGATTAGACACATGGATAAAAATCAAGTAGGAATTAAATATATGCAAGAAGGAAAACTAGAAGAAGCTGTTAAAATGTTTACGGAAGTGATTGAAGAAAATCCAAGTGACCCTGTTGGTTATATTAATTTTGGAAATGTCTTATTGTCACTCGATGATTTTGACCGAGCGGAACAGTTTTACAAACGAGCAATTGAACTCGATGACCATGTTCCAGCGGCTTACTATAGTTTAGGAAATCTTTACTTTGAACTAGAGCGTTATGAAGATGCGGTTAATGCTTTTAAAGAAGCTACAACTGAAGGAATGGAAAATAGCGATGTCTTTTTTATGCTCGGACTTAGTTTTACGAAAATGGATCAAAATGCGCTGGCACTCCCGTATTTCTTACGAAGCGTAGAACTTAATGAAGAGGATGCAGAAGCTGTCTTTCAGTACGCGATTGCACTTGCAAAAGAAGGTGTATATGAAGAAGCCGTGACACAACTTGAACGAACATTAACGCTCAAGCCAGGAGATGCGGATGCCCTTTATAATCTTGGTGCTGTTTATCTTGCATGGCAAGGCGATTTGAAACTTGCGGAGGAATACTTTGAACAAGCGCTTCAAAGTGAGCCAGAGCATTTACTTGCGCAAAATGCTTTAGACGCTATTCGTGAGCTTCCAAACGACACAGAATAAAAATGAAAAAGGAGATGGGAAAATGAACAATCAAGAAACACTTGCTCTGTTTGGTGATGAAGCAAATGAAAAGTTCATAAAGGGCGAAGTTTTACAGATGATTTTCCATAATCCTGATAATCTATTTTCTGTTGTGCGTATTGAAGTAAAAGAAACGAACACGGACTGGGATGAGCGCGATATCATCGTAACAGGAGTCTTTCCGAAGCTTGAACCGCAAGAAATTTATCTTTTTTATGGAAAAATACAAGAACATGCGAAATTTGGGCAACAATTTAAAGCAGAGCGGTTTCATAAAGAGATGCCACAAACAAGAGAAGGTGTTGTTGCATATCTTTCAGGGGAACTTTTTAAAGGTATCGGCAAAAAAACAGCGGAAAATATCGTTGCTGTTTTGGGTGAAGATGCGATCAGCATCATGCTAAATGATCCTGATCGGCTTAGCGAAGTACCGAAGTTACCCAAAAACACTGCAGATTCATTGCTTGCTACTCTTCACGAAAATCAAGGATTAGAACATGTCATGATTGGTTTAAATGATTACGGTTTTGGACCACAACTTTCGATGAAAATTTTTCAAGTTTACAAACAAAATGCACTTGAAATACTTGAAAAAAACCCCTATAAGTTGATTGAAGATGTGAAAGGAATTGGCTTTCAGCGAGCTGATGAACTAGGCCGCAGATTAGGCTTAAATGGCAATCACCCCGACCGTATTCGAGCTGGGTTGCTTTTTTCGCTTGATACGGATTCTATTCGAGATGGCAATGTGTATACGGAACGAGACGAACTTATTGAAAAAACCCGAAGCCTGCTAATGGAAAGTGCACCAGAACCAGTTTTGCAAGAAGAAATAGACCGAGAATTAACCGCCCTAGGGGACCTAGATAAAGTCGTAATGGAAAATACGCGAATTTATTTGCCATCCCTTTATTTTGCCGAAAGCGGATTCGCGCACCACATGAAACGAATTATGAAGCAAACAGAATACGAAGAACAATTTCCTGAATCTGAATTTTTACTTGCACTAGGCGAACTTGAAGAGCGAATCGGAGTTTCGTATGGAAATTCCCAAAAAGAAGCCCTAAAAACGGCTTTAACTTCTCCAATGCTAGTATTAACTGGTGGACCTGGTACTGGGAAAACGACAGTAATCAAAGGGATTGTAGAACTCTTTAGTGAACTGCATGGGGTTAGTCTTGATCCCCATGCCTATAAAGATGGAGACGCATTTCAAGTCTTACTGGCTGCACCAACTGGGCGTGCAGCTAAGCGAATGAGTGAATCAACGGGACTTCCAGCCATGACTATTCACCGGTTACTTGGAATGAATGGGCAGGAGGATTTAAGTGATGATTCTGAGCGGGCGATTGAAGGACGACTTTTGATCGTTGATGAAATGTCGATGGTCGATATTTGGCTCGCCAATCAGCTATTCCGAGCGCTTCCAAGTCATATCCAAGTGGTTCTTGTAGGAGATGAAGACCAATTACCATCGGTTGGTCCCGGTCAAGTGTTACGTGATATTTTGCGTTCGGAAGTTGTGCCGACAGTTGAGTTGACAGATATTTATCGTCAAAAAGATGGGTCCTCCATTATCCAAATAGCACACGATATTAAAGCAGGTTTTTTACCAGCAGATTTTACTAAAAATAGTAAAGATCGTTCTTTTTTTCATTGTTCAGTCAATCAAATTGCTGAGGTCGTAGATCAGGTTGTTCAAAACGCTAAAGAAAAAGGGTTTCGTGCTCGTGACATTCAAGTTCTAGCTCCAATGTATCGTGGCCCTGCGGGGATAAACGTTTTGAATCGAAATTTACAAGAAATTTTTAATCCTAATGACTCAGGAAAGCGTAAGGAGATTGCCTATGGCGATGTCAAATATCGCGTGAATGATAAAGTACTGCAACTCGTCAATCAACCGGAGAAAAATGTGTTTAATGGAGACATTGGGGAAATCGTTTCAATGCAATATGCTAAAGAAAATACAGAGAAGCAAGATATGATTACAGTTCAGTTCGATCAAACAGAGGTGAGTTATTACAAGCAGGAATTTAATCAACTTACACATGCATATTGCTGCTCGATTCATAAAGCACAGGGAAGTGAATTTCCGATTGTGATAATGCCAGTTGTGCGTAGCTATTATCGGATGCTTCGACGAGATTTACTTTACACAGGGGTGACGAGAAGCGAACAGTTTTTGATTCTCTGCGGGGAAGAAGAGGCATTTCGGATGGGAGTAGAACGTGAGAATGATACTTCTCGCAAAACAACGCTTGAGAGCAGGCTTGTGAGTGAAGAAGACCTTGCAAAGCAGTCTAGCCTCAAAATTTTGACGACAGAAAATTTGACTGAAATCGATCCGATGATTGGAATGGATGAGATTTCGCCTTATGAATTTATGGGGTAAAGAGTTTGGACCTAAAACAAAAAAGAACAGAATCGTCAATGAAGCCATTTTTGCAAATGAATTCATTTGAACGATTTCTGTTCTTTTACTTTTGGCTAGTTAGTCTCATTTTTTATTTAGTCAAAGTTTCTTTTTAATATTCTTCTAGATCAGAAAAATTTGGCAGTCGAATTACAAAAGAGGTGCCTTGATTTTGTTTACTTGTTACTGTAATACTGCCGTCATGTGCTTTTACGAGTTGTTTTACAATGGAAAGACCAATACCTGATTCTCCGAAACTCGTACTTGTGCGAGATAAGTCCGCTTTATAGAAGCGATCCCAAATTTGTTCCAATTCTTTTGGGTCCATGCCAACTCCAGTATCAGTAATTTCTAGTATTGTTTCTTTATAATCGCTTCGTCCGGATAATGTTATGCTACCATTCTCTGTAAATTGAATGCTATTTTTTAAAATGTTTAATAAAATTTGAGTTAGGCGATCATAATCGGCAAAGACAAGGAGATCGGTTTCAATGTCAAGTATAAGCTGATCACTTTTCAGATGAGCAAGTGGTTCAAGCTGTTCAACTAACACATCCGATAAAGCCTGAACAGAAAAGCGGGACTTTTCCAGTTTGATTTTATTGGCACGAATTCGTTCATAATCCAAGTTTTCATTAACAAGCTTTGTCAAACGACGTGATTCTTTATCAATAAGATGAATAACACGATTAGTTTCACTTTCCGGAATGACATTGTTAACAAGTCCTTCAGTAAGTCCGGAAATTGTTGTAAGCGGTGTTCGCATTTCATGAGAAACATCTGCGATAAACTGTCGGCGTCGTTTTTCTTGACGTTCTATTTCCTCCTTAGAGGCGGCTAATGTTTCTGTCATTTTATTAAAATCTGAGGAAAGTGCACCAATTTCATCCCAGTTATTTTCGTTTAAACGAGTTTCATAATCTCCACTAATTACTCGTTTCGTTGCTTCACGTAAGCGATTAATTCGATTCACTTGCAATTTGGCTAAAATTGCACTTAAAACAAGCGCGATGATTACCGATAAAAGAATCGTGAAAAACATGTACCGATTAATTGTTCCGATGACTTTTTCTGTCCCGCTGATCGGAGAGTTCAAAATGACCGAGCCAAGAAAAGTTTTGCCTGATAAAATAGGGACATACACAACAGACATTTCTTGATTAAAACGATTATCGACTTTAATCGTGACAGTTTCGCCTTTTTTGAGATTTTTAGAAGCCTTTTTTGAAATTTTAAAATCTGGCGGGAGTGGTCTATTAGAAGTGGGAAACACAATTTGTTCATGATTATTAAGAATTGTATATCGAATATTGTCAACATCAAGTACATGCTGATAAGCTTCGAGTGAAGTCGTCCGCATATCCTCATCCCCAGGAAAACGAATTTCACTACTGATTTTTTCTCCATATTTTGTTAATAGCTCCACTTGTGATTCATACAAATAATCTTTTAGAAAATTAGAGATAAGCAAGCCGATAAGTAAACAAGTAGCTAGCAAAATAATAAATTGCGTTGCAAACAGTTGATAAACATATTTAAATTTCAACTCACATCAATCCGTTTCATCAAATTTATAGCCCACACCCCAAATGGTATGCAAAAATAAATGTTCATCCGTTGCGATTTTCTTGCGTAGGCGTTTAATGTGCACATCAACAGTTCGTTCGTCTCCGTAAAACTGATATCCCCAAACTCGCTCTAGTAATTGTTCACGCGAAAAAACTTGGCGAGGATGCTCTATCAGAAAGTAAAATAAATCGAATTCTTTCGGTGTAAGTGCTTCAAGTGGGACGTTTTTATAAAGAACTTCACGGGTTGTCTTATCAATTTGAAAGTATTCGGTTTGAAGTGAATGTGTAGTTCCACTCTGTGTCCTATCATCAGTAGAGGCTGGAGCTAAACGCCTTGAAACAGCTTTAATTCGGGCAATTAATGCAAGCGGACTAAATGGTTTTGTCACATAATCATCCGCCCCGAGATCAAGTCCAAGTACTTGATCTGATTCAGATTCTTTTGCTGTAAGTATGATGATCGGAATATCACTTACTTCTCGAACTTTACGACAAATCGTCATACCATCCATTGAAGGAAGCATCAAGTCTATAATTAATAAGTCGAATGTTTCTTTCAAAAATCGCTCATAGCCCACTTTACCATCATGAACAAAAACCACATCAATTTGTTCTTTTAAGAAAAATAATTCCATCATTTGAGTAACACTTTCATTGTCTTCAATCATTAATAGTCGCATCAGCTACACTCCTTACTCTTTAAAAGTATCTTAAAAGTATTCATTTCGCAAGTCTTTACGATAAGTTTAAAAGTATGACCACAATTTGTTCATGCTTTTTTCATAAATTGTGCTTAAGATAAAATTTGTAACCGAAGAAATGGAGGAACGAATATGAATTTTATCAAGCGTGCTTATTGGAGTTTAAAAGTAAGAATAGGTCGGTCTATTTTACTTTTTATCATTTTTACGATTGTTTCCGTTTTAGTTTTATCTGGCTTTACAATTCAATCAGCTGCGAATAAAGCAAGTGAATTAGCAAGAAAAGAACTTGGGGGAACGGTAACCCTTAGCTACAATAGAGAAAAACAGATGGAGCAAGCAGAACAAAATTCAGAAAACTCATCTTCTAATTCTAGTGAAAGAAAAGCTCCTTCGTTTAACACAACTCCTGTAAAGACTTCAGCGGCTGAAAGTTTGGCAAAATTAAATCATGTTACTAGTTACAATCTTTATTCAAGCACTCAGGCGCTTGCGGAGGATTTTGATCCAGTAAAATCAGAGGGTGACAGTTCGCAAGAGGAAAGTAGTGATTCGACAAATAATACGAGTGAAGAAGATAAGCTAGGAGGCGGAAATTCAACTGAAAATCGTCCACAGATGATTCAAGCAGATTTAAGCGTAAATGGCGTACTGGACTCGGCTAGTTCTACA
This sequence comes from Listeria valentina, assembly GCF_011800755.1. Classification (GTDB taxonomy): domain Bacteria; phylum Bacillota; class Bacilli; order Lactobacillales; family Listeriaceae; genus Listeria; species Listeria valentina. Next base: position 11,557 of record NZ_JAATJW010000010.1, read on the forward strand.
GATTTTAGTGAAGAATCTGCAAAATTAACAAGTGGGCGAGCGTTAACTGAAGCCGATAAAAATAAAAAAGTTGTTCTTGTTGAAAAGACCCTTGCAAGCCAAAATGAGTGGAAAATTGGTGATTCTATTAAAATTAAGTCTAGTGATGAAGAAACTTCTGTTACTTTGAAAATCGTTGGCATTTATAAAACAAGTGACTCTTCAAGTAGTAATAACGGAATGGCAAATAATTTTTCATTTTTAAATCCCTACAATAAAATCTACGTACCTTATACCATAGCTAATACGCTTAAGGGTTCCAAGTATGAAGGAACAGTCGACTCTGCTGTTTATACGATGGATGATGCGGCTAATATTAATGCCTTTCAAAAAGAAGCAAAGAAGATGAATACGATTGATTGGGACGAGTTTAAGCTTGATGCAAACGACAGTTTATATAAACAGATGATTGGACCCATTGAAAACGTTGCATCTTTTTCAAAAAATGTCGTTTATATCGTTTCTATTGCAGGTGTTTTGATGTTGGCGCTACTCGTGATGATGCAAATTCGTGAACGAAAATATGAAATGGGTGTGTTGCTTTCTATTGGTGAAAAGAAAACAAAATTGTTAGGGCAATTTTTTGTAGAGATTTTTATTGTAGCATTGATATCGTTTATTGTGGCAGGTCTTGCTAGTCCATTTGTGGCACAAATAGCGGGAAATCAATTACTTAATCAAGAGAATAGTCAAATAGCGGAAATGAGCTCAACATCGGAGAATTCAACTGGACAAAGTGGCCAAGATCATCGTGGGAATGGACCTAGTGGAGATAGCGGAGGAGGCCCATTTGGAAGCGTCTCTAGCAGTTTCGAAAACTTAACGAAAAATCAAGAGGAAATCAAGAAATTGGATATACAGGTGACTCCGGCTGAAATTGGTAAGATGGCAGGAATTGGATTTTTAATTGCTTTTATCTCTGTTGTCATTCCAGGTACTAGCATTTTACGTATGAATCCCAAAACGATATTGACTAAACAGGAGTAGTGATGAAGATGAAGAAAATTTTAACCTTCGAAAAAATTAGTTATTGGTATAAAACTAAGAGAGAAGCAATTCTTGAGGATTTAGATTTTTCCTTCTATGAAGAAACTTTTTATACAGTAGTGGGAAGTTCTGGCTCTGGAAAAACGACTTTTTTGTCCCTTGCAGGTGGTCTCGATAAACCTAATGAAGGCGAAATTTTTTATGAAGGAAATTCACTTTCAGAGATTGGTCTTTCAACTTATCGTAATAAATTTGTTTCGATTGTTTTTCAGAGCTATAATTTGTTAACATATATGACGGCACTACAAAATGTGATAACGGCTATGGAAATAACTAAAGTTTCTTATACAAATAAAAAAGAAGTTGCACTTGAACTTCTTGAAAAAGTTGGGATTGATGAAGTTCAAGCAAAGCAAAAAGTACTGACTTTAAGCGGTGGACAGCAACAACGCGTCGCGATTGCACGGGCTCTTAGCACAGAGACAAATTTAATTGTTGCAGATGAGCCAACTGGGAATCTAGACGAGCGGACTAGTAAGGAAATTGTGAAACTGTTTCAAGATCTCGCACATGTAGAAGGGAAAACCGTGATCATGGTAACGCATGATCCGGAGATCGCCAAGGTTTCCGATGTGAAATTAACACTTCGAAATGGACAATTTCAAACAGTAGGAATGAAAGATTCTGCTATAATTAACGGTTGACAACAAGCATAAGCTTCTCTATAATTTTAGATATAGAAATATGGTTATTTTTGTAAGAATATGATTTTAGTAATTGAACCTTAGAAGAGAACTTTTCCACGGCTGAAAGAAAAGTAGGGAAGAACTAAAATTGCTCTCTTACGCAAAAAAAACGTAAGTCTTGCGTTAAAGACATGAAGAGGTAATGATACAAGTCTTGTGTCGTTGCAAACAGGGTGGTACCGCGAAAATTTCGTCCCTGATGCAACGATTGCAAGGCTTTTTTTATTTGTTAAGGGAGGAAATTGAAATGAAAACATTATCAAGCAGTGAAGTTAGACAGATGTTTCTTGACTATTTTAAACAACACGGACATACCGTTGAACCAAGTGCATCGCTTGTTCCAGTGAACGATCCCACACTTTTATGGATCAATAGTGGGGTTGCAACGATGAAAAAATATTTTGACGGCTCTGTGATTCCTGATAATCCACGTCTTGTTAACGCTCAAAAATCTATTCGTACTAACGATATTGAAAATGTCGGCAAAACCGCCAGACACCATACTTTTTTTGAAATGTTGGGGAATTTTTCAATTGGGGATTATTTTAAGGAAGGCGCCATTACATTTGCTTGGGAATTTCTAACGAGCCCTGAGTGGATCGGCTTTGACCCTGATAAGTTGTACGTGACAGTTTATCCAAAAGATACGGAAGCGAAAAAGATTTGGAAAGAAAAAATTGGCTTGGCTGATGATCGAATCGTTGAAATTGAAGATAACTTTTGGGATATTGGCGGCGGACCTTGTGGGCCAGATAGCGAAATTTTTTATGATCGCGGGGAAGCATTTGGAAACGACCCGAATGACCCTGAACTTTACCCAGGTGGCGAAAACGAACGCTACCTAGAAATTTGGAATTTGGTTTTCTCACAATTTAATCACAATCCAGATGGCTCCTATACGGAACTACCCAAACAAAATATTGATACGGGGATGGGACTGGAGCGTATGGTTTCGATCATTCAAAATGCTCCGACAAATTTCGAAACAGACCTTTTCATGCCAATTATCCGTGAAGTTGAAACGATTTCTGGTGAGAAATACGGAGTCGTTCCAGAAAAAGATGTTGCTTTTAAAGTGATTGCAGATCATATCAGAACAGTGGCTTTTGCAATTGGAGATGGTGCACTCCCATCGAATGAAGGAAGAGGCTATGTGCTACGTCGTTTGCTTCGTAGAGCTGTTCGTTATGCAAAAGTTCTTGGAATCAATGAGCCGTTCATGTACAAACTTGTACCCACGGTGGGAAGAATCATGAATTCCTTCTATAAAGAAGTGGAAAATCAACAAGACTTTATTGAAAAAGTGATTCGTACAGAAGAAGAACGCTTCCACGAAACGCTTAATGAAGGGCTTGCGATTCTTGAAGAATTGATTGCAGATGCGAAAACAGGTAATCAAACGATTGAAGGGAAAGATATTTTCAAACTCTATGATACGTACGGATTCCCTGTAGAACTGACTGAGGAATATGCGCTCGATCATTCACTTCAAGTGGATCACGCAGGCTTTGAAAAGGAAATGGAAGCACAGCGCGATCGTGCAAGAAAAGCACGTGCAGATGTTCAGTCTATGAAAGTCCAAGGGGAGCTTTTACAAAGTTTAACCGAAGAAAGTGTTTTTGTCGGGTATGAAACGACTGTTCATGCTTCTGAGATTCTTTATTTGATTCAAAATGATGAACTTGTAGAGGAAGCAAAAGCTGGAGAAGAAGTAGAAGCGATTTTCAAAGAAACACCATTTTATGCTGAAAGTGGTGGTCAAATAGCCGATCACGGAACTGTTCAAAGCGAAACAGGACTCGCATTCGTTAAAGACGTGCAAAAAGCGCCTAACAAGCAAAATATTCACCGAATGGTAGTTGAAGAAGGTGTTTTGAAAACTCACGATCATGTGAAACTAACTGTGAATGCGGAAGGAAGACGGAAAACCGTTAAAAATCATACTGCTACACATTTACTTCATCGTGCACTAAAAGATGTGTTAGGCGAGCATGTGAATCAAGCCGGTTCACTTGTTGCACCGGATCGTCTGCGGTTCGACTTTTCTCATTTTGGTCAAATTACTGAAGAAGAACTGCAACAAATGGAAACGATTGTGAACGAAAAAATTTGGGAACAATTGAAGGTTTCGATTAATGAAATGCCAATTGATGAAGCAAAGGCGCTTGGTGCAATGGCTTTATTCGGTGAAAAATATGGAGATATCGTCCGCGTGGTTCAAATTGGAGACTATAGCATTGAACTTTGTGGTGGCGTACATGTGAAAAACACAGCTGAAATTGGGCAGTTTAAAATTCTTTCAGAAACAGGAATTGGGGCTGGAACACGCCGTATTGAGGCGGTAACTGGTGAAGCGGCTTATCATTTTGTAACAGAGCAAGAACAACAACTAAAAGATGCCGCTTCGAAACTGAAAACGAATCCGAAAGAAGTTTTAACAAAAATTGAACAGCTACAACATGAACTCCGCGAGGTGCGCCGTGAAAACGAATCCCTACAATCGAAACTAGCAAATGCAGCAAGTGGAGCCATTTTTGAAAGCGGGGAAGATGTTGGCGGTATCAATGTGATCGCTAAACAAGTTGCAGCAAAAGATATGGCAGCTTTACGCCAATTTGTGGATAACTGGAAAGAAAAAAATATCGGTGGGGTTCTTGTTTTAGGAGCCGTTTCTTTTGAAAAAGTGAATTTAATCGCAGCTGTTTCAAAAGAAGCGATGGAAAGCGGACTTCATGCAGGAAACATCATCAAGCAAGTCGCGCAGCTTTGCGGCGGAAATGGCGGAGGAAAGCCTGATCTCGCACAAGCTGGCGGGAAAAATCCAGCAGAGTTAGAAAAAGCGCTTGCAGCCGTTCCAACTATTATTCAAGAGATGCAAGGCTAATCTCGGAAAAAAGAGCGCGATATTGCGTTCTTTTTTCTTGAAATATTAAAATTAGGTTAAGTGTGGCGTATTCCTTTGTCAATGTCGTAAGATTAGTGTAAAATAGATGGGAAAGTGAAGGAATAGAGGTGTAGACACGTTATGGGTACAAAAGATCAAACCATGTTCTATAATTTTGGCGACGATTCAATTGAAGAAGATGTCCGGAAAATTATGAAGCAAGTTTATCTTGCATTACAGGAAAAAGGCTATAATCCAGTTAATCAAATTGTTGGGTATCTTCTTTCTGGCGACCCGGCTTATATCCCAAGGCATCAAGATGCGCGTAATTTGATTCGCAAGCTAGAACGTGACGAAATCATCGAAGAGCTTGTTCGCGCTTATCTAAAAAACAATGAAATTGGTGACAAATGAGGATTATGGGACTGGATGTGGGCTCGAAAACAGTCGGCGTTGCAATTAGTGATGCGTTCGGTTGGACGGCTCAAGGAATTGAAACCATTTCGATCGATGAAGCAGCTAAACAGTTTGGCTATAATCGAGTGAAAGAGCTTGTGGAAGAAAATGAAGTTAAAAAAATTGTCGTTGGACTTCCCAAAAACATGGATAATTCACTTGGACATCGTGCTGAAAGCTCAAAAAAATACGCTGAAGTTCTTGAAGCAAGAACGGGGATTCCGGTAGTTTTGTGGGATGAACGACTTACAACGCAAGCTGCTGAGCGGACTCTTCTTGAAGCGGATGTCAGTCGAAAAAAACGCAAGCTTGTGATCGATAAGCTTGCAGCAGTGATGATTTTACAATCCTTTTTGGATGCAAATAATAAATGAGGTGAAAAGTAATGGGAGAAAACCATAATCACGAGCACAATCATGAACATAACCATGGAGAAGAAGAAAATATCATTTGGATTACAAACGAAGAAGGCGTAGAAGAGAAATACGAAATTTTGTTTGACTTTGATTCAGATGATTTTGGAAAATCTTATGTGCTTTATTTCCCTGCAGGGGCTTCTGAGGATGAAGAAATCGAAATTTTGGCATCTTCCTACGAACAAAGTGAAAACGGGAAAGAAGGTAACTTAAAACCTGTTGAAACGGACGAAGAGTGGGATATGATCGAAGAGCTTCTAGCTACTTTTTTAGCGGACGAAGACGAAGAATAAATAAAAGAGACATGTAACTTCAAGAAAATGCGGCTTGATCTTTTCAAGCCGCGGCGGAAGTTTACATGTCTTTTTTTGTTTCCTTACGAGCTCGTTTGTTCCAAATCTTATAGGCGAGCCAAATAACGAAAACGACGCAAAGCGCGAGAATTAGATAGCTAATAGGTCGTGTGTACTTCTCAACGACAGACCAGTTGGATCCAAGAGTGAATCCAAGCCAAGTCAAGAAAATATTCCAAGGAATACAGCCTAGGATCGTGTAAATGGTAAATTTAGTGATATTCATTTTGGCAATCCCAGCGGGTAAAGAAATAAAAGTCCGAATAACTGGCAAGACGCGTCCGAAAAAGACTGCTGATGCACCGTAGCGATTAAACCAGTGTTCAGCTTGGTCGAGATGTTTTACATTCAAGAAAATATACTTTCCGAATCGAAGAACAAGGGCGCGACCACCTTTTTTACCGATATAATAAGCAATCCAAGATCCGACTAGATTCCCTAAAATACCTGCAAAGACAACTAACCAAAAATTTAGTTTTCCAGCTTCTGCCATAAAGCCACCAAAAAGCATGATTACTTCACTCGGAAGCGGAATACAGACACTTTCGATTAGCATTGCAAGAAAAATGCCAAAATGACCAAGAGTATCAATCAAAAACATGACAAAATCTTGCAGGCTTTGGATTAACGTGTGTAACATGACAAGACTCCTTTAATACGTTCAGTTGTTAACTTTTTTATTATAGCACAAATGAATAAAAAACGATTAAATCTTTTTGAAGTGACGAATTTAAGAAACTTTGTTAGTATAAATATATTCGAAATTCGAAGAAAGAAGGCTAAAAATGGAAAAATTTGTTGTAACTGTACATATGGTAAGTGGACGTGCTTATGCTAAGACTGTTGAAAGTGATTCACAAAAACGAGCAATCACAGATGCACTCGTACCAACAGGAGAAGGGACCTTCTTGATTGATGATGATAAAGGACGTTCTGTTCGTCTTTATAAACGAAACATTGAATCTGTTGAATCTATTGAAGCTTAATTCAATCACGCGATCAAATTTCTGGAAGAGAGAAACTCTTTCAGAAATTTTCGTGTCTAGTAAAAAAGAGATAGTCACACGAGGAAAAAATCGTTATAATAAATTGAACAAAGATTAAGAAATGAGGGATTACGCTTGGCAAGCTCAAAAGGCAAAAAAATTACGATCATTATCTCGCTCATCGTACTCATTCTTGTTATCATCACGATTGCAGGCTATTTTTATGTAAAAAAACAATTGGATGCCAAAGATTCGGATAGCAAAGAAAAAATAGTAGTAGAAATTCCTTCTGGTGCAAATGCCAAAAAAATTGGGAACATTTTAGAAGATGAAAAAGTCATTAATAGCGCCACTTTATTTTCCTATTATGTGAAATATACCAATGAAATGAACTTAAAAGCCGGTAGGTATGAACTTAGTCCTTCAATGGACACTGAAAAAATTGTAAAGGTCTTAAAATCCGGGAAAACAGCCGTGCCAGATCGTTTAATCATTCCAGAAGGGTATTCACTTGATCAAATTGCAGAACGCATTGTTTTGTACGTGCCAACCATTAAGAAAAAAGATGTGCTCAAGAAAATGGACGATCAAGCTTTTGTCAAAAAAATGATTGAGAAGTATCCTGATACAGTAACAAAAGATGTATTAAACGCTTCTATCAAGCACCCGCTTGAAGGCTATTTTTACCCAGCAACTTATGAATTTAAAGAAGCAAAACCTCAAATTGACGCTATTCTTGAAGAAATGGTGAAAGCAACACAATTAAATCTTGCACCTTACCGCGAGGAACTCAAAAAACAAAAGAAAAGTGTTCATGAACTACTAACAATGTCTTCTATTATTGAAAAAGAAGCTACAGAAAATGTCGACCGGAAAACGATTGCAAGTGTATTTTATAATCGACTTAATAAAAACATGCGCTTACAGACTGACCCGACCGTTCTCTATGCCCTTGGAAAACATAAATCACGTACGCTTTATAAAGATTTGAAAGTAGAATCTCCGTATAATACGTACTTAAACAACGGGCTTCCGCCTGGACCAATTTCAAATAGTGGAAAATCTTCTATTGAAGCTGCACTTTACCCTGCAAAAACCGACTATTTGTATTTCCTTGCTAACACGAAAACAGGGAAAGTATATTTTTCCAAAACATTAGAAGAACATAATAAATTAAAAGCAGAACACATTAATGGAAATTAATTTTTTAACAGAATGGAAGGGATTTTTAAACTGATGGATGCGCTCATTCATGATTATTTATTGGACCAAATTCCTGTAAGCACACCTTTTTTTCTTGAAATAGAGGCGTATGCAAAGCGAGAAGCGGTTCCGATTATGGAAAAAGATTCACTACACGCCATGCTGCAAATCATGGCGATCCAGCGTCCTAAACGAATTTTAGAGCTTGGGACAGCAATTGGCTATTCGGCGCTCAGAATGCAAGAAACTTTGCCAGAGTCTGAAATTATTACAATCGAACGTGATGAAGAACGTTTTTCGATCGCGCAAGAAAATGTGAAGAAGTTTGGGGTTAACCAAGTGGAACTTGTGCTTGGCGATGCACTTTTAGATTTTGAAAAGCTTGTGAGCAAAGGACCATTTGATGCGATTTTTATTGACGCGGCCAAAGCTCAATATGAAAAGTTTTTTGATTTATACAGCCCGCATTTAACAGCTCACGGTGTGATTTATAGCGACAATGTTCTCTTTAAAGGACTTGCGCTGGATGAGCTTCCTGAGGTACAAAAAAAGGCAAGAATCGCGAAGAAAATACGTAAATTTAATGGCTTTTTGATGGATCAACCCGAGTTTGTAACGAGCATTATTCCGCTTGGTGATGGACTCGCGGTCACGAGAAGGAGAGACGGATGATGAAAAGAAAACCAGTGGTCGTCGGGGTAACTGGCGGTTCTGGCTCGGGAAAAACGAGTGTCTGCAAAAAAATTTATGAGCATTTTGGAGAATGCTCCATCCTAATGCTAGAACAGGATTTTTACTATAAAGACCAGTCAGACTTATCTTTTGAAGAACGACTTGAAACAAACTACGATCATCCGCTAGCTTTTGACACTGATTTATTGATTGAACATGTGGAACAACTGTTGAACTATCAGGCTATTAGTAAACCTGTTTATGATTATACGGTTCATAATCGTTCCGATGAAGTGATTCATCAAGAACCACGAGAAGTGATCATTTTAGAGGGGATTTTAATTTTAGAAGACCCTAGATTGCGCGATTTGATGGATATTAAAGTGTATGTGGATACTGATGATGATATCCGCATCATTCGTCGCTTGTTACGTGATATTAAAGACCGGGGACGCTCGCTTGATTCTGTCATCGATCAATATTTAAATGTCGTGAAGCCGATGCATAATGAATTTATCGAGCCAACAAAAAAATATGCGGACATTATCATTCCAGAGGGTGGACAAAATCATGTTGCCATTGACCTAATGACAACGAAAATTGCGGCAGTTTTGGAAGAAAATCTTCATGGCTAAAGGATGCTTGCTTGAAAAAGCAGAGCGTTTGCGGTAAAATGCTGATAGTAAACAAGATAATCACTTGAAAAAGCATGTAGTTTTTTCTAGAACAACAGATTTTCAAAAAGTGCGGGGCGCTGATCTCCGTACTTTTCTATACTTATCGATACGATATCAAAGGAGAGAACAAATTTGGCAACTGAAAAAGTATATCCCATGACGCTTGAAGGGAAAGCAAAATTAGAACAAGAATTAAACGAACTAAAAACAGTAAAACGGAAAGAAGTTGTAGAACGAATTAAAATCGCACGTGATTTCGGGGATCTTTCTGAGAACTCTGAGTACGATTCCGCGAAAGATGAGCAAGCTTTTGTGGAAGGTCGAATCACGACGCTTGAAAATATGCTTCGTAATGCACATATTATTGATGGTTCAGAAGTCGATAATGATACGGTTACACTTGGAAAGAAAGTTACTTTTACTGAAATTCCTGATGGCGATGAAGAATCTTATACCATCGTCGGAAGCGCGGAAGCGGATCCGTTTAATGGCCGAATTTCTAATGATTCCCCCATTGCAAAAGGTCTTTTAGGACATAATGTGGGTGAAGAAGTCGCTATTCAAACTCCCGGCGGCGAAATGACTGTTAAAATCGTTAAAATCGAAGCTTAATACCCGGGTATCTGTGAATAAGGTGGTGAAATCCTATGGTTGAAAGACAATCTAAAAACAAAAATCGCTGGGTCAAACAAAACAATGTAGAAGGCTCTCGGATGCAGACAAATACCAAGCGTAAGAAAACAAATTTGGTTTTAAATATTTTAATCATCATTGTTTCTTTACTTATTGTCGGTTCTGTTTACTTTGTCATTTTTGCGACTGGAGATAAAAATGATGCACCAGCAACGAAAACGGCATCTTCCGTTCAGAAGAAGGAAGATGCCAATCTTTCAAACAAGGATAAAAAAGATCAAGCAAAACCTGAAAAAGACCAATCAGATGAAAAAGAGACAACTACGAAAAGCAATGATCCAAATGTCCAAGAAGTTATTAAGAAAAAGTGGAAACCAGTTGGAACGAGTCAATCGGGAGAACATGTGAATTCTTATGATGCAACGAGTATGGACTGGAAAGAAAAAATTAAGGCTTTCTCGGAAGCTACAGATATTGCAAGTGATAATATGACGCTTTGGTTTGTTGGACGGGGAAATGATCCAGCAACGGAATCGATCGGAACCATTTCAAGCAAAGACAAACCAGATGAGACTTACCGCGTTTATATCAAGTGGAAAGACGGCGAAGGCTGGGAACCAAAAAAGGTTGAAAAACTGAAAGAAAACGACAAGCGATAAACGTCTGGTTGCGACCTGGCGTTTTTGTTTGCATGAGGAGGATCATAATGATTGGAATTATCGGTGCGATGCAGGAGGAAGTTCAAATTTTACGTGATGCGATGACAGAACGTAAAACCGTGGAAATTGCAGGTGCACAGTTTTATGAAGGGAATCTGGAAGGACAAAGAGTCGTTCTTGTCGAATCGGGGATTGGAAAAGTGAATGCGGCAGTTTCGACAGCGATTCTTTGTGATCGTTACGCACCTAAAGTAATCATTAATACTGGATCTGCGGGTGGAATCGGGTCAGACTTAAAAGTAGGCGATGTGATCTTATCTGATCGACTGACTTATGGCGATGTGGATGCCACCGTTTTTGGCTATAGTTTTGGGCAAGTTCCACAAATGCCAGCTATTTATGAAGGCGATCGCAGTTTACTAAAAAAGGCGGAACAAATTTACGCGGAGCACTTTAAAGAAACATCAAACAAGGCGGTTTATGGACTTGTAGTAACGAATGATTCTTTTATTTCGCAAGAAACGCAAAAAGAGGCTTTGTTTGCTTCATTTCCTGATATGTGTGCTGTTGAAATGGAAGCAGCAGCGATTGCACAAGTTGCTTACCGGTTCCAAGTACCATTTCTTGTGATTCGAGCTATTTCGGATGTTTCAGATCAAGAAGCGGCGATGTCATTTGATGAATTTTTAGAAATTGCTGCTAAGGCTTCTTCTGAGTCGATTTTAGCGCTTTTACGTAAAGGAATCTAAAAGACAAAAAGAAACGCGACAATGCCCATTGTCGCGTTTCTTTGCACCTTTTTAAAGATCTTTCGTCAGTTCCAAGAATTCCTCTACATCTTTAATGGTAATATCAACAGCTTCTCGCCAAAAATCTGGTTTAGTTAAATCAACGCCCAAATGTTTTTGTGCAAGTTCTTCTGTCGTCATCGCGCCGGTGTCTTTTAAAAGCGCAATGTAAGCATCTTCATAGCTTTCGCCGCTATTTATAGCACGGCTATAGATGCCAAGTGAGAAGAGATAACCAAACGTATAAGGGAAATTATAGAAAGGCACATCTGCGATATAAAAGTGTAGCTTCGATGCCCAAAATTGCGGATGGTATTCATCAAGGGAATCCAAGTAAGCCTCACGTTGGGCTTCTTCCATCAGGCGATTCAAATCATCCACTGAGAGAATCCCTTTCTTGCGTTCTTCATAAAAACGAGTTTCAAAGAGGAAACGTGCATGAATGTTCATGAAAAAGGCAATACTCCGACCAATTTTGTCTTCTAGAAGAGTGATTTTCTCTTCCTTCGAATTCGCTTCTTTTACGGAAGCATCAGCAATGATCATTTCTGCAAAAGTAGAGGCCGTTTCAGCCACATTCATCGCATAATCCGTATTTTCATAAGGCTCATCCCGGATCACGTACGAGTGAAAAGCATGTCCCAGTTCGTGCGCGAGCGTTGCAACTGTCGACGGCGCACCATCATAAGTCATGAAAATGCGACTTTCCTTTTCAACTGGAAAATCTGTACAAAAGCCTCCGGGACGTTTGTGATCTCGGTCTTCCGCTTCGATCCAGCGACTTGAAAAAGCGTGTTTAGCGAATTCAGCCATTTTCGGACTGAATTTATTAAACTGAGTTAAAATAAAATCTGCGCCTTCTTGATACGTATATTTTTTTGGAGTTCCCGAAAACACAAGGGGAGCCTCGACATCAAAAAAGCTCAATTTGGAAATGCCTAGTAACTTTGCTTTTCGATTTAAAAAGTTTACGAAAGTAGCTTTATTATCCCGAATCACATTCCACATCGCGTCAAGTGTTTCTTGCTGCATACGGTTGATTGTAAGCGGCTCACTTAGAACGTTGTCCCAGCCACGTGTCTTATAAGTTTGCAAGCGGAATCCAGCTAAATGATTGAGCGTATCCGCAAATAGTCGGCTTTCTGCTTGGAAGCTTTCCGTATAAGCTTTAAAAACGGCTTCCCGGACTTCACGCTTCGGATGGTTTAGCATATTTAAAGCTTGACCAGCAGACAAGTCTTGTTCTTTACCGTCAATCGTTACTTTGACACGAACCGTGCCAATAATTGTGTCATAGTGATCTGACCAACCTTGATAGCCATCAACAGAAAGGGCATTAATGAGAGCTTCTTGCTGTTTACTGCCTTTTTTACGGCGATTGTCACGTGCTTCATTTAACACAAAAGCAATTTGACTAAAGCCGTTTTCCTGTAAAATTTCGTTCCAAACGCGATCTTCAATTTGAATAAATTTATCATGCCAATCATCTTGTGCGGTTTGAAGTAAAGCAGCATAACCATAAACGCGTGCTGCAAGAGTGGCCGCACGTTCATCGCGAATATCAGCAGATTGCAAGCATTCCAAGTAAGAACCGGCGTTCATAAATCCTTTTGAGAGATCGGCATTTTGATTAATTAAGAGAAGAAATTCAGCAGCATCATTTTTGCTTTCTGGAACTGCCCATTCTTCTACATTTTTAATAAAAAGATCCAAGTCGTCTTTTAGCGCTTGCAAAGTTTCATGCAGTTCTTCTGATGCACTGCCACCTTGATAGATTGAATCTAGATCCCAAACTTCTGAATAGGGTTTTGTCATCCATTTCTCCTCCTTGATATCAAAAAATGTTTCATACTATTCCGTTTTCACTTCTTTATTATAGCAGTATCTCAGGTTTTTTTGTAAAATAAATCAAAACATGATAAAATTTGTAGGTTATCTCCTCTCCGTAATCCAAGAGGAGCAGAAAAAGAAAATGAGGTGCGGGGTTTGTTAAAGCAATTTTCACCAGATAAAATGCTCGATTCACCGTTTGGAATTACAGCGGAACATTTGAAAAAAATGGGAAAAACAACGATCTTAACGGATCTTGATAATACGCTTCTTGCGTGGGATGAAATGGATGCAACACATGAAATTATCAACTGGTTTTCGCTTCTTGAAGCTTCAGGAATCAAAGTGATGATTCTTTCGAATAACTCAGAAGAGCGTGTGGAACGTGTAGCTAAATCGACTCGAATTCCATTTCTTGCAAGAGCACGAAAACCTTTAGGTAAAAACTTTAAAAAAGCACTCAAAGAACTGGATTCAACACCAGAAGAAACCATTATGATTGGTGACCAAATTATGACAGACATTTTTGGCGGGAACAGACAGAAACTCTTCACGGTTTTTGTACGGCCTGTAAAAGAAACAGATGGTCTTGCTACGAAATTTAACCGCTTTATGGAGCGGATTATCTTAAAACGTCTTTCGAAAAAACAAAAATTAGAATGGGAGGATTCACTTTGACAGAAACGCTTAGATGTATTGGCTGTGGTGCGATTATTCAATCTGAAGATAAGTCAAAACCAGGCTATGCACCGAAATCATCGCTTACAAAAGAAACGGTTATTTGCCAGCGTTGTTTTCGTTTGAAGCATTACAATGAAATTCAAGATGTTCCTTTAACGGATGATGACTTTTTGAAGATTTTAAATGAATTAGGATCGAAAAAAGCACTGATCGTCTATGTCGTAGATATTTTTGATTTTGATGGCAGTTGGCTTCCTGGGTTACACCGCTTTGTTGGAAATAATCCAGTCCTTCTTGTCGGCAACAAAGAAGATTTACTGCCGAAATCTCTGAAGCGAGATAAATTGACACGCTGGATGAGACGACGGGCAAAAGATCTTGGTTTGCTTGCAGAAGACGTAACCCTTGTCAGTGCACAAAAGGGAAGCGGTTTTGAGACTTTGCTTGACCGAATTGAGGAGTTACGTAATGGACATGATGTCTATATTGTCGGCTGTACCAACGTTGGGAAATCCACGCTTATCAATCAAATCATCAAACGTGCTTCTGGAGAAAAAGATGTGGTTACAACTTCTCAATTTCCTGGAACAACGCTTGATAAAATTGAAATTCCGCTTGCTGGCGGGAGTGTGCTAGTTGATACACCAGGAATCATTAATCATCATCAAATGGCTCACTTTATCGGTACAAAAACACTTAAAAAAATTACGCCAAAAAAAGAAATCAAGCCTCTTGCTTACCAGCTTAACGAAGCGCAAACTTTGTTTTTTGGCGCATTAGCACGTCTCGATTTCACATCTGGTCCGCGCAGCTCATTTATCGTCTATATGTCGAACGAATTAGAGCCACACCGAACAAAACTTGCGAATGCCGATCATTTATATGAAACGCAGAAAGGGGAAGTTCTAGCCCCTCCGACAAAAGAAGAGTTAGCCGATCTTCCAGAACTTGTTCCACACCCGTTCACAATTCGTGAGAAGACCGATATCGTCTTTTCCGGGCTTGGCTGGGTAACCGTTCCGGAAGGCGGCGTAAAAGTGACTGCTTGGGTTCCAGAAGGCGTTTCCGTTTCCATTCGCGAACCACTTATTTGAGGTGAATAAAATGAAACATTTTGCTGTTATTGGAAACCCGATTGTGCATTCACTTTCGCCAATTATGCACCAGGCAGCCATTCAAGACTTGCAGCTTGACGCTATTTATACACGAAAAAAATTAAGCAAAGAATTATTTGACCAAGAAATAACGGATTTGCTTCTTTCCGATTTAGATGGCTTTAATGTTACCATTCCTTTTAAAGAGCGAATCCTTCCTTATTTGGATGAAGTGGATTCGTTTGCGAAAAAGTGTGGAGCGGTAAATACAGTCGTTCGGAGACAAAATAAGTGGGTCGGTTATAATACAGACGGTCGAGGTTTTTTAGAAGGATTGACAGAAAAAAGACCATTACAAGATTCAGATCGTGTGTTAATTATCGGAGCCGGGGGAGCAAGTAAGGGCATCTATCTCGCGCTAAAAGAATCGTATAACGGTGAAGTGACAGTCGCCAACCGAACGCTTTCAAAAGCAGAAGAGATGCTAGAACCACGAAGTAAGGATCGAGCGATTACGCTCACAGAAGCTGCGAATAAGCTTTCTCAGTTTACGATTATCATTCAAACAACAGCGGTTGGCTTAAACGCAGAAAATAGCGATTTGCCGCTTGCGCTCGATTTGCTTTCTTCGGGCACACTTGTTTCAGATATCATTTATAATCCATTTGAAACGCCTTTTTTACAAGAAGCCAAAAAAAGAGGAGCGATTACGCAAAACGGCCTAGCGATGTTTGTGAATCAAGGCGCGCTTGCGTTTAAACTTTGGACAGAAGAAAATCCGGATCGGGCTGTCATGCGGCAAGCCGTACTCGATTCATTTGAGGAGGAATAGAAATGCTAACCGGGCCACAAAAACGCTTTTTACGTAAAGAAGCACACAACTTACAGCCGATTTTTCAAGTTGGAAAAGGAGGCGTAAATCCGAATATGGTAAGCCAAATTAGCGATGCGCTTCTAGCGCGTGAATTGTTAAAAGTATCCGTTTTACAAAACTGTGAAGTGCCAAAAGAAGAAGTAGCAGAAATGCTTAGCGAACGAACTGGAAGTGAACTAGTACAAGTAATTGGCAGAACGATTATTTTGTATAAAGAATCCAGTAAGAATAAACAAATCGAGCTGCCTTAATCAGCTGAGGTGATAAAATTGACGGAAAAAATTGGAATACTTGGGGGAACCTTTGATCCACCGCACATCATTCATTTGATCATAGCGAATGAAGTTTACGCGCAACTGGGCTTAAAAAAAGTTATCTTTTTACCGAATAAAATTCCTCCCCACAAAAAAGAAAGCGGGTTTGTAGAAGCAAAAGACCGGGTGCATATGCTTGAACTCGCAACGGCATCCAATCCGCATTTTGAAGTGGATGCGCGTGAACTTTCCCGTGAAGGAAAAAGCTATACGTTCGATACCATGCTTGAAATGACAAAAGAAAAGCCCGATCAAAGCTTTTATTTCATCATCGGCGGCGATATGGTTGAATATCTTCCCAAGTGGTATAGAATTGAAGAGCTGCTTCAACTAGTAACGTTTGTTGGTGTCAATCGACCGGCATACTCCCTAAATTCCGAGTATCCAGTTCTAAATGTAACCGTTCCGGAAACGGATATCTCTTCGTCATTAATCCGAGAAAAATGTTGGAAGAAAAGCCCGATTGATTATTACGTTCCTGAAAAAGTAGCCGCCTATATAAAGGAGCATCATTTTTATGAACCGTGAAGAAATGCTAGAAAAAATTAAACAAGCCATGCCAGAAAAACGATTTCAACATACATTAGGGGTTGAAAAAACAGCGATTCTCTATGCGGAAATTTACGGGGAATCGACGGAAAAAGCGAGCATTGCGGCATTGCTGCACGACTACGCGAAATATTATCCAGATGACCAAGCAGAAAAACTCATTCGATCCGAAAAAATGGATCCAAGGTTGTTAGAGTATAGCCATGCACTTTGGCATGCACCAGTTGGAGCCTATCTTGCTAAGCAAGAATTTGGCGTGACAGACGCTGAAATTTTAGAAGCAATCCGTGTCCATACAACCGGAAGTGCGAAGATGAACAAATTAGATAAAATTCTATTTTTAGCAGATTATACAGAACCTGGTCGTGATTTTCCAGGAGTAGAAGAAGCGAGAGCCTATTCGAAAACGTCACTTGACGCAGGAATGCTATTTGCACTTCGCCGTACAATCGCGTATATTTCGAGTAAGGAACACCCGATTTTTCCTGATACATTTGAAAGCTATAACGCATTCGCATTTTTAAAACAAGAAGGAGATGTTAAACGATTTGAATAGTCATGAAGTATTGATGCTCGTTGCACGCGCTGCAGATGACAAACGTGCGGAGGATATTCTCGCGCTAAACATGCAGGGGCTTTCAAGCATCGCCGATTATTTTGTGATTTGTCACGGTAATTCGGATAAGCAAGTGCAGGCGATTGCACGAGAAATTAAAGACAAGGCACAAGAAAATGAAATTGAAGTGAAACGCTTAGAAGGCTTTGACGCAGCGAAGTGGGTATTGATTGATCTAGGAGACGTCATTGTTCACGTCTTTCATCGCGATGAACGTTCTTATTATAATTTGGAAAAACTATGGGGAGACGCGCCGCTTGAAAACGTGTCGGAAGCTTTTTCCTATTAAGAAAGTGAAGAAGCAGCGAGGTTCCTCTTGCTGCTTTTTTGAATAGAGAGGAGAAACAAAATGAGTTACGAATTTTTCCCCGTTGTGTACGATGAACTGATGGACAGTGAACTCTATGATGCTTGGACTGATTTTGCTTTGAGGCATTTGCCAGAAGAAACCCGTTCTTTACTAGATCTTGCTGCTGGAACCGGTGAGTTTTCCTTGCGCATGGCACTTGCGGGACTTCAAGTTTCCGCGTTAGACTTAGCACCTGAAATGGTTCGCGTGGCCAAAGAAAAATTTGCTCAAATCGATCTTGATATCCCCGTCATTCAAGCTGATATGACTCATTTCGACTTAAAGAAAGAATTCGATGCCATCACGTGCTTCTGTGATTCTTTAAACTATCTAGAAACAGAAGAAGCAGTTCGCGCTGCCTTCCAACATGTCTTTCGTCATTTAAAGCCAGACGGCACTTTTTTATTTGATGTCCATTCCGTATATAAAATGGATTGCATTTTTCAAGATTATAGTTACGGGGAGGGGGATCCCTTTGTTGCGACCATTTGGAATTCCTTTCCAGGTGAGTATCCACATTCCGTCGAACATGAGCTAAGTTTTTTTATCCGAGAAGAAGAAGGAGAGCGCTACATCCGAAAAGATGAATTGCATAAAGAACGAACCTTCCCGATTTCAATCTATAAAAAAATGTTATTAGAAACAAATTTTCGCGATATTCAAGTTTTTGCAGATTTTAGTGATGAAAAACCAAATGAAAAAACAGAACGAGTCTTTTTTAAAGCCAAAAAATAAATTTTTGGCTTTTTCTTTTTGGAGGCTTGTAGGAGGAATGGGGAAATTTATGGCGAATAGAGAAGCAAGAGGAGGATCTTGCCGTGCTAAAACTAAAAGAATTCTACCAAAAAAATCAAAAATGGTGCTTGATTGGAGCAGCTGGTTTGATTGCCGTGCTTGTGTTTTGCTTCTTTTTTGTTTTCCAATCAAACCACGAAGAGCAAAATGAATGGACGAGCGCTTCTAAGCCAGCCGCTACAAAACAGGAAGCGAAAACGCAAGAGAGTGAAACGACCAAAAAAGAAGAAAAACAAGCGGTTGTGTTTGTGGATGTGAAAGGTTCAGTTCGAGAACCAGGTGTTTATCAAATTGAAAAAGATGGTCGTGTAAAAGATGCAATCAAGCGAGCAGGGGGATTATTACCTGAAGCCGATCCAAATTCAGTCAACTTAGCTCAAAAGTTGAAAGATGAGATGGTTGTTGAGGTGGTTAGAAAAGGTGAAAAAAGTTCTTTGATAGTCGCTGATTCCTCTGGGAGCGCATCGGGACAAGCGGAGGCAACTAAGGTGAACATTAACCAAGCAACCGCACAAGATTTAGAACAAGTTCCTGGGATTGGTAAAGCAAAAGCAGCGGCCATTATTGAATACCGAGAAAAAGAAGGCCTATTCACTAAAATAGAAGATTTAACACAAATTTCAGGAATTGGAGAAAAGACGCTTGAAAAATTGAAAGCTCATTTAGAAGTTTAGATTTGATTGACGACTGTTCACTGTCGAATTATACTATTATGAGAGACGAAAGGAGTCGAAAAGATGAAACGAATTGAATGGGATCAATTTTTCATGGCGCAAAGTCATTTAATTTCAACAAGAAGTACATGTACACGACTGATGGTTGGAGCAACAATTGTTCGAGATAAACGAATGATTGCAAGTGGCTATAATGGTTCCATTGCTGGTGGGGATCATTGTACAGAAAAAGGCTGTTTGATCGTTGAAGGCCACTGCATTCGAACCATCCACGCTGAGATGAACGCACTTTTACAATGTGCGAAATTTGGCGCTTCCACCGACCAAGCAGAACTTTATGTCACACATTTTCCATGTGTGGCTTGTTGTAAATCGATTATTCAAGCGGGCATTAAAGCCGTTTTTTATGCAAAAGACTATAAAAATAATCCCTATGCGATCGAGCTATTTGAACAAGCGGGTGTCGAAGTAAAGAAAGTTCCTTTTGATCATGAAATTTTAAACGATGGACTACTTTCAAAACAACAACTGTTGGCGAATGTGACAGAGGCGATAAACGAACAAGACTTGCCAGAAGACAAAGCGAAAATCTTGCTTCAGTCGATCGAAACCAAATTATAAAAACAAATAGAGGAGGAAACAGATTATTGAACACTTGGCTATTTTCTGCGTTGTTGCAATCATCACTGGTGTTCTAGGGGTCTTCTGGACTCCTCTTTTTCATTTAGCTGGTTTGCTATTTTGCGGCTACTTACTTTCACGTAAACAAATCAAGAAAGCTCTTTTTTTCTTTTGTATTTTAGTATTTGCAGCTTTCTACTATTTTTTAACTGACACTTTGAATGTCTCCGGGCAAGAACAAACAGCCAAGTCCGCAACTGTCCGCATTATTCAGTCTTTACAAATAGATGGCGATCGTTTTTCAGCCGTGGTAAATTTAAATCATGAAAAAAGCGTTTTGCATTATCAAATAAAAAGTGAAAAGGAAAAAGAACAGCTTAAAAAAATTCGTTATGGCACCATTTTTCAGGTTTCAGGTCAAATCGAAAAACCAAACGTGGCACGGAATTTTAATCAATTTGATTATGCAGATTATCTCAAACGACAAAAAATCCATACTATCTTTCAAGCTGAAAAACTAATTCCTGTGGGGATGAAAAAAACCTTTGCATCAAGCATTCAAAATTTTCGTTTAAATCTACTAGAATATATCCATGAACATTTCAGCAAACGAACTGCGCCTTACGTTGCGGCACTGATTACTGGAGATAAATCAACTTTTGATCAAGATCTTTATACGGAATACCAGAAACTAGGTGTGGTTCATCTTTTGGCGATTTCGGGTCTTCACGTTAACTTATTTGTTGGTTTATGTTATTTTTTGCTTCTTCGCTTTGGTGTTACCAAAGAGACAAGCCAAACGCTTCTATTTGGGATATTGCCTTTTTATGCACTGATCGCTGGATTTGGCGCGCCAGTCATTCGTGCATGCGGAATGACACTATTTATCTTAACAGGGGTAAAATTAAAACGCCCTATATCTCCTATTTGTGCAATTTCACTAGTCTTTTTATTTAGCTTTCTTGTAAATCCCTATGTAGTATTTAATGCAGGCTTTCAACTCTCATATGCAGTTTCTTTTGCTATTTTGTTAGGAAGGCAATTGATCGAAAGAGCTACTAGCAGTTTCGGGAAAGCTTTTATTATTTCAATCATCTCGACACTTGCCTCAGCCCTTATTTTATTATTCCACTTTTTCGAATTCTCTTTAATAGGTATTCTCCTCAATATCTTGTATGTTCCTTTCTTTTCAAGTTTTCTTGTTCCCTTTATTTTTATTTGTTTTTTATTTTCAAAGATTCCCATACTGTTAACACCGTTAAATATTTTACTTGATTTTTTTGTTACCATCATGGAACAAGTAACTGAGTTCTTTCAAATTTTTAATGGAACGATGTTTACAACAGGGAAGCCAACTGGTTTATATACTTTACTGCTTGTTTTTATTACATTTCTTATTTTTCTATGCTGGGAAAAGCGCTATTTCAAAATTGTGTTTTTCTTCACAATGTTATTTTTTCTAAGTGCTAAATTGAGTAACTTTCCATTTTCTGGTGAAGTGAGTATGATAGACGTAGGGCAAGGCGATAGTATTTTGATCCAACTTCCTCGAAATAAAGGAAACTATCTAATTGATACAGGCGGGCAAATAGCTTTTCCAAAAGAAGATTGGCAAAAGCGCAAGCATCCCTTTTCGATTGGTCAAGATCTTTTAACTCCAGTTTTAAAATCGAAGGGAATAGCTAAGCTCGATAAAGTTTTTATTACGCATGCTCATGCAGATCATATGGGAGCTTTAAAAGAGCTCGCTACTGAAATTAAAATCAAAAGAATTTATTTTGCTAAAAATGCTGCCAAGAAGAAAATTTTGCAGGAGGCACTTCTCAAACTTCAAGATATCCCAGTGATGGAGCTCGAGAAGGGAGACCAAATCGGTGGCAAAGACTATCGTTTCCAAGTTTTGTCTCCTTATAGAGAAGTATCTAATACGAATAATAATTCACTTGTTCTGAAAGTGAAGCTAGGAGGACTTGTTTGGCTCTTCACGGGGGATGCTGAAAAGGAAATTGAACAGGAACTCTTGGAAACAGAAGATATACAAGCAGACGTACTTAAAGTAGGACATCACGGAAGTAAAACTTCTTCCACACGAGCTTTTATCGAAAAAGTGAATCCGAATTTTGCGCTTATTTCTTGCGGTGTGAAAAATCGATTTGGGCACCCTAACACAGAAACTTTAGTGACACTACAAAAAAAGAACGTTCAAATTTTGCGGACGGATCAAAATGGGATGATTGTTTACCACTTTTTAAAAGGGTTTAAAACAAAGCTGCAATAAATGCTTGAAAACAAAGATTAGTTCGATTACGATTAATGGAAGAGGTGGGGAAATTGATTAAAGAATGGAAAGCCATAGAGCAAAAGAAATTAGCACAAGTCTATCTTATTATCGGAATTGAAGATTATGTAATCAATCAAACGAAAGAAAAGCTTTTAAATGCTGTTTTAGCAGAAGATGAACAAGAATTTAATTATGCGAACTTCGATTTAGAAGAAACCCCTATTGAAACGGTCATGGAAGAAGCAGAAACCCTTCCATTTTTCGGAGATAAGAGATTAGTTATCGCTAGCAATCCTACTTTCCTAACAAGTGAAAAAACCAAAAGTAAAATTGAACATCAAACCGCGCGACTTGAGCAATATTTGGCGCAACCAGCCGATTACTCAATTCTTTGTTTCGTAGCCCATGTTGAAAAACTAGATGAGCGAAAGAAACTAACGAAATTACTAAAAAAACAAGCAGTTGTAATTGATGCTAAAAGACCAAGTGAAGTTGAATTTTTAAAATGGATCGAAACAAAAGCACAAGAAAATGGTTTTACAATTGAACAAGCAGCCGATAAACGCTTGATGGAACTAACAAGTGGGAATCTCACTACAGCGATGAACGAACTCGATAAATTGATGCTCTATCAATTTGAATCCAAAAAAATCGCACTGGATGATGTCGAGAAACTTGTCGTCCGGTCTCTTGAGCAAAATATCTTTTTACTTCTCGATAAGTTGATTGCACGCGACACAGCGGGAGCACTTCGCATTTATTATGATTTATTGAAACAAAAAGAAGAGCCTATCAAAATTGTGGCGCTTGTTGCGAGTCAGTTTCGTCTAATGAACCAATTAAAGTTGCTCGAGAAAAAAGGAGTAAGCGCACAGCAAGCAGCTGGAATCTTAAAAGTGCATCCATTTCGAGCGAAAATGGCAGCTAAACAAGCCCGTGGTTTTGGAAAAGAAGAGCTTGATTTCGCACTTTTGAAATTAGCAGCAAGTGATTTTGAGTTGAAAACTGGATTTGGAGAAAAAACGCAAAAACTAGAATGGTTTT
The DNA here is from genome assembly GCF_011800755.1 of Listeria valentina. Lineage (GTDB taxonomy): Bacteria > Bacillota > Bacilli > Lactobacillales > Listeriaceae > Listeria > Listeria valentina. The sequence continues at coordinate 34,778 of NZ_JAATJW010000010.1, forward strand.
TATTCGAACTAGAAGATTTTAGAAAAGCAAAAAGGGCCTGAAATTAGGCCCTTTTGACAAACAAAAAACACCACAACCGTGATGTTTTCATTGCTTACTTGATTTTAGCTGCTAGGCGAGATTTGTCGCGAGCTGCTTTATTTTTATGAATCAAGCCTTTGGATACAGCAGTATCAATTTTTTTAGAAGCAGCTACGAATAATTCTTCTTTGTTGTCAGCATTGTTTGCTGCAGCTTCCTCTACTTTTTTGATAGCTGTACGCATCGCAGAACGTTGAGCAACGTTGCGGTTGTTGCGAGTTTCAATTGTTTTAACACGTTTGATAGCAGATTTAATATTTGGCATTCCATTCACCTCCGTCCAAACTAATCGAGGTAGTACTTATTTCAAACATACCCTTTAAAATACTTCAGAACAAATGCTATTATACCTAAATATGAATGAATTTGCAATAAGACAAGCTAAATTTCTTAGAATTTCCGCCAGTTTTGTAAAAGAGTCATTGAATAATCGCTCATCTATTGATATAATCAATTTTAGCTTGCCATTCTGATTTGAATGAGCCGAGGAGCAGGAGCTGGGAAAATGGATAAAAATGAAATGCAAAAACGAACGAATAAAATTAGAAATTTTTCGATCATCGCCCATATTGACCACGGGAAATCAACCTTAGCGGATCGAATTTTGGAAGAAACACATGCATTAAGTCATCGTGAAATGAAAGCTCAATTATTAGATTCAATGGATTTAGAACGTGAACGAGGCATTACGATTAAATTGAATGCTGTTCAACTTGCTTATACAGCTAAAGATGGTGAAACGTATATTTTTCACTTGATCGATACACCGGGGCACGTCGACTTTACGTATGAAGTGTCGCGAAGCCTTGCTGCTTGTGAAGGAGCGATTCTTGTTGTGGATGCTGCTCAAGGGATTGAAGCACAGACGCTTGCAAATGTTTATTTGGCACTTGATAATGATTTGGAAATTCTTCCAGTTATTAATAAAATTGACTTGCCAGCAGCTGATCCTGAGCGAGTTCGTGCTGAGATTGAAGATGTCATTGGGCTCGATGCAAGCGATGCAGTACTCGCTTCCGCTAAAGCAGGGATTGGTATTGGTGAGATTCTTGAACAAATTGTTGAAAAGGTGCCAGCTCCACAAGGAGACTTAGATAAACCGCTAAAAGCACTGATTTTTGACTCTGTTTATGATGCTTATAGAGGTGTAATTGCCAATATTAGAATTGTTGACGGTACTGTAAAAGCCGGAGACCGTATTCGCATGATGTCGAATGGCAAAGAATTTGAAGTAACGGAAGTAGGAGTCTTTAAACCGAAAGCTACGCCACAAGATACACTTATGGTGGGAGATGTTGGGTATTTAACGGCATCGATTAAAAACGTTGGCGACACACGTGTTGGGGATACCATTACACTTGCAAATAATCCTGCTGAGGAAGCTCTACCAGGTTACCGGAAATTGAACCCTATGGTCTATTGTGGTCTTTATCCGATTGATTCTGCCAAATATAATGATTTACGTGACGCGCTTGAAAAGCTGGAGCTGAATGATTCGGCTTTGCAATTTGAAGCGGAAACTTCGCAAGCACTTGGCTTTGGATTCCGTTGTGGTTTTCTTGGCCTTTTGCACATGGAAATTATTCAAGAGCGGATTGAACGTGAATTTAATATTGATTTGATTACGACGGCACCAAGTGTTATTTATCATGTACAGCTAACGGATGGAAGTGAAATTGTTGTCGATAATCCATCTGAGATGCCAGAACCAGGTGTGATTGAATCCATTGAAGAGCCTTATGTCAAGGCTACAATCATGGTTCCAAATGATTACGTAGGGGCAGTTATGACGCTTGCGCAAAATAAACGTGGGAACTTTGTCACAATGGAGTATCTGGATGATATTCGAGTAAGTGTTTTGTATGAAATTCCACTTTCAGAAATTGTGTATGACTTTTTTGATCAACTGAAATCGAGCACGAAAGGTTATGCATCATTTGATTATGAACTACTTGGATACAAACAATCGAAACTCGTGAAAATGGATATTCTACTGAATAGCGAGAAAGTCGATGCACTGAGCTTTATTGTTCACCGTGATTTTGCCTATGAACGCGGGAAAGCCATTGTTGAGAAGCTGCGCGAACTGATTCCAAGGCAACAATTTGAAGTGCCGATCCAAGCAGCTATTGGCACAAAAATTGTGGCTCGTTCGACGATCAAAGCGTTGCGGAAAAATGTTCTGGCCAAGTGTTATGGCGGGGACGTTTCACGGAAACGAAAACTGCTTGAAAAACAAAAAGAAGGTAAAAAACGAATGAAACAAATTGGCTCCGTTGAAGTTCCTCAAGAAGCTTTTATGGCAATTTTGAAAATGGACGAAGACGAGCCGAAGAAATAATTTGAATAAAAAAGTGTCTCCACGAGGAGGCGCTTTTTTACAGGCAGAAGATGTTACATGCTGTTTTTAAAAGAGAGAAAAACACCAATTTTAAAAAAATTCAAGAAATCGTTTGCATTTTCTGTGAAAGCCCTGTACAATGAATTCATTACATTAAACAAAGGAGGTATATGTTATGCAAAACAATCAACCACAACCCAGCCAGCAACAACAATTTACAAAACCATTATTACTTAAAAGCAAATTATTTGTTTTTCATTCCTATACTGTGCCTTTGGAAAAATTTAGGCAAAGTTAGCTTCTTTTTTATTGCTTTTTCGCGTGAGAAAATGAAGACAAATATTCTTTTATGTAGTAATGGGCGAAATTTAATGTCCATTATTTTTTATTGTCTAAAATAGGGAGAGGAGTTAACCATTTGAGAATTTTTAAACAGTTAGCTTGGTTTTTTAAAGAACAAAAGAAACAATATATTTTTGGAATTAGTATTTTATTTATCATTGCATTATTACAACTTGTGCCACCATATGTGATTGGAAAAGTAGTGGATGCAATAACCAATCAATCACTCACAAAGGGCAGTCTCACACAGTGGATGATCCTTCTAGCCACTGTTGCTATTTTAACTTATTTAGGACGTTACGTTTGGCGCCTGATGATTTTTGGATCAGACAATTTGCTTCAACGAACGTTGCGTTATCGCTTATTCGAACATCTGACAAAAATGTCGTCTTTTTTCTTTCAGCGATACCGGACAGGTGATTTAATGGCACGTGCAACGAACGATATCACAGCTGTTCAACAAGTTGCGGGTTCAGGCGTACTTACGCTAGCAGATTCACTATTAACCGGTGGGACCGTGATTTTGATGATGGCAATTAGCATCGACTGGAAATTAACGTTGATTGCTCTTTTGCCAATGCCGCTTATGGCGCTCAGCACATCCATTCTCGGGAAAAAATTACATAGTCGTTTTCACGAAGCGCAAGCGGCTTTCTCGAGACTGAACGATAAAACGCAAGAAAGCATTTCAGGGATTAAAGTCACTAGAACCTTTGGGCAAGAAACGGAAGATATCGCTGATTTTTCAAAACAAGCGAAAGACGTTGTTTCAAAAAATGTCTCAGTGGCAAAAGTGGATGCTATGTTTGACCCTGTCATTTCAATTATCGTCACACTTTCCTTCGTGCTCTCCATTGGTTTTGGTTCCAAGTTTGTATCGGATGGAACTTTGACCGTCGGCCAAGTGGTCGCGTTTGTGAACTATTTATTCTTACTAGTTTGGCCAATGCTCGCTTTCGGTTTCTTGTACAATATTATCCAGCGAGGAAGTGCCTCTTACGACCGCATCACGAGCTTATTTGATGAAAAGGCTGACATTGTTGACCTTCCTGGCGCACACACTGAGCCGCCACAGGGAGACATTGAAGCGTCCATCAAAAGCTTTAGTTATCCAGAAGAAAAAGTTCCTGCTCTTTCAGATATTGCTTTCACACTTCGAAAAGGTGAGACGCTTGGCATTGTGGGGCGAACAGGCGCTGGAAAAACGACTTTGCTAAAACTACTGCTTCGTGAATACGATCAGTATGAAGGGGAGATTACTTTTGGAGGAAGTCGACTTCAAGCATATCAGCTAAAAGCGCTACATCAAGCGATTGGTTATGTTCCGCAAGATCAATTTTTATTCTCAACCTCTGTTTTGAACAATATTCGCTTCGGAAAGCCAGACGCATCGCGGGAAGAAGTTAAAGCGGTCGCGAAAACCGTAGCGGTTGCAGACGATATTGAAGGCTTTAAAGCGGGCTATGACACGATTGTTGGAGAGCGGGGAGTTTCGCTTTCAGGCGGACAAAAACAGCGGCTAGCAATCGCTCGTGCTTTACTCATGAATCCTGAACTATTGATTTTAGATGATGCACTTTCGGCAGTAGATGCCAAAACAGAAGAAAGCATTCTTTCGAACCTAAAAGAAACGAGACGCAATAAAACCACTATCATTAGTGCTCATCGTTTGAGTTCAGTTGAGCACGCGAACTTAATTCTTGTGATTGATAATGGGAAAGTCACGTCTTTTGGGACACATGCAGAATTAATTGCAGCAGATGGTTGGTACGCGGCGATGTATCGCGAACAAAAACTTGAAGAGAGGAGTGAGGAGGATGGCGACTGATTATCAAAATGAAGAACTAGAAACTATGACTGGAAAAGAGCATCGAGCGGTATTAAAACGCTTGATGAGCTATACGAAATATCACATTCCGCTGCTCCTTTTAACAGGCTTTCTTGTCTTACTTGTAACAGCTGCTGAAGTCATTTCTCCGCTTCTTGTCCGGGCTTTTTTGGATCAACACTTGACACCACTTAGCTTTGAGACGAAAGCAATCGTGATTCTCGCTTCCGCCTATATTGGGCTTGAAATTGGAAAATTTGTCGTTTGGTATTTCCAGCTTTTCTTTTTCCAAAAAATTGCCCTACAAATTGTTGAGCGAATTCGTGTTGATATTTTTTCGAAATTGCACTCGCTTGGGATGCGCTACTTTGATCAAACACCTGCTGGAGGCATCGTTTCGCGAGTCACAAATGATACAGAAGCGATTAAAGACATGTTCATCAACGTTCTTTCAACCGCTATCCAGAGCTTGTTTATGTTGATTGGGATGTACGTGGCGATGTTTTCACTCAATGTGCAACTAGCGCTTTACAGCTTGATTTTATTCCCAGTTATTGCCGGGATTGTGGTCGTTTACAGGAAATATAGTTCGAAGTTTTACCGTGCAAAGCGTGAAAAGCTTAGTCAATTGAATGCCAACATTAGTGAATCCATTTCTGGGATGTCAATTGTTCAGGAATTCAATCAAGAAAAACGACTAACCGATGAATTTGAAGTCATCAACAAGGATTACTATGACGTTGGGATAAAAAACATTAAGTTTAACGCGCTTTTGCTTGGTCCAGCGATTGACTTTCTTTATGCGATTGCGGTTGTAATTATACTGAGCTACTTCGGCGCAGAAGCATTGATTGGCCCTGTTGCGATTGGGACGATTTACGCCTTCATCAACTATTTTGACCGTTTTCTTGAGGCGATTTTTAACGTCATGGAGCGACTTGCTATGTATCAAGAAGCAATTACAGCAGCTTCTCGTGTATTTAAAATCATGGATGAAAAAGAAGAAGTGCCCGCTCAGCATCCTGAAAAAGGAGCCCAGATTCAAGAAGCGCAAATTGAATTTAAAGATGTTTCCTTTGCTTATGACGGCGAAAATAACGTGCTTAAAAATATTTCTTTTACAGCACAAACAGGACAGACTGTTGCCTTAGTGGGACATACAGGAAGCGGAAAAAGCTCCATTATCAATTTAATGATGCGCTTTTATGAATTTGAACACGGCGATATCTTGATTGATGGCCGGTCGATTAAAAATTATCCGATCACAGAATTACGTAAGAAAACAGGACTTGTTCTACAAGATAGTTTCATGTTTTACGGAAATATTCGCGATAACATTCGTTTATATAATGAGAAGATCACAGCTAAAGAAGTCGAGGAAGCGGCGAAGTTTGTTCAAGCTGACCGGTTCATTCAGTCGCTTTCTAGTGGCTACGATCATAAAGTGATTGAACGCGGGGCTTCGTTTTCAAGCGGGCAAAGACAACTGATTTCGTTTGCACGAACCATTGTGACGGATCCGCAAATTCTAGTATTAGACGAGGCAACTGCAAATATTGATACAGAAACAGAAAGTATGATTCAAATGGGACTTAAACGAATGCGAGAAGGCCGAACAACAATCGCGATTGCGCATCGACTTTCGACGATTAAAGACGCGGATTTAATTCTCGTATTAAGAAAAGGCGAAATCGTGGAACGGGGTACACATGCTGAGCTCTTTAAAGAGCGAGGTATCTACCATTCCATGTATCTTTTGCAAAACAGCGGAATGGATTTAGATGAAGTAGGCAGTTAAATAAAATTTGGCTTTTTTCCGAAAGAAGCGCTATAATGGTGAACGAATGAGCGCTTAGGAGGAATTAGAGTATGTCACTTTTCATATCCATTTTAATCACACTTTTATTCGGGACAATGATCATTGTCATCCGAATGAAAGCATCAAAACGCCCGGCATCCATAAAGGGAATTATTTTACCTCCCATCATGATGTCAACGGGTGCACTCATGTTCGTCATCCCTTATTTTTGGGTAACGGGAGTAGATATTTTAGAAGCCATTGGGATGGGACTTGTATTTTCCCTCATCTTAATTTGGACAACCCGATTTGAAGTACGAAATGAAGAAGTGTACATCAAACGGACCAAATCTTTCCCGATCTTGCTTATGGCACTGCTTTTGATTCGAATTATTTTGAAATACTGGATCAGTGGAAGTGTCGAAGTCGGCGAGCTGGCAGGTATGTTTTGGATTATGGCTTTTGCAATGATTGTTCCTTGGCGTGTTGCTATGTACTTTCAGTATAAGGCAGTTGCACGCGGTCTTGCAAAATCAGCTGAAATGTCTGAAAGAAGACTTAAGGATAACTTGTAAAGCTAAAGCCAAATAATATAAAAATGTAGTGTTCTAGCTACATAAAAAGATTTTAGGAGGAGAAGGTTTGAAAAAAATTGCGATTAGTTTGTTTATGGTTATTTTAGTACTTTCACTGGCTGCATGTTCATCGGGCGGCAAAGAAAGTAGCGACAAAAAAGAGGATAATAAAGCTACTTCGTCAAGCAAAGAAAAAGTTTTAGATTACTACATGGATCTTGTTTCAAAAATATCGGATAAAAACACGGATTTCAGTGCCTATACACAAGCACAAACGGCCGATCCTAAGCCAAGTGAAAAAGAACTTTCCGAACTTGCGAAAAAAGCATCTACTTCAGCTCAAGATGTGTCAGATATGTTAAAAGCGGAAAAAGTTCCAGATTTAGGTAAATCAACCAAGAAATTTGAAAAAGCTTTGAACGATTTAAGCGATGCTTATGGAAAAGAAGCAGAGGCTTTAAAAGCCGATCAACCTGACACAAAAGAAGCAGATAAAGCGCTTGAAAAAGCTTCGAAGGAAATCAAAACTATCTTAGAAGATAATAAACTAGCTGGCTCTGACATCTTAACAGATACGATGTAAGTCAAAAATAAAAGCATGTGGGCGATCTCGCCCACATGCTTTTATTTTTTTTTGCTAGCTTCAATCTCAGCTTGTAAAGTTTCAAAAGTTTTCATTAATTCCTCGGATTTTTGTTCCAAAACGAGTTTTTGTTCTTGTTCCGTATCATGAACTTGAATAGCGTCACCAAAACGGATAATGATTGGTTTTCGTTTCAGAATCTCTTTAAAGTTTTTCGGCCCATCATAAACTGCTGGAAGCATTGGGACATTTCCCTTATAAGCAATCATAACGGCGCCGTGTTTTAAATGAAGATTGGTTTGCTTACGAGTCCCACTTGGGAAAATCCCCACTACTTTACCTTGTCTAAGCAAGCGAATAGGGGCTTTGATGGCACTCGGTCCTGGATTGCTACGGTTAACTGGAAAAGCATTTAAATGTGTCATTAGCCAGTTCAACATCTTCCCTTTAAAAAGTTCCTGTTTCGCCATATAATGAATGGGCGTCGGATAAAGTGCAAATCCAAGATAGATGATTTCAATCCAAGAAGTATGTGTCGAAACCACAACATAAGGACCTTCGATGATCTTTTCTTTATTTTGTACTTGAAATCGTCCACCAATGATGGCTAAAATGAAGTGAACAAATCCTTTTGCAAATCGGTAAAACAACAGCTTCAACTCCCTAAAAAACCTAATTCATTACTAGTATACCAAAAAAGAAGGATTTTGCACCTTATAAAAAGAGAAAATAAAAGAAAAGAGGCTATTATGAAACTTTTACATACAGCAGATCTTCATTTAGGAAAAATTGTCTCAGGTGTATCTATGCTTGAAGATCAGCGTTATATTTTAAAGGAAATCACGAAAATCATTGAGCAGGAAAAAGTGGATGGAATAATTATTGCGGGTGATCTTTATGACCGTTCCGTGCCTCCAACAAGTGCCGTTAGTCTATTAAACGACACGCTTTATCACTGGAATGTGGAGCTTAAATTGCCTATTTATGCGATTAGCGGGAACCATGATAGCGCAGAACGACTGAATTTTGGTTCTGCTTGGTACAAGAATACAAAACTTTTCATGGCGGGTAAATTAATGAAAACGATTGAACCGATTTCGCTTCCTGAGGCGGAAATTTGGCTCGTCCCTTATCATGAGCCTGCGCTTGTACGAGAACTTCTGGAAGACGATGAAATTCGTAGTTATGAAGATGCGATGCAAGCGATTACGAAGCAAATTCGTTCGGTTTGGGACGCGTCAAAAGCTCAAATCCTTGTTGGGCATGCTTTTGTTTCGGGTGGCATTCCGTCAGATTCTGAGCGTCAACTTTCAGTCGGGAATGTAGACCGGGTTTCAACAAATGCCTTTGATGGCTTTCAATATGTAGCGCTTGGTCATTTGCACCATCCACATGCGATCACACACCAAACGATACATTATAGCGGCTCTCCGCTAAAATATTCGTTTTCAGAAAGTGCCGATCAAAAGAGCGTTCGAATCGTTTCCTTTTCTGGGAATGAGCTTACAGAAGTTCGAGAAGTTCCTTTGATCCCACAAAAAGATATGCGAATTGAAAGTGGGACGTTGCAAGATTTGACGACTCATATCTTGGATCATCCGGATGACTACTTGGCTATTCAGTTAGAAGATAAAGGAGCATTAATGGATCCGATCGGGAAATTACGACCATTTTATCCTAATATTTTACATCTTGAACGGCAAAAATTGGAAGTCAGCTCGCAAAATGAGGAACAGTTTGAAGAATTGATGAAAAAAGAGGATATTGAGCTATTCGATCAGTTTTTTGAACACGTTCGTGGTGAACATATAACGGAGAAGCAACATGATTTGATGACAGAAGTTTTTAATGAAGTACGAAAGGAGGAAGACTGATGCGCCCACTCAAACTGACTATGACAGCTTTTCTAGCTTATAAAGAACGAGAAGAAATCGATTTTAACAAACTCGGGAGTGAGCGAATTTTTGTGATTTCTGGGAAGACAGGGGCAGGAAAGTCAACTATATTTGATGCGATCAGTTTTGCTTTGTTTGGAATTGCTAACTTATCAGACCGAGATAGTACATCGCTTCGAAGTGATTTTGCGTCTGGAAGTGAGCTCACTTCTGTCGAATTAACATTCAAAATACATGATCAAATTTATTGGATCAAGCGCAGTCCGAAACAAGTTGTTCCAAAAGCGCGCGGTGAAGGAATGCGTTCGATTCCTCATAAGGTAGAACTTTATGAGATCAAGCAAGGCGAAAAAAAGCTATTAGCGAGTTCCGTTCAAGAAGCAGAACAGCAACTAAAAGATATTATTCAATTGAGTGTTGACCAATTTCGCCAAATTTTAATGATCCCACAAGGCGAATTTCGCGAATTATTAGTTTCAGATAGTAAGAAAAAAGAGCAGATTTTGCAGCGCCTCGCTCACACAGTTTATTATAAACGAGTGGAAGAGCGTCTGATTGAAAAGCAAAAAGAGCTCGAAGAAAAAGCAGGCCATGCGGAAGCAGAGCTCGTCAAAATTTTAGAGCGAGTAGAGTTAAACGATTCTTCGAAGACACTTGCTGAAAATTTAGCACAATTAGAAATAAAAGAACGGGAACTTGACCTTGCCCATTTGGATGCTGAACAAGCTTTGAAAGGTGCCCATCAAAAAGCCGAGGAAGCGCTGCAACAAGTTACTCATGCAGAAAATACCTTAATTGATTTTAAAGAACTTGAAACATCCAAAAAGAATGAGCAACTTTTAAATGAAAAACAAGATGAAATGACTGCAAGCGCTGTGAAATTGAAACAAGCTAGAAAAGCGGAACCACTTCGCGGGATGCGCGAACAGCTTCTTCGATTTGATGAAAAGCTTAAACAAGAAAACGAAAGAAAAGCGCAACTTAAAGAGCAGCTGCAAGCGTTCAAATTAGGGCAAGCTGAACTAGTAACTAAGCAAGCAGAACTTCAAAAAGAAAGTGAACATGCAGAAAAGTGGCGTCATAATTTATTTCAATTTGAAGAACTCGAGCCTAAATTAAAACAGCTCGAAACTAAAAAACAAGAATTTTTTAAGGCACAGCAATCTTTTGAAAAAATTGAGCGTCATTTCCAGGAAAAAGAAGAAGTTTTCCGGAAACTGAGCATGGAAACCGAACAACTGGCAAGGAAAATCGAGACAAAAACGGCTGTTCAAAACGCAAAATATGAACTTCTCATAGAGCAAAATAATGCTGAAAAAGAGTTAAGCGCACTAAATGAAAAGATGAAACAAGCAGAGGCTATCCAAACTTGGCAAAATCAACAACAAAAGGTTCTTGATGAATTAGAAATAAATCTACAACAGGAAAAGAAGCAAGCTCACGTGGTCGAGGAGAAGCTTAAGGCGGTACAAAAAGAACAGGCAGCGGTTTTAGCGATGCAACTTGTGGACGGGGAAGCATGTCCTGTCTGTGGCGCGCTAGATCATCCGCATCCGGCTGCTTTTCATGAGGCGAATGATGAAGCAGAAGCACTGGAGGCAGAACAAGCGAAACTCGAGGCACTTAAGAAAACATGCCAACAACTGGAAGAGCAAAATCGTCAGTTGCTGTGGCAAATGGATCAAGGTGAAAAATTAGATCTTGAGGAACTAGCAAATTGGCAAAAACGAGCCGAGGAGTTACAAACGCTTCTTAAAGAACAAGAGCAAGAAAAACAAAAAATGGAGCTTGCTAGTGAAGAAAAAGCCAGATTAACGGAAGAAAATGCTAAAAAACTGCAACAAAAAGAACGAGTGAGCGAGGAATTATCTGCACTTCAAATTGAAAAGGAGAGCAAAGAACGAATTCGTTATGCGACTGAAACAGAAATTCGCCTTCTAGAAAACGACATTCCAGAAAAACTTCAAAACGAAGAAACTTTTTTTACGATGAAAAACAAAATTAAACAAGCACTTGACCGTTTTCTCGAAAATGAAAAGAAAATTCAAGAAGATTTGAACGAACGAAATGAGCAAGTTGTTTCAGCGGAGACGGAACTTAAAAATCAGTATGCTTATGTGGAAAAACTTAAAGAAGAGCAAACGCAAGAAGCGGCTCGCTTACAAGAAGAGCTTTTAAACCGGCAATTTGCTGACATTGCTAGTTTGAAAGCGGCTCTACTTTCTGAAAGGGAGCAGGAAGCGCTCGAGACGCAAGTGAAGGCTTATGAAGATGAACGACTTGTCGTAAAAGAGCGTATTGTGCAACTGGAGCGTAAATTAAAAGAAATCGAAAAGCCCGATTTAGAACAAATACAAGCTGCATTTGAAGTTGCGAAGTCGGAGCGATCGGAAAAAGAAAAAGCGATGATGGAGAGTCGTGAAAATAAACGCTTTATTTCTGAACAAAGGCAAGCTTTTATTGAAGTCCAAAGTGAATTGAATCAAATTGCAGCGGATTATGCCGATGTGGGCTTACTTGCCGATACAACACACGGGAAAAATGAATTGCGATTGACGTTTGAACGCTACGTATTAGCGACGTTTCTTGATACAATTATTTATCATGCTAATACTCGCCTTGCCAAAATGACAAGTGGTCGCTTTGAACTAAAACGCAAGCTTGACCGGTCAAAAGGAAATGCACAAAGTGGTTTGGAACTAGAAGTGTTTGATGCATATACGGGCGCTTCTAGGCATGTAAAAACTTTATCTGGTGGGGAAAGTTTTAAAACATCTCTCGCCCTTGCGCTTGCTCTTGCGGAAGTTGTCCAAGAAATGGCAGGCGGGGTTTCTCTTGATACGATGTTTATTGATGAAGGCTTTGGCACACTTGATCCAGAATCGCTTGAGATGGCCATTGAATGTTTGATTGAGACACAAGAAAATGGTCGGTTAGTGGGGATTATTTCACACGTGCCAGAACTGAAAGAACGGATACCTGCTCGGCTTGAAGTTACAGCAACGAACGATGGCAGTAAAACAAAATTTTTCGGGATCGAGTAGAAGAAACCTTTTAGCAGATGAAACGTTCGTTTTATGCTAAAATGGAGTATTGAAAGATTTTTAGAGGGGGAAGTGAAGTTTTGAGTCAAAGCGTCAATATTCAAGATGAGATGATTCCCTATCAAATTAAACAAGCAGCGAAACAAATGCTCCGCGAAACGGTGATCGTAAAAGAAGACGACGATTATTATTTTGAAGATGGCGAGCACGTCCAAAAATTTGGTGAACACGTATTTGACTGCACTTGCTCCGCCCACCAGTACGGAGAACGTGTGTGCAAACATATTTATGCTGCTTTTTTGAAGGAAGAAGCATTTAAACACGAACTGAAAAAGCAAAGCTTAAAAGCTCGAATCTTGGAGCAAGAATCAGAAACCTTGCTTTCGCTCTTTAAAACGAATTCGGAGCAAAGCTTTAACGGGGAGATTCCGGTAAGTCGTGAACTTCTTCGCATTCAATTTATTGTCAAGATTTTTCCAGAGAACCAAATGAACCGGTTGTCGCTAGAAATAAAAGTTGGTCCAGAACGGGTCTATGTAGTGAAGCAAATCGGAAGCTTCCTTGATGCAATTAAAGAAGGACGTATTTTAGAATTTACGAGTCACTTCACCTATGATCCAAGTGACTATGAATTTGATGCAGATGATTGGGCCGTTTTGAAACAACTTACACATATTTATGAAGCTTCGAAACTCTATGATTCTGAACTGGATTCTTTTGCTCGAAATTATAGGGAAGACAAGCGACTGTTAATTCCGCCAAACGAAGCAAGAGCATTTCTTGAACAAATCAGCCACCGAGCGAGTGTTTTTCAAATTGTGACAGAACGAAATGAAGTCGCAATCCAGTACCCTGAATTTAAAGTGACTGAAGAAAACTTAGATTTTAGTTATCAGTTTATAGAAGTGGAAACGGGAGAGTATCAAATTGAATTTGAATCCTTACAACAAGCCGTTTTCCTCGACTTATATCGCGCGATTTTTCTTGATGGGACGCTTCATTTTGTCAGCGAAAAAAATTGGGAAGCGCTAGCACCGCTAAAAGAGTTTCAACAAATTGCTAAAAGTGATATTATCCAGTTTCCTGAGAAAAAACTGGGGGAAATGGTTTCTTATGTGCTGCCTATTTTGCAGCAAAGTGGCCATGTCGAAATGGATGAAAAAATTGAAACGAGAATTAAGCGAGAAGAGTTAGTTGCGGAACTTTATATCACACCTTTTGAAGCGGATAAGCACCAGCTCCAGTTGATTTATCGCTACGGTGACCAAAGTTTCGATCCTTTTCAAACCGAGGAACTAGAAGCGAAAGGCAGCCAGGTGATTTTGCGAGATATTGAAAAAGAAAACTACATCATGCATTTAATCGAGAACTCACCGATTTTGTTTTCTGCTGACCGAATGGTGCTTCAAGCGGATGATGAAAAGCTCTATCAATTTTATTACCGAGTGATCCCTAAACTTAAAAAATTTGTCACTATTCATATGGCTGAGGAATTAGAGGAAATGATTCAAAAGCAAGTCGAAGCGGTCACTTCCTTTGATTTAACGAAAGATAGTGGTTTACTTTCCATTTCCTTTGATTTTGAGGGGATTCCAGAAGATGAGATCCAAGATGTCCTTGCCTCATTAAAAGAAAAAAAGGATTTTCACCGCTTAAAAAATGGTCGTTTTCTTTCGCTCGAAGACAAAGTTTACCGTGAAATGGCTCGAATGATTGAATTTCTTGATTTACGGAAAAACGCCTTAAAGCCGACGATTCAGGTTCCTGTTTACCGGGGAATTCAACTGTACGAAACGTTTTCAAAGGATCAAAAACTGCACAGTCAGTTTAGCAAAAGTTATCATGAGTTGTTAGAAATGATTCAGCATGAAAAAGATACTCAATTCGATTTGCCAGTGGGATTAAATGCTTCTTTACGCGACTATCAAGTGACGGGATTTAATTGGATGAAATCTCTTTCGAAATATCGCCTTGGTGGGATTTTAGCTGATGATATGGGACTTGGGAAAACCATCCAAACGATTAGTTATTTGCTTTCTGAACTGGAAGAAAATAAACAACTTGATCCAATCCTGATTGTCACACCAGCTTCGCTTCTTTATAATTGGTTGAATGAATTCAATAATTTTGCTCCAAAGATCGAAGTATCGATCATCCAAGGCAATAAAGAAAAGCGTGAAAAACAAATTAAACTTATTGAAGCGAATCAAGTTTATTTGATTTCCTATCCAACTTTGCGGCAAGATCAAGATTTATTCCAAGAAAAACAATTTCACACGGTTATCTTAGATGAGTCACAAAACATTAAAAACTATAATACCAAGGCTTCACAAGCCGTTCGGTCTGTTCGCGCTCGAACGCACTTTGCGCTCAGTGGAACGCCGCTTGAAAATTCGACTGATGAGCTTTGGGCTGTTTTTCAGACAATTATGCCGGGGTTTTTCCCACCGCTTCGTAAATTTAAGGAACTCAAACATGAACGAGTAGCTGAACTTATTCGTCCGTTCCTGCTTCGTCGGTTGAAACGGGATGTTGTAAAAGAGCTTCCGGAAAAAATTGAAACGAATCTCTATTCAGAACTCACAACGGAACAGAAAAGCTTGTATCTCGCTTATTTAGAACGCATTCAGCATGATTTAGCGCGCGCGTCACTGACAAGTGGAGCGGAACGAATCAAGTTACTAGCGGGACTCACGCGCTTGCGGCAAATTTGCTGTGATCCGCGTATGTTTGATGCAAGTTATATCGGGGAATCTAGTAAGTTGAATCAACTGATGGATACAGTCCGAGCAGCCAAAGAAAATGGCCAACGAATTTTGATTTTTTCACAGTTTACTTCCATGCTGAAATTGATTGGTAAAGAACTTCAAAAAGATGAGCTTGATTTCTTTTATTTAGATGGAAAAACTTCGAGTAAGTCACGGGTTCAGATGGCAGATGCCTTCAATCAAGGCGAAAAAGATTTATTTTTGATTTCGCTTAAAGCGGGCGGAACAGGATTAAACTTGACCGGTGCAGATACCGTCATTTTGTTTGATCTTTGGTGGAACCCAGCAATTGAAGAACAAGCTGCTAGCCGTGCGCATCGTATCGGCCAAAAACGTGTAGTCCAAGTGATTCGGATGATTACAAAAGGAACGATTGAAGAAAAAATTTATGATTTGCAGAAAACGAAGCAAGCTTTAGTGGATCAGTTGATCAAGCCGGGTGAACAATTCTTGCATCAGCTTTCAACGGAAGAAATTAAAGCGATTCTTGATATGAATGAGGAGGGACTCGGATGAAAAAATGGGAAGTTTTTGTGGCGGATACAGAAGAAGATGCCAAAGCTCGAATTGAGCAATTGATGAAAGATGGCTATTCCAAAGAAGACTTTATCTGTTTTGGCCAAACAAAAGAAAGTGAGCCGTGAAGTAGCTGAAGAGACCGATACGGAAATTGAACGGCCTGTGAATGAAGAAGCTTTTGGTGCGATTTCAGGCATTTTACAATCATTAAGTGGAGGACTTGTGATCCCGCAAGTTTATCGTCCAGAAGGCGGTTCACTTTATGCTGCGGGTCCATTTGCAAAATGGTTCTCACGGACAGATGATAAATCCGTTACAAGACTATTAGAAGACTTTGATTTGACGGAGCAGCAAATAGAAGATTTTGTTCAGGGACTCGAAGTTGGTAAAATCTTGATTTTGGCTCGATAAAATAATATCAAGCGAAAAAACCGACAGGAAGCTGTCGGTTTTTTTGAAAGAAAAGCACTTGTTTTATAAGAAAAAGTTATTAAAAACAAAAAGTTTATCCTAGTTTACTTATCGCAGAAATTCCAGTACAATGAAGTGGAGAGGGCTTCGATTAAGGAGGAGACGAAGATGACGAACTGGAAAGAAAAAGCCAAAACATCCTTTGAGCTAAATGGAGAAACGATTTATTATTATGATTTGAAAGTACTTGAAGAAAATCCAAATGTGAAAATTAATCGATTGCCGTATTCAATTCGAGTGTTGCTTGAATCTGTATTGCGGCAAAATGATGGACGTGTTTTAACCGATCAACACGTGGAGCATCTTGCGAACTGGTCCAAAGATCCACAAAAAAATCAAGGAGATGTTCCTTTTAAACCAGCACGTGTCATTTTACAAGATTTTACAGGAGTTCCAGCTGTCGTGGACTTAGCGTCACTTCGAAAAGCGATGCATGACATGGGTGGAGATCCAGAAAAAATCAATCCAGAAATTCCAGTTGATCTGGTTGTCGATCACTCAGTCCAAGTGGATAGTTATGCAAACCCAGAAGCATTAAAAATCAACATGGAACTTGAATTTAAGCGCAATATGGAACGGTATCAATTTTTAAACTGGGCACAAAAAGCTTTTGATAATTACCGTGCTGTTCCTCCAGCAACAGGGATTGTTCACCAAGTCAATTTAGAGTATCTTGCAAATGTGGTGTTGAAAAAAGAAAGCGGCGGAGAAGTGACGGCTTATCCAGATAGTTTAGTTGGAACAGATAGTCACACTACGATGATCAATGGGATTGGTGTCCTTGGATGGGGTGTAGGGGGCATTGAAGCAGAAGCTGGCATGCTCGGACAGCCTTCTTATTTTGCTGTACCAGAAGTCATCGGCGTTAGACTAACGGGTGAACTACCAGATGGTGCGACAGCGACTGATTTCGCATTAAAAGTGACACAAGTCTTGCGGAAACAAAAAGTGGTAGGGAAATTTGTTGAATTCTTTGGTCCGGGAGTTGCCACACTTCCGCTAGCAGACCGCGCCACCGTTGCCAATATGGCTCCTGAGTACGGAGCAACTTGCGGCTTTTTCCCTGTCGATGAGGAGTCGCTTGACTATTTGCGCCTTACAGGTAGAAGTGAGGAACAAATTAAACTCGTGGAAGAGTATCTTAAAACCAATCATTTATTCTTCACTGATGAAGAACCAGAATACACGGAAATTGTTGAAGTTAACTTAGCTGAAATTGAAGCGAATTTATCTGGTCCGAAGCGTCCTCAAGATTTAATTCCACTTTCAGAAATGAAGCAAACTTTTGAAGACTCGATTACAAAGCCTGCTGGAAATAGCGGATTTGGTCTTGAAGCGAGTGAATTTGATAAACAAGCAAAAGTAGTTTACGGTAATGGCGATGAGTCGATCATGCGAACTGGAGCCGTTGCAATTGCAGCAATCACGAGTTGTACGAATACTTCAAATCCGTATGTGATGCTCTCAGCAGGGCTTGTTGCCAAGCGTGCAGTGGAGCTAGGGCTTGAAGTGCCGAAATACGTCAAGACTTCTCTTGCGCCAGGTTCAAAAGTTGTCACTGGATACTTGGAAAAAGCAGCTCTTTTACCTTATTTGGAAAAGCTTGGCTTTGACTTAGTCGGATATGGCTGCACAACTTGTATTGGGAATTCTGGTCCTTTAAAAG
This sequence comes from Listeria valentina, assembly GCF_011800755.1. Classification (GTDB taxonomy): domain Bacteria; phylum Bacillota; class Bacilli; order Lactobacillales; family Listeriaceae; genus Listeria; species Listeria valentina. The sequence continues at coordinate 52,689 of NZ_JAATJW010000010.1, forward strand.
AAGAAATCGAACAAGCCATTTTAGATAACGATTTGCTCGTTTCAGCAGTTTTAAGCGGGAATCGAAACTTTGAAGGACGAATTCATGCCTTAGTAAAAGCAAATTTCCTTGCATCACCACCGCTCGTTGTAGCATATGCACTGGCTGGAACAACGGATATTGATCTTAAAAATGAACCTATTGGACGCGGGTCAGATGGGAAAGACTATTATTTGAAAGACATCTGGCCATCTTCAGAGGAAGTAAAGGCTCTTGTGCAAGAAACTGTCACACCAGAACTTTTCCGAGAACAATATGCTCGTGTATTTGATGATAATTCGACTTGGAACGCAATTGAAACAACAGATGAACCACTTTATAGTTGGGATGAATCTTCTACGTATATTGCGAATCCACCTTTTTTCGAACACCTGTCGAAAGAGCCTGGACTTGTCGAACCTTTGTCTGGCCTTCGCGTGATCGGAAAATTCGGGGACTCGGTTACAACTGACCATATTTCACCAGCAGGAGCAATCGGGAAGGATACACCAGCAGGAAAATTTTTGCGTGAGCACGACGTCGCAATTCGCGATTTCAATTCATATGGCTCAAGACGCGGTCATCACGACGTTATGATGCGCGGAACTTTTGCCAATATTAGGATCAAAAATCAAATTGCTGAGGGGACTGAAGGCGGCTATACGACTTATTTCCCAACAGGAGAAGTAATGTCCATTTACGATGCGGCTGAAAAATACGCCAAGACAGGTACAGGACTCGTCATTTTAGCGGGTGATGATTATGGCATGGGCTCATCGCGTGACTGGGCGGCGAAGGGAACAAATTTACTTGGAATTAAGACTGTTATTGCGAAAAGCTATGAACGGATTCACCGGTCGAATCTTGTGATGATGGGAGTTTTACCACTCCAATTTATGTCTGGTGAGAGTGCGGATACACTTGGTCTGACGGGGCGCGAAACGATTTCTGTTGAAGTAGGGGAATCAGTTGAACCCAAAAGTATAGTTAAGGTAACAGCCGTCTCAGAAGATGGTTCTTTTCAAACTTTTGATGCGATCGTTCGGTTTGATTCAGAAGTCGAAATTGATTACTACCGGAATGGCGGCATCCTACCAATGGTCTTGCGAGAAAAATTAAGCTAACTTAACAAGGGATCGTTTGCTTTGGCAAATGATCCCTATTTGACTTGTAAAAAGAGAACGAATGTTCTATACTGATAGTAGGTTAAAGAAAGTGAGAATTAAAATGAAAAAAGAGATTTGGCAGATTATTGCCGTCATTGTTTTAGGTGTGTTTCTTGCGAGTGTGTGTCTTTTCTTTGGAATAAACTTGCAATTGAACCGCTTTTTGCTCTTGCTTTTTATTGCGGTAAGTTTGACAGTTGGCATTACCGAGAGACGCAGCGAACGCTTGCTTTTTTCTTTATGCGGTTTTTTTGTGGCTGCTTTTATGAGTACATATTATATTTTAATTCACTAAAGAAAGGACGTGGAATAAGTGGGAGAAGAAGCGGGGTGTAACTGGGCTAGAAGTAGTGAACGCGAGCAGGTTTATCATGATGAGGAGTGGTGTGTTCCGAGCTATGACGACCGCTATTTATTTGAAATGTTAAATTTAGAAGGGGCGCAAGCTGGGCTTTCCTGGCGAACGATTTTAGATAAACGGGATGCATACAAACAAGCATTTGCCAATTTTGATATTAAAGCATGCGCACATTTTTCAGAAGACGATTTAGAACAGTTGAGACAAAATGAAGGAATCATTCGAAATCGCTTAAAAATCCGTGCAGTTAAAACAAATGCTGAAGCTGCACTTAAAGTTCAAGCGGAGTTTGGCTCATTTTCTTCCTATGTTTGGCATTTCACTGACCATAAACGGATTATTCATCACTTTGAAAACGAATCAGACATGCCGGCTCAAGATGAGTTGTCAGAACGAGTGAGTCGTGATATGAAAAAACGGGGTTTTAAATTTGTTGGACCGGTCATTATTTATTCTTATTTACAAGCTGTTGGAGTGCTTGACGATCATGTTGTTTCATGTCCATTCCACAGTTTGAACCGAGCTTAAAAAAAGAGAGAAAATCTTTTCGATTTTCTCTCTTTTGGTTTCTTTTTTAGTTAGCTTAAAGCTACATCGCGTTTTTTAAAGATATAGAAAGTGAAACCAAGAATGACTATAATGTAAGCAAATAATGTGAGAATCACTTGCCACATCGCAAGTCCTCCTGCTATTTCATTTCCAAGTGCCAGTGAATTTAGCTGGAAGAGATTAAAAATTAACCACTTCAACCAATCATATTTCGCAATTGCCAGTGGCAGAAAAGCAGAAATGATGTTTCCTGAAAATAAAGCTCCAATCCCAACGCCGACAGCAAGAGCTTGCGAACGGACAACGGATGAGAACAAGAAAGCGATACTCAGGAAAGTAAGCATTAACACAAAGTTCGTTCCAGTTAGTTTAAGTGCCATTTCGAAAGCATTTAAGCCCCCGGTTTCTGGAGAAATCGGCAAGCTATAAGATCCACCGCCTAGCATAAACGAGAAGAGAAGGGAAGAAGCAAACAGCACGATGCTCGAAATGATTGCATAAAGAATACAAACAATCAGTTTGGAAGCAAGAACCTGCGAGCGAGAATACGGTCGCGTTAGAAGCAACTTAATGGTCCCGCCAGAAAACTCAGAAGCTACGATGGTGCTTGCTACAATGACCACTAAAATAGTTGCGATACTTGCTTCCTGGGCTAAATTCCCGAAAAATTCCGCCCCTGAAGGGCTACTAGCGGATTCCTTAGGTGTTTTTCCTTTATCTGCATAAACTTGATAATAGTCAATTTGACGCTGAATTTCTTTTTTAGTTTGTGTATCAGTAACGGCTTTCTTTTGCATTTTTAAAGCAGCTACTGATTCTTTTGGTGAAAGAACCGTTCTTTGAACTTGTTTTGCTTTTTCGCTACCTTGATCAACCATCTCATTGTACTGATCTTCCGAAATAGGCTGTCCAGAAGCATTCGTATATTGCGTCACACCGAGTGGCGATTCTGTAGGACGTTCCGTAGTGCTCATTGATTTATTGACAAAGAATAAAAGAAGTGCCATGAAAAAAACCATAAGAATAAGCACAAGTTGCATAATCCAACTGGATTTACGAAGAAATAATTTTTGCCATTCATTTTTTATTAAGTTCATTTAGTTTCTCCTCCGTTCGTTAATGCTAAGAAGCGATCTTCGAGCGAAACATGAACTTTTGCAAGTTCCAAAATATCAATATTAGCTTTTACGAGTGCTCTCGCAATTTCAGGGATGAGCTCGCTATTAAGTTCAAGCGTCAATTGTGTTTCCGTTTGCGCTTTTATTTCAAGTTCAAGCGATTCTAATACTAGTTTCGCAGCTTCAGGATCAGAAACTTCTAATTGAATCGTTACTTTAGCTTCTTTTTCAAGGTCACGGATACTTTCGATATGTGTCAATTTACCATGGTTGATGATAGCGAAGCGATCTGTAATTTGTTGGATTTCACTAAGCAAATGACTTGAAATCAAAACAGAAGTTCCATTTTGTGCAAGCGAACGGATTAGTTCGCGAAATTCGCGCATTCCTTGGGGATCAAGTCCGTTTGTTGGTTCATCTAAAATAAGTAAATCAGGTTCGTGAATAAGCGCTTGGGCAAGTCCAAGGCGTTGCCGCATCCCAAGGGAATATGTTTTTACTTTGTTGTGAATCGCATGACCAAGTTTTACTTGTTCTGCAATCTCCATCAAACGTTCTTGTGGGATCTCTTTGCGACTCATTCTGGCAAATTGCTTTAAGTTATTAAATCCTGACATATACATATAAAATTCTGGATTTTCAATGATAGCGCCGACATTTTTAATCGCATCTTTAAAATTTTCATCGACATTGACACCACTGATATGTACTTCACCACTTGTTTTTTTGATTAGTCGTACGATGGAACGAATAATCGTTGTTTTACCGGCACCATTTGGACCAAGTAAACCAAACACCTCTCCTTTTTGAACGTCAAAACTAATGTTATGTACAATTTCTTTTTGCCCAATTTTTTTTGAGACATTATCTAGCTGTAACACTGTTTCCGTCATTTTCTCACTCCTTTAGACAATTATGAATTAACTTCTATATTATATCTAAAACGAGAGAACCAAAACAATAAGCCTAAGGTTGAATTTATCTAGGACTTGAGCATGAGAAAACCCCTCTTTCAAATGAAAGAGGGGAGGAATTCTCTTATTTTGAAATTCAAACACCTTGGTAAGCTTTAAGATAGATTTCTTTTAGTTCGCTAACAAGTGGTTGTTTCGGATTAGCCGTTGTACATTGATCCATAAATGCTCGATCAGAAAGTGTATCAACAACAGCATCAAAGTCTTTCTTCGATACATTTTGACCTTTAAGACTCATATCAATCCCGACATCTTTTCCAAGCTTGATAACAGCATCTACAAGAGACTCAACACCTTCTTTTGTTGTCGTTGCTTTTAGACCGATTATTCGTGCAATTCGTGCATAATCCTCATCGGCTTTAAAGCTTTCATATTTAGGGAAGAGGGCATGTTTTCTTGGTTTTTCGGCATTATAACGAATAACATGCGGCATCAAAATGGCATTTGCACGACCATGTGGGATGTGGAATTCTGGTCCAATTTTGTGAGCAAGACTATGGTTGATTCCTAAGAAAGCATTCGCAAATGCCATCCCAGCAAGAGCGGAAGCATTGTGCATTTTTTCGCGAGCATCTTCATCGCCAGTCAAAACAGAATCACGTAGATTTTCAAAAACAAGCTCAATTGCGCGAATAGAAAGACCTCTTGTATAGTCACTTGCCATAACAGAAACGTAAGATTCAATCGCATGGGTTAATACATCCATTCCAGTATCAGCAGTGATATGTGCAGGGACAGTCGTTACATATTGACTATCAACAATCGCTACATCTGGCGTTAACTCATAGTCAGCGAGTGGATATTTAATGTTGTTTTCCTTATCCGTAATAACTGCGAAAGGTGTCACTTCAGAACCAGTCCCACTTGTTGTTGGAATCGCAACAAATTTCGCTTTTTCGCCTAGTTTTGGATATTTGAATGTCCGTTTGCGAATATCCAAGAATTTTTGCTTGAGTCCGAAGAAAGAAGCTTCAGGATGTTCATAGAAAAGCCACATTCCTTTTGCTGCATCCATTGCAGAACCACCGCCTAAAGCGATAATGCAGTCTGGTTTGAAATCTTTCATCAGTTCAGCACCCTTATAAACAGTTACATCGGAAGGATCAGGCTCTACATCAGCAAAAACTTGGTAAGCCACTTCGTTTTGACGGCGATTTAAGTGATCAATGACGACATCCACGTATTTAAATTCAACCATTCCAGGGTCAGTTACGATAAAAACTCGGCTAACATCTTCCATTTTTTGTAAATATTGTGTGGAATATTTTTCAAAGAAAATTTTTGGAGGAAGCTTGAACCATTGCATATTATTTCTCCGATCCGCGATTCGTTTGACATTTAAAAGGTTAGTGGCACTAACATTTTGAGAAACGGAATTTTTCCCATAAGATCCGCATCCAAGTGTTAGCGACGGAATGAACCCGTTATAGATATCTCCGATTCCACCTTGAGCAGAAGGAGCATTGACGATAATTCTGCAAGCCTTCATGCGTAAGCCAAAAGCTTTTTGTGCTTCTCGATCTGTTGAATGAATCACAGCAGAGTGTCCTAATCCACCGAATTCAAGCATTTCTTCAGCGCGATCAAATGCATCCTTTTGTCCTTTTGCTTCAATAAAAGCGAGTACTGGACTTAGTTTTTCATGCGAAAGAGGGTAGTCTTTTCCAACACCTTTAATCTCAGCAATTAAAATCTTCGTCGTTTCTGGAACTTTAAAGCCAGCTTGTTCCGCGATCCAAGCAGGGGATTTTCCAACTACATTTGGATTTAACGTACCTGTTTCAGGATGAATCACATAACTTTCTAACTTTTTGAATTCAGTTCCTTTGACAAAATAACAATCATTAGCAAGGAATTCTTCTTTAACTTCTTTCGCGATATCTTTGTCGACGATAACAGCTTGTTCAGATGCACAAATCATTCCTTGGTCGAATGATTTAGATAGAATAATATCATTGACAGCTCGTTTGATTTTGGCTGTTTTGTCAATGTAAGCGGGAACGTTACCAGGGCCAACACCAAGTGCAGGTTTTCCAGTTGAATACGCAGATTTCACCATACCAGCCCCACCAGTTGCAAGAACAAGAGCCACTTTGTCATGATTCATTAATTGTTTGGTAGCTTCGATTGCAGGTTTTTCGATCCACTGAACACAGTACTTTGGTGCACCTGCTTTTATTGCAGCTTCATAGACAACCCGTGCAGCTTCAGCCGAGCATTTTTGAGCACTTGGGTGAAAAGCAAAGATGATGGGATTTCTTGTTTTGATGGCAATAATCGCTTTAAAAAGTGTGGTCGAAGTAGGGTTCGTTACGGGAGTAACACCCGCGACAACTCCAACAGGTTCAGCAATTTCAATAACACCATTTTGTTTATCTTCATTTATAATGCCAACCGTTTTGTCATTTTTGATATTATTCCAAATATATTCTGTTGCAAAAATATTTTTAATACATTTATCTTCGTATAATCCACGACCCGTTTCTTCAACCGCCATCTTTGCAAGCGGCATATGTTGATCAAGTCCGGCAAGAGCCATTGCATGCACAATATGGTCAATTTGTTCTTGTGTAAAACTTTCGAATTCTTTGAGTGCATTTTGTCCATTATTTGCAAGGTTATCAATCATCTTTTGAACTTCTACAACTTCACGACTTGTTTCTTCTTTAATCGCCATTTTGTTTTCCTCCTAATCATAGGGACGGTAAAAGCCCATCTTAGACACTTTGAGTCCCTGTTACTCAAAAAAAATTGTGGCAGTCGACTTTGCCGCATTTCTTTTGATGTGTTATCTTAATTACAAACTCAGTATAACTTACCCAAAAAAGTTTGTAAATAGTTTCACGTGAAAACATTCACAAATAAAACTAATTTAAGTAAATTGACCCAATCAAGAATCTTTAATTAGGTCTTTTGTCTCTTCAAATGTTTTGAAATAAGATTGACCCGAAAGGACTGCTATGGTAAAGTTTTCAGTAATAAAGGAGAGGAAAAACGTGCAGGAAATGTATATAAAACAAGCTAAAACAGTTTCACTCATTATTGCCTTGCTCTCACTTCTTCAGGCACTTCTTGCTGTAATCGGCTTTGTGTCTGTCCAGCTCACACTTTCAACTGTGAAAGTGTCACAAGCAGTAATTCGTGGGGCACTCATTAATACAAGTATTAACATTATTTGTTTCCTTTTATTTACCATTTTATTTTTTATAGTTTATACCCGACTTCGAAAGGGTGTTACAACGAGTATTATCGTTCAAATTCTTTATATTGCTTATATGATTTTTTCTGTCATTTTAAGCATTGCAAAGGGAGGATTCTCTCTCCAAGGCATACTTATACCTTTAATGCTTATTGTTTTGGGAATTGCATCTGCTTATTTCGTTAAAAAAGTTGAACGTCACTGAAAAAGGACAGTTTTTCCTGTTCTTTTTTAGTTCCTTCTTTTTTTTTAAATCATTAAATGGTAAAGTAGACAAGAGATTATTTTAAATTAAAGTAAAGGAAGTTTAAGGATGGGTTCGAAATTACTTCGCGGAACATTTATCTTAACTCTCGGGACACTAATTTCTAAGGTGCTCGGGATTTTATACGTTATCCCGTTTTACGCTATTATTGGCGGAGACAAGCCGGCGCTACTTTATAACTTTGGTTATGTGCCGTATCAACTTTTTTTGAGTGTAGCAACAGCGGGAATTCCGCTCGCCATTGCAAAATATATTGCGAAATATAATGCTATGGAAGAATATAAAATTGGACGAAGGTTGTTTAAAACGGGTGTTTACTTAATGATTCTTTCCGGCGTTATTTGTTTTATCGCCATGTATTCGCTCGCACCATTCCTTGCTAGCTTGCAACAATTAGAAGGAGGATACAGTCTCGATGATGGTATCCGAGTGATTCGTGCAGTTAGTTTCGCGCTTCTTATTATTCCTGTGATGAGCTTGTTGCGTGGCTTTTTCCAAGGCTATAATTCAATGGGACCATCAGCAGTTTCACAAGTTGTAGAACAAATTGTTCGGATTGCTTTTTTACTTGGCAGTACATTTGTTGTAATGTATATCGTCAAAGGTTCTGTTGTCACAGCCATTAGTTTGGCTACATTTTCCGCATTTGTAGGAGCACTTGCAAGCTTGGCTATTCTGATGTGGTATTTTACCAAACGAAAAAGAGGACTCGATCAAATGCTCCTTGAAGATAGGGGCGAGCTTCATGTGTCCATCCCAACACTTTACAAGCAAATTATTTTATCTGCGATTCCTTTTATTATTGTTGGTTCGGCAACTTCACTTTATCAATTAGTGGATCAATTTACACTTGGACGAGTTTTACAATATATTGGACTTTCTGCCCACAAAGTAAATAGTTACGTGGCTATCATCAATTTCGACATTCAAAAATTGATTTTAATTCCCGGAACGCTTGCCATCGCTTTTTCCATGGCGCTAGTTCCGCTTGTAACAGCAGCCTATGTTCGTAAAGAGCATGAACAAGTTAAACGTCAGTTAAACGATGTTTTCCAGATTTTGCTGTTCCTAACAATTCCAGCCTGTATCGGCATTGGCTTACTGGCACGACCACTTTTCACCGTCTTTTTCCAAGCAAGTGATGCTGGTACGGCGTTATTACAATTTTCCGCGCCATTTGCGATTCTTTTTTCACTTTTCAGTGTCACAGCAGCCGTTTTACAGGGAATTGATGAACAACGATTCACCGTTCTAGGCTTATTGTTAGGCTTACTCACAAAGTCTGTATTACAAATGCCGCTAGTCATGCTATTTGAAGCGAAAGGCTCTGTGCTAGCAACTGGACTTGGATACGCGGTTTCTTGTATCTTTATGATTATGATTATTAAGCGCTACGCTCACTTTTCATTTGGGCTAGTTGCAAGACGTGTCACGTTATTTATGTTTTTAACTTTGATTATGTCTATCGTTGTGATGATCATTTATTTCCCACTTTCCCATATTTTAAGTCCCGATCACAAAATTACAGCTTTCTTCCTTATTCTTCTATGTGGGGGAGTAGGAGCAGTACTATATGCACTCATGGCCTTTAAATTGCACCTTTCCGATAAATTATTTGGGCCAAGAGGAACACGAGTCCGTGAAAAACTAGGGATCAAATAAAAAAAGCTTTCGTGCTTAGCACGAAAGCTTTCAGACTGTAGACAAAGTAGTGAAAAACTTTGTTTACAGTCTTTTTTTAGATATACTTGTGATAGAACATACATA
>NZ_JAATJW010000110.1 GCF_011800755.1 Listeria valentina
GATATTAATCATTAAAAATCGCGTTAGAACAGGGGTTTTGAAGAAAATAGTTTTAATAAAAGTGTTTACAAAAATAAAAACTTGTTGTAAAGTTATAACAACAAGTAAATAAAAAAGGAATCGTCGATTTATAATTTGTATATCCAGTACAAATTATAAATACATCAACGAAACCCTAAGTGTGGTATTGGTATAAACATAAAACAAATTCAGTGTTTTGATAAAAAAATTATACCACATTTAGGTTTATTTGACAATGCCAATAAACGTTGGCATTAAGTAATTGTCAAAAGTTTTTTCGTAGATGGTGTCGATGTATTTCTTCCAATGGCGAAAAAACGAAGCTTTTAAATTCAGGACAAGTTTCTTCGCGTGGAAGAAACTTGTCCTTTTTTTGTTCAAAAAAAGAAAGGAGGGCACAGAGATGCCTACTACAGAGCGAAAAGACTTATTTTTATATGCAGCTGTCGTGGATGCTGTTGTTCATGAAGGTGTAACAGCTTTTCGAAAGAAAAATAGTCAGGGTGTATGGGCTGTACGACAACATTTCCGAGCCCAAGAAGCTAATAGTCCTCATCGTAAAGGGGTTCAGTTTATTGTTCGGAAAAAAGAAGACTTTAGCCGAGAAGAAGGCTTGCGTGGATTTATTACAACGAGTCAAGAAGCACTACTTCAAGAAGCCGATACCTTTACGCACTGGACACCGAATATCTACCGGTATGGTACTTATACCGATAAAAGTCGGCATTACATAAAGGGCCACACCGAAGACAATCTACAACAAATTAACACATTTGTTGTAGATATTGATACGCTTCAAGTTGATTTAGCAGATCTAGTGGCTACAAGTATCGATGTGTTGAACCAGGTCCCTACTTTTGTTCTTCAAACTCCGCACGGTTTTCAACTCTATTTTGTATTGGCTGATCCTGTATTCATTAGCTCAGCTAATCAGTTTAAAAGTCTAAAAGTAGCCAAGAAAGTTTCTTGGAATTTAAAACAAGCATTTGCACGAAAATATCCCCAAGTCGATGTTGGATGCAACGATTTTGGTTTCTTTAGAGCGCCAAATTCTGAAAATATTGTATTTGAAAACCTGGAGAATCGTTTTTCTTACAGTCACTTAATGAAGTGGTCTCAAAACTGGACGGCTAACAATCGTACAGCTAATCTTCAACTTATTTCGAAAGATTTTATGCCATTTGAGGATGCAACAAAAGAATCCTGGTATCGGGAACTCATTCGCCTGACAGAAATTAAAGGCAAACAAGGAGAATATGGGCGTAATAATGCACTTTTCACGTTGGCTTTGGCTTGCTATGGATCTGGAAAAACAGAAGACTTCGCTTATAATGAACTGGATCAGTTTAACTCTAGACTTACTTATCCGGTGCAACAAAAAGAATTGGAGCGAGCATTAAAAAGTGCATATAGTGGCCGTTATAAGGGGGCTAATTTTGAGCATATTGAAGGTTTGCTTCAAAATTACTTCAAATCTGACTATACAATGAACCATTCTACGGCAATTATTGATCCAAAGACAGGCAAGGTTCAACCTCGATTCTTTAGAAAGCACAAGAAGAGTCGTGAGGAAAGAACTTACTCACATCAAGAAGAATGGGAGACAGATTTAGAGACTTTTATCCAGAAACAGCTGGTTCAACAACAAGTAACGCGTTTGGTATATTCCCAAAGAGAGTTGGCTGAAGCAGCAGGGATACCTTTGGCCAGTTTAAAAAAATTGATTCAATCTACTTCTCGGATTATTAAGCGTTCAGAAGGTCGAGGCTGTACAGCCATTACGTATTGGACAACGGCAGCACACTTACTAAAGCAAGGTATTCAAAAAGCAATCGCAAAGAAAAAGGCTCAAGGGGAGCAATATATCCACTTTTTATCTACTATCACAGATGTGGAATGTACTATTCAACAGGAAACGAACATGAAGACGTTCGAGAGACAATGGGGCTTAGAACGTTTGTACAAACAGCGAAATTATGACGAAATAAGCCTGTTTTCAGTAATGGGAGGAGGCTAGAAATCAATGGGTTCAATTGCCAAATACATAATTCTAGTTACTGTTTTCTCCTCTGTTTGCTATGGAGTATTGCTTTCTAAATATTGTTTTCTTTTTTAAGATTTTGGTAAGAGTTGAGCTTACGTTTCTTGTACAAGGGATATAGAAAAACTAGAGGCACTGTTTTTGAAGAATCAACAGAATTTATTGGCGATTATTATAAATGTATAGGAATATGGACTTTTGAGGGCTCGAAAGATAAAGTGGGTAAAAAAGTTAGAGGATAATTTATTTGAAATACATTCTGAATTTCACGGGCAATTCAATGTGTGCTTTGTTTTCTTGTTGTGGGTTCACGGTTTGTTATTACACATGGATTTAGTAAGAAAACCTCATTTGAATTGTATACAAAAAAACTAAAAATAAGGGGTTTTTAAGTCGTTTATGACTCAGAATGGACTTTTCACGACATTTTCCACTCTAAGTCTATTTTTCATGCTAGACTTGAGGTAAATAGAAAAATAATAAAGACGGGGTGACGATCATGATTAGACGTTTTTTGAATCGGTTTTTGGAAGAGAATTCGAAAAAGAATGAGTCTGAACAACTTGAACGGGATATTCAGTTGATGAAACAGCGAATGCGACATGTACGTGATACCATTCACTTGCGAGAGCAAAACTCGTCTAAGTTGAGATGATGGAACAAAAATGATCAATAGGCTCTTATGTACGGTGGGAAAAGTAAGTTTTGGGAGACTTACTTTTCCTAACAATAGTTTCACTTTTAAAAAAATAAAGTAGGGCTGTGTATTAAGAGGCACAAGGGGAGTAATTATTATGGGAAATCGGAAAAGACAGTGGATTGTATATGGTCATGGACATCTTGGAAGTGCGTTGATGAAAATTTCATCAACGCACTTTTTAATTTTTTAACTCTTGGGGTGCATAAATAAGCAATAGATCATTCCAGTCTGCTTTGTTATCATTGAGAATAGTCTCTTGCTTTAATAGGCGGAGTCCTTCAAAACTTTGCGTAAGATATCTTTTTGCTTCTGGAAGCATATCTTTAACAAGGAGAATTTCGGCTTTTTTATATAGGGCGTCGTAATACAAGTAGGGTTCTGTTAAATCTTTACTCTCTTCAATCGCTTGATCGATATAGGGTTCAGCAGCAAGAATATCTTGATTTAGTTTTAAAGCATAGGCAAGGTTAAGTAGGACCCGCACTTTGCTAGAAGCGGAGGGGAAGTATTGGTTGTAATAGTCAAAAGCTTTGCGACAACGATCTGCTAATTCATAAGCCTCTGTACTTTCTAGATAAAATATTATAGATTGAGCAATAATAGTATCCCAATAAAACCAATGCTTTTTTTTCGATAGTGTCCCTGCTAAAGAACTTGCAATAGATTGAGCCTCTAGTCTATCACCCTTAATATCTAAAGTGTAGAGCGCTTTTAAACTAATTAAAATATTTTCAATATCTTGATCAGGATATACTGCTAA
>NZ_JAATJW010000111.1 GCF_011800755.1 Listeria valentina
AGTTCAGTGCGCTCAAAAATTAGTTTTTCCTTGAAAATAATTTAAAAGTTCAGCTTGACTTATTACCACTAGACTTTCTTTAAAATCGTACTTGCTTAAAAGCTAAGGTTAGTCTATCATGAATGCAAGCGCTTTTATATCGGGCCTGCAAATCCTGCATAAAATCATTCATTTTCTGTTTTGGGAAAGGATTTCAACAAAAAGGAGAAGGAAAAATGAGAATTGCCATTGTAGAAGATAATGTGCTGCATCAAGAAACTTTGCTGCGTTATCTAAACGCGTACACTGCTGAAAAGAAGCTTGAGGTTTTGGTGGATTGTTACCGTGATGGAATTGAAATTGTGGATCAATTTAAATGCAACTATGACGTGATTTATCTCGATGTCGAAATGGATATCATGAACGGCATGGAAGCGGCTAAGCGAATTCGTGAGCATGATGAAGAAGTCTTGATCGTATTTGTCACAAACTATGTCCAGTGGGCCATTGAAGGCTATTCAGTTGGCGCAATTGATTTCTTACTCAAACCGCTCACCTATTTTCAGTTCGAGGAACACTTTAAAAAAATCCTGAATAAGCTGGCGGCAAAAGTCAAAAAAGCGATTCCCGTTAAAGTGGGAAGCGGCATTCGAAAGGTTTTGCTTGATGATATCTTATATATCGAAAGCGAAGGGCACTATTTACATTTCCACTTAAAAGCGGAACAGTTTTCTATTCTTGAATCGATGAAAAATATGGAAGCGCGCTTAAAAGAAGAGCATTTTTTCCGCTGTCATAATTACTATTTGGTCAATTTGAAATATGTCAAAAGTATCGAAAAAAATGGACTCACGATTGGTTCTGAAACGCTTCAAATCAGCCGTCCTCGCAAAAAAGCTTTTATGGAAGCACTCACGAACTATCTCGGTGATGGGACGCTTGCATGATGGTGGATCATTTACCTAACATTCCCCGCTTGTATACCGCCCTTTCCGAATGGCTCGCTTGCCTTATTTTTTTGCTTCCTTTTTTAAAGAAGCGAAACAAAGTGCGTGTGAACACTGAGCTGATGTTATTCGGTTTAGGACAGATTTTCTTGCAATATCTTGTGAGCGCTTGGTCTCTTGCTTTTTGGATTCCTGGAATGCTTTTAAATATTGCTTGGATGTTTGGCATGCTTTTTATCATGGGCAAGCTTTCGCTTCGGGAAAGCTTCTATTTGACGGCAAAAGCCTTCATTGTGGCTGAGTTTACTGCCGCGCTTTCTTGGCAACTTTATTATTTACTTTTTTGGAAACCGGGACAATCTTTTTCGGTTTTATCCATTTTGTTCGTTTTGATCGTCTATGCGATTTTATTTGGCGTTTTTTATTTGCTAGAACAAAAACTTGGTCGCGGGAAGCCGCTTGAGCTTCGCAGGAAAGATGCTGTAATCAGCATGCTGACCGCTACAATCGTGTTTATTACAAGCAACATTGGCTTCGGGCTTGCAACGACTAGTCACCCGTTCGGCGATAGTTTTTCTTTGTTTTTTATTCGGACGCTTGTTAATTTAACTGGAATTTGTATTCTTTATATTCAAGAAACGCAACGTTATGAATACTTTTTGAAAAAGGAACTGGTCGCTGTTAATCACCTTTTTGAGCAGCAATATGATCAGTATGTCCGCTACAAAGAAAGCAGCTCAGCGATTCAGCAAAAGACGCATGATTTGAAGCATCAAATTAATGCACTTCGGTTTGAGTCTGACCAAACGGCGCGGAAGAAATATTTAGATGAGATGAGCGAGACCATCGCTAAATTTGAAGCGAGTATTTCTACTGGAAATGCCATTCTGGATACGATTTTGACGCAAAAAAATGCTTATTGTTTGAGTCATGGCATTACGTTTAGTTGTCTCGTAGATGGTAAACTATTGGCGTTTATGGGCACGATGGATATTTGTAGTTTGTTTGGAAATGCCCTCGACAATGCGATTGAAGCTGTGATGCAACAACTGGAACAAGAAAAGCGGCTCGTGAAGTTAAATGTGATGCAATCGGAGCAGTTTTTGGTGGTTCGAGTCGATAATTATTCGACTTCGGAACTCACGTTTCATGAAGGCATGCCAAAAACGACCAAGGTGAATCAAGACGCCCACGGTTATGGCTTGAAAAGTATCGCTTATATCGCAAATAAATATCACGGTGTCATGACGATTGACCACAAAGAAAATTGGTTTACGCTTAAAATTTTAATGCCACTTCCAAAAAAATGAGGTGCTCGATTGCGAGCACCTCATTTTTTATTGTTTGAGCTTAGCTTCTTTTTTTCGCTGTATTTTCTTACTGTCCGTCAAGCGATACATCATGTAACCAATAAAGCCAAGCAAGATCAAATCACCAAGCATGTACAAAATAATCCACATTGGCACATGTTTTTCAGCAACATCATAAGCGTGGCTATTTACAACGGTATATAAAATATTGTGGCTCGCTTTCCGCATGTTTTGTTGACCCCAATCTGTTTCGAGGGTTTCTTTTTTCAACTTCGTGGGCAAAATATACAGAACAAGGTCATTTCCTGCTGCTAACGCTTCATCAATATTCATGTATTGCGGTTTATAATAATCCGTGATGACACTTCCGCGGAAGCCCCATTCATCGCGAAGAACATTTTGCAATAGGTTTTTAGAAACTCCGACCCATTTCGTTCCGAGACGATTGTAAGAAGACATGATGCCCGTAATATGACCTTGTTTCACGGCAATTTCAAACGGCTTCAAATAAACCTCTCGCATGGATTGTTCGGTTGACCAAGTCGCGGCTCCGGTTGGAAATTCATAGCGTTTTGTTTCTTCATCATACATCGCAAAGTGTTTCATGAACGTATAGCTTCCTTTTTTCTGTGCCCCCACGGCAATTTGTTTACCGATGATACCTGAAAGCAGCGGATCTTCTGAGTAATATTCAAAGTTTCTGCCGCCAAATGGAGAGCGGTGGATGTTGACACCTGGAAGATAAAGTCCTGTGATATTGGATGCTTTTGCCTCGACCGCAAGTGACTTCCCGACTTGTTCTGCTAATTGTTTATTCCACGTGGAAGCCATCACAACTTCACTCGCATACTGGTTCCCTTGCGCCCCACTCACGAGTTGATTAATGCCTGCAGGTCCGTCACTTTCAATCGTAGCGGGTTTTTTAATCGAATTGACAGCAATCGTCTGGAATCCGCCAAAGGAAATCAATTTTTTCATATCTTTCACAGAAAGTTGTTCAAGTAATTGCTCCCACTTCGGATCTTCATACGACAAGCCTTTCATGTCATAGAGCGACAACCCGTGATCCTTAAATTTAATCGGCTTGGCTTTTTTATCAGGTTTCACTGCAAAACTTTTCAGCTCGCGTAGCATTTTTTCGGAAGCCATTCTGGGTTTGGCCATTTCTTTCGGCAACGTTTTATCCCAGTTGGCCTGCATGTATCCTAATAAAGTAGACACCTTTTTTGATATACTAGTAAATAAATAGACACAAATGTCGAAAGGACTTT
>NZ_JAATJW010000112.1 GCF_011800755.1 Listeria valentina
TTGATGTATGTTATTCTGAATGGTTCCAAAACTACCTGCATCGACATCATACGCGACTGGCTGTTTTAGAGGTATGTTATTCTGAATGGTTCCAAAACTGAAACCGAAGGCCAGTACATGAGTCTTTCGTTTTAGAGGTATGTTATTCTGAATGGTTCCAAAACCTCGCTTCGTGTTTGAACGAAATGCAAAAGGTTTTAGAGGTATGTTATTCTGACTAGCTTTAATTAAATATTTTGAGCTCTTTTCTTTTGAGAGAAGAGCTTTTTTATGTAAAAGTTCACAAAATGTTCACAGACAGAGCTTTAAGGTTGTGCTATATTGAAAATTGAAAGAAAACAATACATAAATAGGAGATGAGTTTCATGTCTGGACAAATCAGAATGACGCCTGCCGAGTTACGAGATCGCGCTAAAACTTACGGAACCAGTGCACGTGATATTGAGCAAATGTTACAACGCTTATCCCAATTACAAGAACAACTTCGGAGTGAATGGGAAGGACAAGCTTTTGCACGCTTTGACGACCAGTTCAATCAGTTGAAACCAAAAGTAACGGAATTTGCGAACTTGATGGACCAAATCGAGCAACAACTTCAAAAAACAGCAAGTGCTGTGGAAGAACAAGATCAACAACTTTCTCAAAACTTTGGGTTTTAAGAATGAAAAGGAAGGTGGTATGCGGCGCATATCACCTTTTTAAAAGGAGTTGATAAGATGAAAGAGGAAATTTTAAATGATTCAAAGGTAGCCAAAGACTTTGCCGATCATTTTCAAAAGCAAACGGATATGGAATTCAAACCAGCTGTTCAAATTGATTATTCAAGTAGTCCAGCTGTGAGAGATATCAAAAAAATTTTGAAGCATTCAGAAGCGATTGTGAAAAAATTTTCTACACAAGTTCAAAAAGATAGTCAAACCATCCAAAGCATCAGTGATGCACTCGAAAAGACAGATGCAAATGAGGCGAAAAAATATGGGGGATAACTAACAAATCGATCAAGTGATTCGTCTAAAGAAAGAATGGATCCAAAAAAATGAAGAATTGTCAGATATTGAAAGGGAAGCCCGTGAAATCGATCAGCTCTCGGAAGAACTTGCGGATTGGACAAGGAAAGAACGGCAGCTAAGAGAAGAAGTTCTTTTCTTTAGTGAAGGAACTAGGGCGAGAAAGATTGAAGAGCAGCGAATGGATCAGTTATACCATGAAGAGCTAGGCCATCGTTATCTTTTTCAGGATATAAAAGAGAGTTACGTGGCATGTATTCAAAAATTAAAACAAGAAGTTTCCATGCTTGAAAAAGAGTATCAAATAGCTCAAAAGAATGAAATGAGTGATGATTATGCCAAGAATTAGTAAAAGTGAATTATCATCTGCGAAAGAAATGACTCAAAAATCAAGATTAGAGATTCTAAACAAATTTGGGAAATTTGAAACGGAAGTAAAAGAGTTTGAAGGAACCCACAAATTAAAAGGAAAGAGTTGGGATTCGGCCAAACAACATTTTGGTGAATACCTTCCGATTTCAGATGGTATTTTCAATGCACTAGCAGACTTCGGAGAACGTTTTGAGCAGTACCTCGCTGCTTTTGAGAGCGAAGTAGGGTCTCCTAAAAACAAATTAGATACAGCCGATTTAGAGGACTTAAATGATCGCTTAAAAACCGTTAAAGCTTCGAAGGCGCAAGTGCTTGAAATGATGAAAAGTAAAATTACGCAATCGTATGTGGCAGGGGGTTATTCTGGATCCGTTGGGCAGAGCTTTGATAATGCCATGGAAGATATTAATAAGGATATTCAAGTTTTAGAAGATTATCGGCGTTTTGAATCGAGTCATGCCAATGATTTCTCAGCAGTCAGTGAAACATGGGATCATATCGATACCTACTTAGACCGTTTGAAAAAAGATGGGGGATATGATGCTTCTTCCAATACATATCAATCGGTTGACTTTAGTCAAGAAAAGTTTTATAAAGAATTAAGCAGCTATAACGCGAGTCAAAAGGATCATTATGAAGTGCAACGAATCGCCGTCAAAACGGATCACGGCTATGCCTATGAGTATCGGATGTATAAAAATGGGCTTTATGACCCTGAAGCTACCGATAAATTTAATCAATTGCAGAAAAAAGCAGAGATGGGACAAGCAGTAGATTTCTTTAAAGAGGTTGTAGGAATCAATGATTATATTCGAATGGTGGATGGCATAGATCCATTAACAGGTAAAAAAATTACGAATAATGAGCAAGCGGTCTCCTCTCTGATGTTTCTTCTAACGGTTGTTTCGGAAGCAACTGCTTTGAAGGTTTTGAAGAATATGGGAAAAGGGAACAAGGCATTAGAAGGTGTCAAATTAACTAAAGAAGATTCAGTGGCGGTGAAAAATAGTCAGAGAACTGCTGGAGATAATGCATCTAAATATAGTACAAAAATTGATTCCAAAGTTACCGAATTAGAAAAGGAAACATTACCTAGTCAAATTTCAAAATCCTTTACAGATAGTTATTATAGAACTGTTGAGACAACTGAAGAGGTTACCGTTTATAGAGCTTTTGGCGGATATGCAGATGCAGGTGGTGGCTTCACAACTACTAGTCCTGCTCAATCCCGAATAAATGCAAAAATAGATGCAGCTCTTTTACCTGAGTGGAAGAATACCCGTATGTATGAAGCGGAAATTGTTATTCCAAAAGGAGAAAAATTAAATATAGGAAAAGTAGCACCTCAAACTATTCCAGGAGTTGGAACAAAATTGGCTGGTGGAGCTGATCAAATATTGATGCCACAAGATTGGCCTTTAAACTGGATTAGTAAAATAAGTCCTATACCAAATTAAGGAGTGAAAAAATGGATACGTTGATCAATGATTGCTTAGAAGTTATGAATTTAATTAATCAAGAATTTCCTTCACAAAAACAATATGCAGGTATCATTAAAAATATCTATGATATTGTAGATCAAATTCTTTATTTCGCTAAGAAAGATGAAGTCTTAGATAAGAATATCAATTGGGATAGCTTGGTCAGACAGTTTGTAGATGAAACGACTCAATATAGAAGCCCTATAATATTGGGGCTTGAGAGAATTAAAGATGATTTAACGCTGATGCAGGAGACAACTAAATGAATAAACAAGAAGAAATAAAAAATCCAGCTTTATTATCAATTATAAAAGCTATTAAGAAGAGTTATTCATCTGATAGACAAAATGAACTGAACGAAGAGTTAAGAAAATCCAAATTATTAGTTCCTGCAAAAATTCATGAAGAAAATAAAATAAATATCATTAAAATTACAGATGAAAAAGGAAATGATTTTATTCCCGTTTTTACTGATTGGGATAATTTGCAATTAAATCACGAGTTTTCTCGAGCAGTCGTTTTTTCTCTACATGACTGTTTAACAGTTATTAGAAATGATCAATCACTTTATGG
>NZ_JAATJW010000113.1 GCF_011800755.1 Listeria valentina
CCGTTCCTCTTTTTCCATTTTGAAACCGCGCTAGCTGAAAACCCTATAATTTGTGCGATTTCTTGATCCACCTTGCCTTTTTTTCGGAATTGAAAATATAAATCTTTAGTCAAATTAATACTTTCATTTCGTCCGCTAGTCGAGCTGTAGATATACACTAACCCTCTCGCTTCTGTCCTCTCCTTTTCCTTTTGTCTTAGTAATGCTCTTAACTTTTTTGCTTCCTCTGTCGGTAAATTTGGATCTAAAAGTTTATCAATCAAGCGCAATTGTTCTTGTTTATTCTCCTCCATAAACATTTTTATCACCTCGCTTATAAAGCGTCTAAAAAATCAGGTATCCCGTTTAGAGTACTTACTTTCTCGCCGCACTCTTCAAAGTTCTTTAGCGGGATTGATTTTCTTTTATTTTGTATAGCCTCCTCATAAAGCGCTAGAAACGTTTTTATATCCACCTTATATATTTGTCCAACTGCCACAAAATTAATCAAAATAAAAGCGTGTGCGCCCATTTTACGGACTGTCTGCAAATACTCTAGTTGATGCTGTTTGATATTTTTAAAGGGAAAGCTTTTTTGTTTTGTTTCTTTCGCTTCAAAGGCTACCGCCATGCCAGGATTTAACACCCCTAAAAAATCAACAGTACTTTTTTGCGCGGGGAAAGCACTAACAACTTGATTTCCCCGCCTGATTACTTTCCATTCTGTCGGCAATTTTTTAATGATTGCCAAGTTTTTTATTTCATAAATTTGGCATGCATTTTCTATTAATCTCTCAAACTGCATACCCCTATTTGCGTGTTCTTGCTTAATTGTGGCATTCTTCGATGACTTTAACTTGATAGATGTATTCAATTTCTTTATCACTCATTTCTACTAACTCATATATTTTGAATTCAGATACTTCATCAATAGCATTAATCATCAATTGTATATGTGCTTTTCTATCGTTAAACATTGTTTGATACTCTGTTACTGTCATTGTTTGCCCCTCCTGATTTTAGAATGGAAGATCTTCTTCACTAATGTCTATTGGCTTCCCATCACTTGCAAACGGATCATTAGAAGCGTTCTGCGCCGCTTGTGGCGTGTTTCTCGGAGAATACGACTGATTGCCCCCGTTTGCATTATTCGAGCTTGTGGCGCTGTTCTTAGGCTCTAGAAATTGAACACTTTCAGCAACCACTTCTGTAACATAAACGCGCTTACCGTCTTGACCTTCATAATTCCGAGTTTGAACTCGACCATCAACGCCCGCTAGATTTCCTTTTCTAAGGAAATTTGCCGCGTTTTCTGCGGGTTTCCGCCACACAACGATATTAATAAAGTCGGCTTCTTGCTCCCCTTGTCCATTTTTAAAATTTCGATTTACAGCAAGTGTAAAGGTCGCAACTGCGACACCTGCTGGAGTATATCGAAGGTCTGGATTTTTTGTTAATCGTCCAACCAACACAACACGATTCATCATTTATGACTGCCACCCTTCGCCACTAGTTTGTTTTTTGTGTAGAGATCAGCTTTTATTGCTTTTAAAATTTCATTTTCTAAAGTACTCTCCATTAGACCTACAGGCATCCAGCCAAAAACCACATACCCATCTTTCTGCTCAAAATCAGTAATGAACGTAATTTTGCCTGCGATTTTTTTGCCTGTATAGTTTTTCCCGTTGTACTCATTCAAAACAATGTAATCATCAACTTGATAATCTCTATCATTCTTTCTTATTTCAAAGTATTTATTTCCGCTTCGTGCTTCTTTGAAAAATTGAGGCAATATTTTTAATTTATGAGTTTTAGCCATTTATTCGTCCTCCTTATCTTCAACTTTTACAGCAAACTGCCAAAATTGTTCACCTATCGCTTTAATTTCTGATTCTGAAAGATACTGTCTGTTATATCCTTCGTTATCGTGTTCGAAGATTATTTCAGGATTTTCTCCATGTAATGTTAGTAACCAGCGTTGTTGCGCTGTATTTATTAGTATAGGCACTTCATAAAGCGGCTCTTGCTCACGCTTGATGTGGTTGCCGCCACTATCAAAGCCAGATTTTTTCACTGCTTTTATGGTTAACATATACGCTATATCATTATTTACCCAGCCTGTATCCCAAACCAGATCATAAAACTCTTTAAAAAAAGCTAGTTGATTCTTTTCTTTTTCTGACATTTATTTTTCCTCCCTAACACTTTTAACCTTGATGACTAAAGCAGCACGTCGTTTGATTCTAAACCTAGTAATTCTGCTTGCTTCTTCTCTACTGTTTGCTCTCACTTCCTCCGTTCCCCCGTAATAGGTTAGTCCTACGCCTGTACCTTCCCATTCCACTTTATAAGTGGTTTCTTTTTCAAATTCGTCTTTCATAAACTGATTTGCCATGCTATCTAAAAATCCCATTTTTATTCCTCCTCCTCTTCTACAGCAGGTACCGCAAACTTCCAAAATCGTGAATCAAGCGCGCTTAATTCATCTGTTCTAATTTCAGATTCTGTGAATTTTGTTTGATAGCCTCCTCCTTCTTCTTTACTCATAAACCGTAATTTTTTTGTCGGTAATTCATAGTTTAGATAAGCCTCATCTTCACCTGTGTTCGGAAATCTAACATAATAAAGCTGATCATCTTGTTCGACTTCATAGCCATTTTGCAAAGCATCTAACACGATGTTTAGCCGTTCTTCCCCATAACAACTCCCTTCTAACCAGTCCTCAAGATCGCTGGTCAACTCTCCGTTAAAGAATTGTATTGAAAAATTATAGAAATTTTGCGCTGGAGACCAGTATGTATGAGTGCACTTTTTCACCCATTCATCAAAACAACTCGGTACTTTCTGAACTTCTATTTTTTCAAACTCCGATTCACAAAAGTAACAATCTTCATTCTCATCCTCAAGCCAAAGAACGGGTTCATTCCAGTAGCTGATATCATCGTCAACTCTCTTAACAACACCTATCAAATCAAACTCTTTATGCTTCACTCGATCGCCTTTTTTGAATGTCATTTTTGTGCCTCCGTTACATATATTTTTTTAATTGTTTCTCAATCGTTGCTAAAGAGGCTAATGTTTGATTGGTTAAATTCGCACATTCTGCTGCAATTTCATGCACAGCCTCTTGATTCATGATAGGCTCAATATATTCATCTCGCCCTAACAGATAGTCCATCGAAACATGAAAGTAATCCGCTACTTTGACAACATTATCAACAGAGGGAGTATGGGCATCCCATCTATAAAGCGCGTTAAAAGATAAACCTATTTCACTAGATAAATCTTTCAACGACATTCCTTTTCGACTACATAAATATTTAATCCTCAC
>NZ_JAATJW010000114.1 GCF_011800755.1 Listeria valentina
GGTGCACCATCTGCTTTTTCATACACATAAGTCACCGTTTGAGCTGCATCTGTGAATTTGCCTGCGGCATTTGCTGGCGTTTCTGTTAATGTCCAGCCTTCGATCGCTTTCGACTCACTCGTATACGCATCTCCATATTTCCCTGTTAAGGTTTGCGAAGTCGCTAATTCATTTCCTTCTCCATCTACATAGTTCACTGTGACAGGTGCACCATCTGCTTTTTCATACACATAAGTCACCGTTTGAGCTGCATCTGTGAATTTGCCTGCGGCATTTGCTGGTGTTTCTGTTAATGTCCAACCTTCGATCGCTTTCGACTTGGTGGTATATGCATCCCCTACTGTCCCTGTTTGAACAATTTCAGGAGCCAATTCATGCCCTTTTGTATCTACATACCGAGTAGTCACGGAGGATTCCGCAGCTTCAATTAATGGCTGTGTCACTGTTCCACTAAAAACGGCAGTAGCTGTCTCTCCTAGAAAATTAACGTATTCAATGGTTTTATTAAAAGTAAAAGAAACTGTATCTTGATAACCATTGAGATCCCAAGAGACTTTTCCATCTGTATAACTTCCGTTATCACTTATCGTTGCTGGATCTACTTGTTCACTATTGTTATCGATTACAGGATTCTGTATTTCTAAATGATCGCTATATGGAATAGCAGGTAACGTTATCGTTTGGTTTGCAAGAGAAACACGATTCAATTTAGAAGCTATCCCATTTAATGATGAAACATCGTAAATATGGTTTTGATTTAATGTGAAATTAATTCGCCTTGGACTTAAATTAAATTTATTGACAATACGATTGAAGTCACTAATTTCATTTTGATTTAAGTTGAGTACACTAAGGTTAGGTAACTGACTCAAGTCTAGGGCATCTAAATTAGTAATTTGATTTCCTAATAAAGTAATCGTATCAATAGAAGAAGAACTAAATTTACCCAGTGATTCTATATCTTGATCTGTTAATTGATTATTTTCGAGCTGTAAGGTTGTTAGCTGAGGAGAGTTCGAAATTACTGATTCTATACTATTTAAATGATTGGATAGCGTTGGCAAATTTGAGATATACAGCGTTTGTAAATTAGCTGCTCCGGCTAATGGAGAAAAATCTGTGATTTCTCCACCTCGAATGGTTAATTTCTTAATATGATCTCGAATGACATCCATGCCATCCCCCTCTAAAGATTTAACAGGAACTGGCAAACTATAAAGACTATCCAGTAAGAGAACATTATGCCAATCATCCATATATTTTGCTAAACCTGTAGCTGTAAAAGATAAATCTGTATCAGAACCTTGTAAATTAGCAATCCCTTTTGCAAACCCTGGATCTGGAAACCAATCGGATAAAGTTCTAAGTGCTTCTGTTTCCGCACGTGTTTGCGGTGTATTCTTTTCTTCATTAGCGTTAGCTGTTGTTGTCGGTACAGTCTCTTGATTGGTTGTGTTCTCTCCAGTATCTGTTCCATTTACTCCTACAGCATGCGTTTGTAAAGGAACCTGTATACCCAATGCAATGACCAACGTGAAAATCTTTATCTTCCTAAATTTCATTTCTTACTCTCCCCTTAAAAGACATTATTTATGGTATGAACATTTAAATCAAAGTATTGGTACTCTATTATGCTTAGACACCTCCTTTTTCTTAGAAAATCTACTATCACATCTTATTTTAGCAATTTTTTATTTACTCAGAATCCATAAATTTATGTTTTTTAACATCCCCTTCCCTCTTTTAGACACATTTTCGCCATATTTTCTGGACTGTCCTAAAAAAAGTGTTTTATCAAATCTAGTCACGCCTATAATTATTCGGAAATAAGCCAAAACGATACACATTAACATCCTAACTAATCAGATTTATCTAAAAATTGATCATAACTACCCAGATAGTTGAGATTTACACGCCACCTTCCTTTTTTCTTCCACAGTACTTTCTTCTGCATTAATTCTCTTATTTTTGTGTGTGAATATCCTATAAAACTAACCGCTGCTAAAAGTTTAGCTGAAAACCAATTAGGAAGTTCTACTTCTTCCGAAGTTTTATTTTCCCCAAATTCCCGGCAGATATAGACAAGTTGATAGCAGATTTTATCTGTAGGACTCATTCCTATATTAATTAATTGACGGGAATCTTGTTCTAGCAGTTCTAGCCAAAAAATATTGGCCACCTTTTCAGCTTCAATAAATGACAAAAGCTCTTCAAACTTAAACTTTTCTATTATGAGATTTTCGAGCGCACTCAACTCAAAAATTACACTTCTGTTAGGATTCATAATAATCATTCCCTCAGTAATTAGTTGACAAGGGATTCTTACCTGTTTTTTTGCTTTTGCTAATGCTAAGCCCACACCTCGCTTTACAATAATTATTTCTTGTTCTTTTATTACATAAGGGATTCCTTCATCTATGCTTTCTATTTCCTTAGAAACATTCTGGCTAATATAATTTTGAAAAACATGTTTTTGTCTGGACATACTCCAAAATTCTTTAATTTTCATAACTATACCTTCTCCTTGAAAATGACTGATAATTTTATTATAGCGATTCCTACTGGATGTATAAGTCCCTTTTTTGCATTTTTTTCACTGACAAAAGAGGTTTTGACACATTTATGTCACATATCTGTCACATTCTTATCATTGATAAGAGATTCTAGCTTCCTCTCTTTCATGTTTCACCTAAAATCTAATTTTTTTGCCCCACTCAATTGGCTCACTAAAAATGGCTAAAGATACCCAAAAACACCAAGTACTGTTAGAGAATACTCTATTGACACTTTAACAATAAAAAGAAGTATCCCCCTTTTTGAGAATACTTCCTTATATCCATAATATTTTTTACGAATTGAAGCATAGGTAATCTTATCTTTATCTACTCTTCAACATAGTCCCATATTTTGTAAAACTTATCATTGTAGTAACCTTTAAAATATACACCGTCTAACGATTCAATTGATTCACGTGTTAAGTTCCCTAGTAAAGAACCTGTATAACGTGTATACGGGGGCATTAATAAGCTCTTCGATGACATTTTTGCATCCCAAATGACTTTTTCTAGAGATAGTTGGCTAAGTTCTTCTTGAATCTCCTCTAATTCTTTCTTAACCTCTATCTATCCTACATCCAATGCTATTAATAAAAAAGTGCTATGAATTATGTTTAGAAATGAACAAAAGCTTATCTAAAGACATTGCAAATGAAAATATTGTTCTAGAGTTAATTAAAGATCGACCATTAACCGAAGAATATATAAC
>NZ_JAATJW010000115.1 GCF_011800755.1 Listeria valentina
TGTTCTTTGAAAACTAGATAAGAAAAGTTAGTGTAGAAAGACGAAGAGAAACCGTAGGTTTTTCTTCAACCAAAACCGAGAATCAAACCGAGAAAGAATCTTTCCGTTTTCATAAGCGATCGCACGTTTATGAAAACACAACAGCACCTTCGTAAGAAGGATGAGGTTAAGTGAGGAAGGGCGCACGGTGGATGCCTTGGCACTAGGAGCCGAAGAAGGACGGGACTAACACCGATATGCTTTGGGGAGCTGTACGTAAGCTTTGATCCAGAGATTTCCGAATGGGGGAACCCTCTATCTTTAGTCGGATAGAATCCTTACGTGAATACATAGCGTAGGGAAGGCAGACCCGGGGAACTGAAACATCTTAGTACCCGGAGGAAGAGAAAGAAAATTCGATTTCCTGAGTAGCGGCGAGCGAAACGGAAAGAGCCCAAACCAAGAAGCTTGCTTCTTGGGGTTGTAGGACACTCATTGTGGAGTGATAAAAGAAGGCGATAGATGAAGCGGCTTGGAAAGGCCCGCCAGAGACGGTAACAGCCCGGTAGTCGAAATGGTCTTCTCTCCCGAGTGGATCCTGAGTACGGCGGAACACGTGAAATTCCGTCGGAATCCGGGAGGACCATCTCCCAAGGCTAAATACTCCCTAGTGACCGATAGTGAACCAGTACCGTGAGGGAAAGGTGAAAAGCACCCCGGGAGGGGAGTGAAAGAGTACCTGAAACCGTGTGCCTACAAGTAGTTAGAGCCCGTTAATGGGTGATAGCGTGCCTTTTGTAGAATGAACCGGCGAGTTACGATTTGTTGCAAGGTTAAGCGGAAAAAGCGGAGCCGTAGCGAAAGCGAGTCTGAATAGGGCGTATGAAGTAACAGGTCGTAGACCCGAAACCAGGTGATCTACCCATGTCCAGGATGAAGGTAAGGTAATACTTACTGGAGGTCCGAACCCACGTACGTTGAAAAGTGCGGGGATGAGGTGTGGGTAGCGGAGAAATTCCAATCGAACTTGGAGATAGCTGGTTCTCTCCGAAATAGCTTTAGGGCTAGCCTCGAGGTAAGAGTCATGGAGGTAGAGCACTGTTTGGACTAGGGGCCCCTCTCGGGTTACCGAATTCAGATAAACTCCGAATGCCATTGACTTATCCTCGGGAGTCAGACTGCGAGTGATAAGATCCGTAGTCGAAAGGGAAACAGCCCAGACCACCAGTTAAGGTCCCCAAATATACGTTAAGTGGAAAAGGATGTGGGGTTGCTTAGACAACCAGGAGGTTGGCTTAGAAGCAGCCATCCTTGAAAGAGTGCGTAATAGCTCACTGGTCGAGTGACCCCGCGCCGAAAATGTACCGGGGCTAAACGTATTACCGAAACTGTGGATGAATCCCGTCAGGGATTCGTGGTAGGAGAGCGTTCTAAGGGCGACGAAGCTAGACCGGAAGGACTAGTGGAGCGCTTAGAAGTGAGAATGCCGGTATGAGTAGCGAAAGAAGGGTGAGAATCCCTTCCACCGAATATCTAAGGTTTCCTGAGGAAGGCTCGTCCGCTCAGGGTTAGTCGGGACCTAAGCCGAGGCCGATAGGCGTAGGCGATGGACAACAGGTTGAGATTCCTGTACCAGTCTTTGTTGTTTGACGATGGGGTGACACAGAAGGATAAGGGAGCGCACGGATGGAAGTGTGCGTCCAAGCAGTGAGTGTGAGAAGTAGGCAAATCCGCTTCTTGTGAAGCATGAGCTGTGATGGGGAAGGAAATAAAGTACGGAAGTCCCTGATTTCACGCTGTCAAGAAAAGCCTCTAAGGAGAGAAAGACTGCCCGTACCGCAAACCGACACAGGTAGATGAGGAGAGAATCCTAAGGTGAGCGAGAGAACTCTCGTTAAGGAACTCGGCAAAATGACCCCGTAACTTCGGGAGAAGGGGTGCTCTGATAGGGTGAAAGCCCGAGAGAGCCGCAGTGAATAGGCCCAGGCGACTGTTTAGCAAAAACACAGGTCTCTGCAAAACCGTAAGGTGACGTATAGGGGCTGACGCCTGCCCGGTGCTGGAAGGTTAAGAGGATGGGTTAGCTTCTTGCGAAGCTCAGAATTGAAGCCCCAGTAAACGGCGGCCGTAACTATAACGGTCCTAAGGTAGCGAAATTCCTTGTCGGGTAAGTTCCGACCCGCACGAAAGGCGCAACGATCTGGGCACTGTCTCAACGAGAGACTCGGTGAAATTATAGTACCTGTGAAGATGCAGGTTACCCGCGACAGGACGGAAAGACCCCGTGGAGCTTTACTGCAACCTGATATGGAATGTTTGTACCGCTTGTACAGGATAGGTAGGAGCCATTGAATCGTGTGCGCCAGCATACGAGGAGGCGCTGGTGGGATACTACCCCCGCTGTATGACCATTCTAACCCGCCACGCTTAGCGCGTGGGGAGACAGTGTCAGGTGGGCAGTTTGACTGGGGCGGTCGCCTCCTAAAGAGTAACGGAGGCGCCCAAAGGTTCCCTCAGAATGGATGGAAATCATTCGCAGAGTGTAAAGGCACAAGGGAGCTTGACTGCGAGACTGACAAGTCGAGCAGGGACGAAAGTCGGGCTTAGTGATCCGGTGGTTCCGCATGGAAGGGCCATCGCTCAACGGATAAAAGCTACCCCGGGGATAACAGGCTTATCTCCCCCAAGAGTCCACATCGACGGGGAGGTTTGGCACCTCGATGTCGGCTCGTCGCATCCTGGGGCTGTAGTCGGTCCCAAGGGTTGGGCTGTTCGCCCATTAAAGCGGCACGCGAGCTGGGTTCAGAACGTCGTGAGACAGTTCGGTCCCTATCCGTCGCGGGCGCAGGAAATTTGAGAGGAGCTGTCCTTAGTACGAGAGGACCGGGATGGACGCACCGCTGGTGTACCAGTTGTTCCGCCAGGAGCATCGCTGGGTAGCTATGTGCGGCCGGGATAAACGCTGAAAGCATCTAAGCGTGAAGCCCCCCTCAAGATGAGATTTCCCATTTCTTTAAGAAAGTAAGATCCCTGAAAGATGATCAGGTAGATAGGTTTGGAGTGGAAGTATGGCGACATATGGAGCGGACAAATACTAATCGATCGAGGACTTAACCTCAAAAAGAACTTTCC
>NZ_JAATJW010000116.1 GCF_011800755.1 Listeria valentina
AAATTTAAGTTGTTAGATGAAACAACTGGAAAAATGTATGGTTTTGCCGAGCGAGCAACGATTTGAGTCCGAGTGAATAAAAAAGATAATTCAGGATGTTTTTTCTTGAATAAGCTTAAAATGAATCAAAAGAAAACGAATCGTATTTGATTTACCGAAAAAAGGGCAAATAGCGAACAATTAAAGCTAATCACACAAAACTAAGAGAAGCAGGCGGATACTTCTCTAGATCAGTAAATGCTATTTGATAAATACATTTAAATTTTGTTTTTCTTTGAAAGGAAGGGATAGGACAACAATGAGTTTCTTAGAATTTCAAGCATATATCGAAAATGATGATCTATTTCCATTCTACTTGAGGAAGCATGTCTTGGGAAAAAAGAAAACCATAGGGCAAGGACAAAAAATTTCTTATCCAACAGATAAATTTGTATTAATTGATACAGGGCTTGTTGCAGCTAGTTATGGAAAAAAGCAAATCATTTATCAACTAGCAGGAAAGGACCAATTTGTTTTTCAGAATCAGTTAGACAGTCATTTTGAAGCATTTGAATATACCGAATATAGAGAATTTCAGATTAAAGACGTAGTTGTGCAGTTAGAAAAAGAGAAACTACTTGACTATTTCTTATTGTTTTTACTCAAAAAAGAAGAAAAAATTATTCAAAAACTGGTAGAATTAGGAGCTATGCATGTCGATAAGCGTATTCATTATCAACTAAATGAGATTTTTCTCTTGGTTTATGGCTGTCAGATAGAAGATAAACAGAAGGGTGTTTATAATTTTCCACTTTGGTTGAAAATGTCTGTATTTGAAAGGTTAGTCCGAACAAGTCCGGCTAATTTTTCGAAAAAACTTCAGCCGCTTATACAAAAGTATATATTAAGTAGCCACCAAAATCCATGGCACATTAATGTGAAACTGTGGAATACCTTTTATAAAAAGTTTTGTCGATTCTAAATTCATTTTATCTGATGAATCAAGAATTTTTTGAGATGGTTAAAGAACTAGACTTTTTACGAAAAAAAGGAGAAAAGAAAGAGAAGGATTATTGCATTAAAATATCTATTTAGCCAATCAAAAATTCATAAACTTAACTAATCATAAAAAAAGAAAGGAGTATGCGACTATTGTTGTAGAAAAATTCTTGCCTCCGATGGATTTAAAAGACTAATCTTTTCTATATAATAATGGGATGGAAAACTAGAGATAGAGGGGGGAAATGAAAAACTACTAGTATGGATTTTAAATTTTGGTATAGTTGCGTGTATAGTTTTAGTGGAAGCTAAGTTAATTACCATTAATCAAGTAGGAGGACTTGCAGAGATTATGGATCAATATAATCCGCTTGTAAAAAAGAAGTGGTATTTGTGAGAATTAATGAACTAGTGAATGTGAATGCATATGGAGGGGTCATATATAGACAGAAAGCGATCAATGAAGAGGGAAAGGCGAAGGTGATTGAATTTAGAAATACGCACGTATTAAAGAAAGACCACTTTTTAAAATTAAAGGTGAAGGGCTCTTATGTAAAAGACTATAAAGAAATAATGCTTAGACAAACCCCTGCAAAGGTGATAAAACTTTTGTAACTAGGAGGAGAGCGGATATTAGTCAGCTCTAAGTAGAAAAAATGAAGTCTATTATTTCAAAGAAAGAGTGTTAAGTATCTTTCTATGTCTATAAGCTTCGAGTCATTGATGAGATGAGGAAATCAATGTATGGGTTTATTCACGTAGTATGAGCGAAAGAAAATGAAGATTTTGACGTTTAAATTCATAGAGAATAGCGCCTATACAGGTCAACTATGCTGAAAGGAGATGATGAAAAGATGAATGCTAATCAACTAAAGCTTAGTATGATGTTTTTAATGATATTAGACCATATTGAACCTTTACTTACTTATTATGAATATGGAAGCTATTTAAGTGTTGCCTTTGGATTGTTAACTCGTTGCGTGGCACCTATATTTGCTTTTATGGCTGTAGAGGGTTTTTACTATACAAGAAGCAGAGCCAAGTATTTGTTTCGTCTATACGGCGCTGCGATAGTAATGTTTCTTGGAAATACACTACTTAATCATACAGTTGGAAGAATAGGAGGTGTAGTTGTTGAAAATAATATATTCTTAACATTAGCTGTTGGTGTTACTATTTTAGGTTTCGTCGAAATAATTCAAAAGAAGAAAGGAAAACTAAAAAAAGTCTTTAGTGCTATAAGTGTGGTTTTGTTATGCAGTTTTGGGCTTTTTTTAACTGAAGGTGGAATTGTAGTTATTCCATTTATGTTAATTAGTTATTTCTACCGAGAAAAATGGAAAATAAGAGATATTGGTTATTTCATTTTAGCAGGGTTCCTTTTTTATTTTGAAATTTTTTCTGGATTACAAGTAATATCTTGGCAAAATATATGGAATATGATTTTTGCAGGCAATTATTCGTTTATGATTATCTTAGCAATCCCTTTTATTCGTTTATATAATGGTAAAAAAGGAAGTACTAAGAAATTTTATAAATATCTTTTTTACGTTTTTTACCCCGTACATCTATGGTTAATTACTATTGTGGCCAACCTGATAGGAAAATAGATGATGGATGTAGCTAAAGGGAGATCTATAAAAAAGACGAACAACCACTGGATTACTCCAGATAATTCACCGTTTTAAAAAAGTCCATAAAGTGCCGTTAAAAAGATCTGGGTGTCTATATAGGATTAAATAATCTCCATATAAACCATCAGGTGATACACTCCCTATAAAGTAGACACTAGGAATAAAAAATCTAGTTCACTTTAGAAGGAGTGTATTTTGTTAT
>NZ_JAATJW010000117.1 GCF_011800755.1 Listeria valentina
GTATGTTCTATCACAAGTATATCTAAAAAAAGACTGTAAACAAAGTTTTTCACTACTTTGTCTACAGTCTGAAAGGAGAGAAAAACAATTGTTTTTCTCTCCTTTTTTCATTTTAAAATTCCATTCAAAATATAATCGATCGTAAATTCAATTTCTTGCTCGTCTTCCCATTTAGCATCTGGCATCACTACAAAACGTGTAATCATGAAACCCACAATATTCGTAATTAAAGCTCGCATAATCGTACTATTTGGAAAGTCTTTCAATTCTCCCTTTCTTTTATAATAGTCAATCACACACTCAAATTTATCTTTTACATGCGTCATAAAAATCTCAGAAAACTGTGCGCGAAGCTCATTATGGTACATCAGCTCCATAAAATAAATTTTAAGTAATTTTCCATTTTCACGGGCAAACTCAAAGCGATTTCGAATCAATTGTTCAATAAATGCTCGAAAATCAGGATATTCCTTTTCAAAAACCTCTTCTGTAAATTCTTTTGCTAAAAATGGGATAACCCCTTCGACGAGTGTTGGCATCGTGATTGCCATGAGCAACTCTTTTTTCGTTTTGTAGTGCCTAAAAATGGTACCTTCTGCAACGCCCGCCCGCTTGGCAATTTCATTCGTACTAGTTGCGGAAAAACCTTTCTCTGCGAAAAGCTCGGTCGCGGCTTGTAAAATTTTCTTTTGTTTCTCACTCATATACTGGTCTTTTTCCGTCACATTGAGAATTTGTTTTAATAAATCCGGTTGTTTATTTTCCACTTATTTTCGCTCCTAAGTCAAATTTTACGATATTTTTTCAGTGCGAAGATATTTAAAATCAAAAATATGGCTGCAAAGCCAAGCAAGATATAAAAGTTGCTTGCAAATCCAGTGAAGCCTTCCCCGCGAATCATAATATCTTTAAGGGCCTCTGCCCCGTAATACATTGGCATGATATGGGCAAGCCACTGCAACCAGTCCGCCATCCCTTCAAGTGAAAAAATACCGCAAAATAAAACTTGAGGGACAATGACAATTGGGATAAATTGAATGATTTGAAACTCATTATTCGCAAATGTGGATAGCAACATTCCAAGCGCGAGAGAAACCATCGCAAGTGTGAGTGTAATTAAAAGAACATACCAGATTGACCCATTTTGCATCATTCCTAAAATATGGATGGAGTATAAGGCGACAAGGACAGACTGGATCAGCGCAAAAATCCCAAAACCAATCATGTAGCCCAGCTCAATTTCAAAACGCCGAATAGGGCTTGTGAGTAGTCGTTCAAGCGTGCCTGTAGTCCGCTCACGCAAGAAAGAAATCCCTGCAATCAAAAAGACAAAGAAAAAGACGAAAAAGCCAATGAAAATCGGGCCGATTGTGTCGAAATAGCTTGTATTTTTATCGCCGATCACATAGCTCGCTTTCATTTCCATCTGCGGAGCTTCACCAGTTAAATTCGCGGCTTTTGACACTTCCACTCCTGCCCCATTTTTTTCCAGTTGTTTCATCGTTTGCTTCAGTAACTGAGCGGCTTGCTTCATTTCTGCTGATTGTTCGGCCATAAGTGCTCCCTGCAGCTTCGCATTAATTTGTGTCGTAACGGAGGGATCGCTATTTTCATAGGTGATCGCAAGCTTTTGGCCCTCTAAATCTAAAAAAGCATCCAGATCATCATTTTTGATCTTTTTCGTAGGATTTTCAGCAGATTGATATTTTTTGACATCTAGATCTTTATCTTTCAGTGCTGTAATCATACTTTCATTCAGACCACTCACGCCAATTTTAGGATCGACGCTACTCCCGTTAAACATATAATTGAGGAGCGTGATCAAAAGGAGCGGCGCGAGCATCATCAGCGCAAGCGTTCGTTTGTCTCGTTTAAACTGGTTCACAATTCGCTTTACAATCGCTAAAACTCTCATTCCGTCTCCCTCCCAAATTTAAGAAATACCGCCTCCAAGTTTTGACTGCCTGTTTCTTGTTTCAATTCATCTGGAGTTCCCGCTGCAATCACGCGCCCATCCCGAATCATCGCTAGTCGATCACATTTTTCTGCTTCGTCCATGACGTGCGTCGTGACAAGGATCGCCTTGCCGCTTTCTTTAAGCGTTTGCAATTCTTCCCAGATGGAAAGGCGCAATTCTGGGTCAATTCCAACCGTTGGCTCATCCAAAATCAATACTTCAGGGTCTGGTAACACGGCAATAGCAAGTGACAATCTTCGCTTCATTCCACCAGAAAAAGCTGCTACTTTTTTCCCGAGCTCAGCCGTGAGATTAACAAGACTTGCCGCATATTCGATTCGTTTTTCTTTCTTTTTCCCTTTCAGGCGATAAAGCGAAGCAAAAAAGTCGAGATTCTCTCTAGCCGTGAGGTCCGCGTAAAGAGCATCGGATTGTGCCATATAACCGATCTCTTCCATCACTGCAAGGCTAGGCATGGAATGCGCTAACACTTGAACGCTTCCACTTTGCGCTTTTTCCATGCCGATAATGGTTTTTACAAGGGTGGTTTTCCCAGCTCCTGATGGACCAATCAAACCATAAATTTCACCGCGCTTCACAGTTAGCGATAAATCAAACAAGACTTGCTTGTGCTTAAAACCTACATTTAATCCGCTTGCTTCAATTATGGCTTCCATTTCTTTCACTCCTTCAGATTAAAAATGAGTGAGTACTCACTATCATCTTAAAAGAAAACTGATCTTTTGTAAAGCAAAAACCATTTCGATTTCGAAATGGTTCAGACTGTCGAAAAACGCCCATCCCTCCATGAGAAAGAAGAGGGATGGGCGTTTTTTTCTATAAAAATG
>NZ_JAATJW010000118.1 GCF_011800755.1 Listeria valentina
AATTTATGATTTTTAAGCGTTTTCTTGCTTTTTTTATTCTTTTTTTTTAGAGAAAAAGCAAAATTTTTCTCCCTCAATTAGCCTATTTGTGAACAAAAATATATATAAAGTGACTGCTTTACAAAATAAAAATTAGTAAACAGTCACTTTCAAAGTTTTTATTTAGACAATCCTTCTGAAATTTTATCCAAGTTCCACTTCATCATCTCATAATAGCTATCTCCATTTTCTCCTTGCTTCGCAACTGAATCCGTGAAAATCTTTGCATGGATAGGAATGCCTGTATCTTTTGCGACGCTTTTCATTGGCTTGTCGCTAACACTACTTTCCACAAATAATGCCGGCACTTCACTATTTCGCAATTTTTGCACCAAAGTTTTTATTTGGTCAGGAGTCCCTTCCTCTTCCGTATTAATTTCCCAAATATAAGCAGAAGGAATCTGATATGCTTTCGAGAAATATTTAAAACATCCTTCACTAGTGACGATCATTTTTTTAGCTTTTGGGATTGCTTTAAATTTTTCTTTTGCTTCTTGATCCAGTTTAGATAGCTTATCGACATAGCTTTGCAAGTTCTTCTTATAATAAGCAGCATTGTCCGGATCTTTTTTTGAAAGCTCTTTTTCAATATTTTTCGCGTACTGGATTCCATTTTCAAGGTTCAACCAAGCATGCGGATCTTCCTTTCCTTCTTCCTCTTTTCCCTCCAAATAAATGACTTTAACGCCCTCACTCACAGCAAAATAATCCCGATTTTCTTTTTTCTTCGCATTTTTCATTAGTTTCGTGAACCAAGCATTTCCACCCGTTTCTAGGTTAATTCCATTATAAAAAATCACATCCGCCATTGAAGTTTTTTTGACATCTTCAGGGAGCGGCTCATATTCATGCGGATCTTTTCCGACCGGGACAATACTATGAAGCTGCACCTTACTGCCGGCAATATTTTTTGTGATATCTGCTAGAATCGAGTTCGTTACGACTACATTTAATTGATTTCCCTTTCCATTTGATGAGTCTTTAGCGCTTGAGCAAGCCGTTAAAACAAATAAAAACAAAACAGGCAGCAACCATTTTATTCCCTTTTCCCAATTAATTTTCATTGATTCTAGCCTTCTTTCTAAAGAATTTTTGTTTCGGCGACAAGAAAAAGCTCACTGCAAAGAAAAGTGCCGAAGTCAGTACAATGCTCGAACTAACCGCTACATTAAAGCTATAACCGATAAATAAGCCGACAAATGAAGCTAACGCGCCCAGAAAAGCTGATAAGATGACCATTTTCTTCAAGCTTGTTGAAAATAAGTACGCCGTCGCAGCTGGTGTAATTAACATCGCCACAATCAAAATCGTTCCTACACTTTGCATCGCTGTAACTGAAACAAGCGTTAAAAGTAGCATCAATAAATAATGATAAAATTGAACTTTCATTCCGAGTGCTTTTGCCATGAGCGGATCAAAAGAAGTGATGAGTAACTCCTTGAAAAACAACACAATGATCGCAAGAACAAAAACTGAAACGCCAATCGTAATCCATTTATCCACATCTTGTACGGCCAAAATATTTCCAAATAAAATATGGAACAAATCCGTTGAACTGTTAGCTACGCCAATTAAAATGACACCAAGAGCTAAAAAAGAACTGAATGTGATGCCAATCGCAGTATCTCCTTTGATGACACTATTGGATTTAATATACGTAATCATAATTGATGCCAATAATCCGAAGAGAATCGCGCCGATAAAAAAATTAATCTCTAAAATAAATGAAATCGCTACCCCGGGAAGAACCGCGTGGGAAATCGCATCTCCCATAAGCGACATGCCTCGCAAAATAATAAAACAACCAATGGTGCCTGAAACTACACCGATAACAAGCGAAGTAATGAGCGCATTTTGCAAAAAATGAAAATTTTGCAAACCGTCTAAGAAACTCGCAATCATGTTACACTTCCTTCCTTAATAAAGATATTTTCACCGTAAGCTTTCCGCAAAGGAGCTTCTTGAAAAACACTTTGGGTTGGCCCAGCTGCAATTAGGCGTCGATTCAGTAAAATAAGTTGATCAAAATACTGCTCGACTTTACTCAAATCATGATGCACAATCAAGATCATTTTCCCTGTCCGCTTAAGTTGTTCCAGTGTTTGCATAATAATTTGTTCACTGATCGCATCGATCCCGACAAACGGTTCATCTAAAAGAATCACTTCACTATTTTGGACAAGACACCTTGCGAGCAAGACACGCTGGAATTGTCCGCCAGATAACTCACTAATTTGCCGATTGCTAAAACGCTCCATTTTGACAATTTCAAGAGCTTGCATCGTTTTTTCCCAATCTTTTTTTCGCAAGCGCTTAAAAAGCCCCACTTCCGGATAAGTTCCAAGTGACACGCATTCCTTTACAGTAATGGGAAATGTAAAATCAATCGCACTTTTTTGCTCTACATAGGCTATTTTCTTCAGCCATTTTTTTGTTGGTTCCCCGTTCACCTTAATTTTTCCTGAATAAGGAACAATATTTAAAATTGCTTTTAGTAATGTGGATTTACCAGCCCCATTTGGTCCGATAATCCCTGTTATCGTGGGTCCTTCCAGAGAAAAATCAATTTCTTCCAGTGCCCACTCGTCGCTAGAGTAGTGAACACTTACCTCCTGTATTTCTAACATCTAACCATCCTTTCCTAAAAAATTACGTTTATTCGATTTTAAAAGCTATATTATAG
>NZ_JAATJW010000119.1 GCF_011800755.1 Listeria valentina
TCATTGGCTGTAATTGTCCCTGCAGTTGGTTTCTTCACATTAACTTGAGCACGGTCTAATTCTTTGCCGTTTGCATCAAACGCAACCACGTAAACTTCATCTGTTTCGTTTAAAATCTTGTCTTTCGCATAGTATTGATATGCATTACCTGTTACTGTGATCGTTTGTTTCGCCTCACCATTGACCACAAGTTGAACTTTTTCTACATCGCCCGTATACGTGCCTCTTACATAGCTATCCGTTCCAATTGTAAAGTCATTGGCCGTTATTGTACCTTCAGTTTCTTTTTCAACTGTTACTGTAATTGTCTTCGTTGTTTCGTTGCCATCACTGTCTGTCACTTTATACGTCACTTTATATGTGCCGGCCGTTGTTGGATCTACCGTATTGGCTGTAACTTCAATTGCGCTTGTTAAGTCGCCGTCTTCTGTATCACTTGCCGTTACGCCTGTTTTCGGATCAAATGTATCCCCAACTTTGATTGTTTTATCTTCTGCATTAATAACTGGTTTGTCATTTGTACCCACTGTGACTGTAATCGTCTTCGTTGCTTCATTCCCATCGCTGTCTGTTACCTTATAACTTACTTGGTAAGTTCCAGCTTTCGTTGTGTCTACGTTATTCGCCGTAACTTCAATTGCGCTTGTTAAATCGCCATCTTCTGTGTCACTTGCCGTTACGTCTGTTTTCGGATCAAATGTATCCCCAACTTTGATTGTTTTATCTTCTGCATTAATAACTGGTTTATCATTTGTACCCACTGTGACTGTAACTGTTTTCGTTGTTTCGTTGCCGTCACTGTCTGTTACTTTATAAGTAACTTCATACGTACCAGGTGTTTTTGTGTCTACATTATTTGCTATTACTTCAATCGAGCTTGTTAAGTCGCCATCTTCTGTATCACTTGCTGTTACGCCTGCTTTTGGATCAAATGTATCCCCAACTTTGATCGTACTGTCTCCCGCATTAATAACAGGTTTATCATTCGTAACGGATCCATTTGACAATCTTTGGAAATTTTGATTTTTAAATTCTGTTGCAAAAGCTGGAACGTTTGTTGTTGAAACTTCGCTATTATTACCATAAATATCTGTAAGTGATGTTAGATTTTTCCAAGTATATTTAGGCGTTCCTAAAATATCCGTTCCTTTTTCCCATGCTGCTATATTTTGGCTTGTCGTTTGAAGAATTCCACCATTGCCTTCCATATAAAGAGCTAAACCAGCAGGATTTTCGTTTCTGAAATCAAAATAAGCCACGCTATCCATTACTATTTTTCCTGATGGAGAAATTTGTACTGCATATAAAGCAATCGGAGAAGAAAGCGCTTCTACTGATGCACTTTTTGTCATTGTTATTTGATTGATGTAGATTCGTGATTTCGAAGAAACACTTGCTTTTTGATAGTTCAGTTTCACTTTACTTCCAGTAGAGAAAGTGGCACTAGCGTCTACACCTTTAACGCCTTCATACCTACTTACAACATCAAGAGTAGCCGAGTCCCCAACAATTAGCTCCTGTTGCGAACCACTTAGATAAATCCCCATTGCTTGTGAATCAATTGATAATTTAGCACCTGCATTAATTTGTACATTTCCTGATGAATAAGCTCGAATAGTATTTGCAGTTCCCGTATTTTTGATAGTTGTTGTTGAAGTATTATCAAAAATAAGATTTTTCACGCTGAAAACATCAGTTGATCCTGTAGTAGTAATACTATTATTTCCTTTTACATAAGTTGTCCCGTTTGTATTCGAAACAGCTTCAGTACCATTTAGAGTTATGTTTTCTAACGTAACCGAGTAATTAACTACACTCGTTTTAAAGATAGGTCTAGAAGTTGATGTAAAATTAATGTTAGAGAAAGTGACACTTGCCGCTCCAGACAAATCACTCACAAAACTGCTATTGTTAAGTGCAACTTTGTGGTTTCCACCTTCAATTGTTACATCATGTTTGACTGTATAATTCATTGAAGCATTTAGATCTAAATCATTTGTTAAAACAATTTTAGTCACTAAATCATTATTCAACGCATCTTTCAGCTGTTGTTCAGTACCTACTTCAAGTGTAACTCCTGTTTCCGCAGCTTTTGCTTTAAACGGCGTGATTGCTTGTGAAATAGTGAGAAATACTAACATTGCAACAACTAATGCTGATAAAATTTTCTTCATATCCTGTCCCCTTTTCCTCAGTATCTTCAAAAACTGTGATCCAACTGTTTTAAAAACAGATTTAATTCTTATTCAAATCCCCATAATTCTCACTCCTTTAAAT
>NZ_JAATJW010000011.1 GCF_011800755.1 Listeria valentina
TTTTTCCATTTTTATAGAAAAAAACGCCCATCCCTCTTCTTTCTCATGGAGGGATGGGCGTTTTTCGACAGTCTGAGGGACTTAAATTGAAAAAGTCCCTCTTTTTGTTTTGAAAAAAAGTTGCATATTTCGTTTGTTTCCCGTAAAATGAGGACTATAATAATTGAGAATCGTTTTCAATCACTGGTCGCTCAAAATGTAAGGGGAAGGAGTTTGGCGTATGTCAAAGGCTGAAAACTATGAAATGATGTTTTTCCCAACACGAGAAGGATTGCTAAAAGTACATGCTTATGGTTTTAATCCGTGTGGTTCATGGGGAGAGGTATTTGTGACTCTCGGATCTGAAACAATTTGTGTGAAAGGTTTTAATCGCAAAAAGACCATCATGCGAGCTGTTAAATTAAGACTCCAATCTGTTGAAAATGAAAAAACAGATTAATCATATAAAAACCGCCTTGATTTTCAGGGTGGTTTTCCTTTGTTTTAAGTAGTTAAAAAAAAATATTGCGTTAAATTTTAAAAGAATACTTGCTTATTGGGTGTGATTTGCGCTAAAATTTGATAGTATTATTATGAAGTGGATGAGGAAAACTCATCGGGTGGATTTTGAGAGGAGAATGCGTTATGTCTCAGTTAAAAGGAATTATTCAACGGTTGGAGGCTATGCAGAACGACGACGCTGCTGAAACACAATCGAGACGATTTGAAAAAGAAGGAAAGGTTATTTGTGAGGTTAAATATTTCGAGCCTTCCCAGTCTTTTGAAGTCGAAATTCACGATTCAAACAGTAAGTATAATTTTGATGATATTGATATGACAGCAATTGAAATTTTCGAAGCTTTACAAGAAAATTAAGCAGAAACAACTAGAACAGATTCTTCTGTTCTAGTATTTTTTTGCCCAAAAAATGGTTTATTTGGGAGGCAATCATGGCGTGACTATGGTAAAATGAAAGCGAATGTTTAAGTGGAAGCGTTTGAAGGAAAAGAAAAAAGATTCAAGACAATACTTGAGAAGAGGAAAGATAAAATGATTTCAAATCAATTTGGATTTTTTATAAAAAATCAACTTGAAGAAAATATGATCTCTGCCGAAAAGGTTGCTCACGTACAGCTTGGAAATAATTTAGAACATGCGCTTTTAGTTTTAACAAAATGTGGTTACTCTGTGATCCCTGTTTTGGATTATAATTTTAAACTTTATGGCTTAATTAGTGCAGCGATGATTACGGAAGCCATTTTAGGACTTGAAAAAATTGAATTTGAACGGCTAGAAACATTAAAAGTGGAAGACGTTATGCAAACTGATATTCCAGTCGTAAAAGAAAACTTTGATGCGGAACGTGTGGTTAGCATGCTTGTGGATGCACCCTTTATTAGTGTCGTGAATGAGGAGCAAGAATTTCAAGGGATACTCACGCGTCGTGTGATTTTAAAGCAAGTGAACAGGTTTATTCATTCTAAGGTGGAGGACAAAACATGATTGTAACAGAATATGAATTGCTCGTTTGCTTGGCTGATGAGCTTAATATGCGAAAAAGTGCCGAAAAGCTTTTCCTTAGCCAGCCCGCTCTCTCGCAGCGCTTGCAAACGATTGAAAGTCGCTGGAATACCAAGATTTTTGTTCGTACGCAGAAGGGACTTTTGCTGACGCCAGAAGGAGAAGCAATCGTGAAGCATGCAGCAAGTGTCATTGAAAGAGAACGGGAAATCCAAGAAAATTTAGAAGCGATGGAAGGTGTGGTTCGCGGAACGCTTCGAATTGCTTGCGCGAGCGTTGTGGCCCAGTCTTTTTTACCGCGTGTCTTGAAGGAATTCTCGGCGCGTTACCCGAAAGTGCGGATTTCACTGCAAACAGGTTGGAGTAGCGAAGTTCACCAACTTCTTGCCCAAGGTGTGGTTCATTTTGGAATTGTCCGCGGGGCTACGAACTGGAAGAGTGTCCGCAAGCCTTTATTTAAGGACAAACTTGTTTTGGTAGATCAAGAAATTGAGCGGATTGAAGAGGTTTTTGAGTCAGAGCGGCCATTTATTCAGTTTAGAAGTGATTCAAACTATTATCAGGTCATTCAAGATTATTGGCAACGGAATTTTGGGAAAATGCCGAAACAAGCGATGTTTGTCGATCAAATGGAAACGTCACGACAAATGGCGTTAAATGGAATTGGCTTTGCGATTTTACCGGAAATTACGCTTTTAGGGGATACGGAAGGCATTCATGAGATTCCGCTTGTTGAAAAAGATGGGTCTGTGCTCGGGCGGGAAACGACATTGCTTGCTTATGAACAGTCGCTCGCTCTTCCGCAAGTGGATGCTTTTATGAAAGTGATGAATGAATACCTTGCAACTCATCTGTAGCTATGGCAAACTTAAAGGAAGATGAATTTTTAGGAGGATTAGTTAATGGAACAAATGGATGCGCATCAAATTATTTCGTTTATTCAACATAGTGAAAAAAGCACGCCTGTTAAGGTTTACTTGAAAGGGAATCTTTCAAAGATTGATTTTCCGGAAGGCGTTCAAACTTTTATCAATAATGAAGTGGGGACTATTTTTGGGGAATGGGCTGTTATTGAACCACTTCTAGAAAAATATCAAGCTGAGATTAGGGATTCAGTGATTGAAAATGATCGCAGAAATTCAGCGATTCCGATGCTTGATCTTAAAAAAGTGAATGCGCGGATCGAACCGGGGGCCATCATTCGTGACCAAGTAACGATTCATGACAATGCAGTCGTGATGATGGGCGCTTCGATCAATATTGGATCTGTGATCGGTGAAGGCACAATGATTGATATGAACGTTGTACTTGGTGGCCGGGCAACGGTTGGCAAAAATTGTCACATTGGAGCAGGTTCTGTACTTGCGGGCGTGATTGAGCCACCATCGGCTAATCCTGTTGTGATTGAAGACGATGTTGTGATTGGTGCAAACGTTGTAGTATTGGAAGGCGTTCGCGTTGGGAAAGGAGCTGTCGTTGCTGCTGGCGCAATTGTTACAAAAGATGTTGAGCCAGGAACGGTTGTTGCAGGTATCCCGGCACGCGTACTTAAGGAACTGGATGCAAAAACGGCATCGAAAACAGAAATCATGCAAGGTTTGCGTCAATTATAAGAGAAAAGTGGCTGGATTTGGCGTACTAAGGTCAAATCCGGCTTTTTTTATGAAAAGGAGCTGATAAGCGATGGATCCATTTATTGAGATTAGAAGAAAACTGCATACAATTCCAGAAACGGGCTTTGAGGAAGTGGAAACACAGCGCTTCTTGCTCGATTTTATTGAAAACTTAAATGACGATTTTCTGGAACTGAGGACTTGGCGGACGGGGATTTTGGTTCGACTTCGCGGTACGATAGGCGAGAAGACGATTGGCTACCGAACGGACATGGATGCTCTTCCGATTAAAGAAGAAACGGGTTTGCCGTTTGCTTCTAAGCACGATGGTAAGATGCATGCTTGTGGACATGATTTTCATATGAGCATTGCGCTCGGTGTGCTCGCTTTTTTTGCTGAAAATCAACCGAAGAATCATTTGGTTTTTATTTTCCAGCCAGCAGAGGAAGGTCCTGGTGGGGCGAAGCCGCTTCTTGAAAGCGCTGAATTTGAAGACTTTCGCCCAGACGAAATTTATGCACTTCACATCGCGCCAGAGTATAAAGTTGGACAAATTGCAACAAGGGAAGGGCTCTTGTTTGCCAACACAGCTGAA
The DNA here is from genome assembly GCF_011800755.1 of Listeria valentina. Taxonomy (GTDB): domain Bacteria; phylum Bacillota; class Bacilli; order Lactobacillales; family Listeriaceae; genus Listeria; species Listeria valentina. Next base: position 3,709 of record NZ_JAATJW010000011.1, read on the forward strand.
CTTTTCATTTCGTTTAAGGGACTATCTGGGCACGCGGCTTATCCGCATCTAGCGAATGATATGGTGGTTGCGGCTAGCCAGTTTGTTGGGCAAATTCAAACGATTATCAGCCGGAATGTTGATCCGATGGACGCGGCAGTGATCACGGTCGGGAAAATCACAGGCGGCGATGTGCAAAATGTAATCGCAGGAACGGCGCTATTAGAAGGGACGATCCGCACGGCGAAGAAAGAAACGATGGAGCTGATTTGGACGCGACTTAAAGCGCTCGCGCGTGGCATGGAGGAAGCTTTTCAATGTGAAGTGGAATTTTTGCCAGGTTCAGCTTATTTGGAAGTTTATAATCACGCGGCTGAAACGAAGCGGTTTGTGGAATTTGTAGAACAGGAATTTCCGGATGCTTACGTGGAAGCGAAAGCTGCGATGACGGGGGAAGATTTTGGTTATTTTCTGGATGAAATTCCGGGGATGATGTTTTGGCTTGGCGTTGATTCGCCGTACGGTTTGCATCATGCGAAACTAAATCCGAAAGAAGAAGCGATTCCGTTTGCGATTTCTGTTTTGACGGAATTTTTAGCGAAGTCTTAGACAACAAGCTGACCGGGGAGGTACAGTAGATGATTACAGTGCTACTTGCAGATGATAATTCTTTTATCACTGGTGGAATGGAAATTATTTTAAATATGGAAGCCGATATAGAAGTTGTTGCGACAGTTAAAAACGGGCAAGAAGCGGTGGATTTTTGCTTGGAACATCCCATTGATGTGGCTTTATTCGATATTCGAATGCCTGAAATGGATGGCGTTCTTGCAACGAAGCTTGTAACGGAGCAAACGAAGACTAAAGTGATTATGCTCACAACGTTTGATGATGATGCTTATATTTTTGAAGCGATTCAAGATGGGGCTAAAGGATATTTGCTTAAAAATAATGATCCAAAAGAAATCATTCAAGCGATTCGAAGTGTTTTTAAGGGGAAAAGTATTATTCAAGATGAAATCTGGAATAAAATTCGCGAAACCGGTTTTCAAAGTAAGCCGCAACATACAGATTTGGATCAATTTGATTTGACGCCGCGTGAAAAAGATATTTTAGTAGCGGTCGCAAGTGGCTATTCGAACCGGAAAATTGCGGAGCACCTTTATATTTCAGAAGGAACTGTTGCAAACAATATCTCTGCTTTACTGAGCAAGCTCGAGCTTGAACACAGGACGCAACTAGCCATTCTTTATTTTACAGGAGAAAAAGGCGGAATGTTATGAGAACCTATAAATTGATTTTTGACGGTTTTTCTGGGCTCGCTGTTTTACTGCTTTCTTTTTATTTACGAGTTTCAAGCGAAAAAATGGCTTTGTATTTGTTTTTTGTCTTGCTTTATTTGACACTTTTAATTTGTATTGAAACCTTTAGTCGCTACGAGCTTTTATTTAAATTAGGGCTACTAATCATGCTGATCTTGAGTTTTCCACTTGATTTGACTTATTATTGCTTGCTTTTTCCGTCCATGTTAGTCACGCTTTTAAAGCCAGACCAAACAAGTTTTTCTTGGAACTCGCTTGTTTTTCCGTGTGCTTTAGGGATTTTGCCACTGATTTTAGAACGCAATGATTGGTTTCAACTAATGTATACCTTTTTTCTTATAGGAACAGTATTTATCCAGTTTTTACTAATTAAAATGACAGTTTTACTTGCAAAGAAAGAGCAAGAGGCCGAACGCTTGCGGATCCAAACAGGGAAACTGCGAGAGCGGCTCGATCAACTAGAAGCGCAAAAGATGGAAGACAAATATTTGATTCAACTAGAAGAACGAAATGCACTTTCACACCGGATTCATGATGAATTAGGGCATTCGCTTTCAGGGGGATTGATTCAACTAGAAGCTGCCAAATTGGTGCTTCAAAAAGACGTTCAAAAGGCAGAAGAACTATTAACCAATGCCATTCAAATTAATCAAGCGGGGATTGAATCAATCAAGCAAACACTGAAGGAAATGAAGCCACCGCAAGAAAGTTTGGGGATAACAAGGCTCAAACAGGAACTTAAGCAATTTGAAATGGAGTATCAAATTCGTTCGTTTTTCGGGGCGCGTGGAGTACTTGAGAAAATTAGCCCAGCCATTTGGTATTGTTTACAGCAAAACTTGACGGAAGGATTAACGAATATCTTGAAACATGCAAAACCCTCGAAAGTTTCCGTCCAGTTAGTCGTTTTAAATAAGTTTATTCGTTTCGAAATCCAAAATGATGGAAAAACGCCTGAACAATTTACTAAAAGTCTTGGATTAGTGGGAATGGAAGAGCGAGCTGCAAAACTTGGGGGCTCGGTTACTTTTCGCGCTAAAAATGGTTTTTTAGTGACTACTGTCATTCCCATACAATAAATCGTGAGAAATTCACGGTAAAGAAGTGAGAAATTGCACTGTTGGCAACTCTCACTTTTTTTTATAATAAAAGAAATGAACGCGAGGAGAGAAAAACGAATGAAAATTGTGGAAATGAAAGATGTGACTAAAAAATTTGACCAAGTCGTAGCAACCGATCAACTTTCACTTTCGATTGAGAGAGGGCAGATTTTTGGATTGCTTGGACCAAACGGGGCAGGAAAAAGTACCGCCATTAACATGTTATGTGGCTTAATCAAAAAAACGACAGGTGAAATTGATTTGTTTGGCGAGCCGCTTAAAAGCGAAGCGCTTGACATCAAAAAGAAAATTGGGCTGGTTCCGCAAGACTTGGCTATCTATCAGGAGCTAACGGCACTTGAAAATGTGAAGTTTTTCGCGGGATTATACGGTTTTCGTGGTGCTGAATTAATCGAAAAAAGCAAGGAAGCGCTCCGGTTTGTCGGATTGCTTGATAAAGAAAATATCCGCCCCGATAAATTTTCAGGGGGAATGAAGCGGCGCCTTAATATTGCTTGTGCGATCGCTCATACGCCTGAATTAGTGGTGATGGATGAACCAACAGTGGGGATCGATCCCCAGTCGCGCAACTATATTTTAGAGTCTATCCGCGAGTTAAATAAAAAAGGCACGACGATTATTTATACGAGCCATTATATGGAAGAAGTGGAAGAAATTTGTGATTACATTGCGATCATGGACCACGGCAAAGTGATTGCAGAGGGCACAGAGCAGGAACTTGTTAGCCTTGTTACAGATATCAAAGAAGTGAATATCGTGGTTTCTGAACAAATGGATGGGATAAAAGAAACGATCAAAGGAATTAAAGGCGTGGAGCAAGTGAACTGGACAGGTACGAGCACTTTGAATATTATCGCTAAAAATGAAACGAATGTGTTAAATAGCGTTTTGTCCTTACTGCTTGAAAGAAAACTTGAGATTTTGGAAGTGAATCAAGAAAAAATTAACTTAGAAACAGTTTTCTTGAATTTAACAGGTCGAAATTTGCGGGATGAATAAGAGGAGGAAATCAAATGATTTTTCACAATTTGAAAAAACAAATCAAGTTAACTTTACGTGATAAAAATTATTTTATTTTTACACTTATTTTTCCGGTCGCTTTGATCTTTGTTCTTGGAAATTTGCTTTCGGGTTCCTTTAATCAAGATACTTCGGCTCATTTGCGAGTTGCTTACATGCAAGATGGTTCAAGTCAGCTCGGACAAGCATTTGAACAGTTTGCGAAAGCTGCGGGATCCAAAAACGTTACTTTTACAGCAGTGAAAAATGAAGCAACTGGAAAAGAGAAAGTACAAAAAGGAAAAGCCACAGCTTTTGTCAGTATGAAAAATGAAGAGTTAACGGTTGCAACAAACTATCCAGATACCATCGAAAAAGGCATGCTAGACAGCTATATCGGAGCTTTTTCATCCGAGTATAGTTTTATAAAAGGAACGGTAAACATTGACCCGACTCAAATTGAAAAAGCGGCAGAGCGTGTCAAACTTCCAAAAGGGGCAATTACAACGGAAAAAGCTTCGACAAGCGATAATGTTTCATCATTTGAGTATTATGCAATTGCCATGATCAGTATGACGATGATGATGGGACTCGTTTACGGAATCAATAGTTATCGCGCTGAAAAATTGCGAAATACGATAGTTCGTTTAGAAACGGCACCTGTTAGAAAAACACAAATTTTGTTTGGTAACTTTTTTGGAGAATTAGCAGTGCAAGTACTCGCTTTAATCATTTTGATGCTCGTTTCTCAATTTGTGTTTGGCGTCCAGTGGGGTGAATACGGCATCTTTATTTTTGCTGTCTTTCTAAGCTTAGGCATTTTTTCAGTCTTTCTTGGGATGGCGCTTGATATCTTTAGCAATGGGAATCCGGCCATTGCCGGAGCTTCAATGATCGTTGTGAACATTTTTGCCTTTATTGGCGGCGCTTATTTTCCGATGATTTCGCCAACGATCCAGAAGCTTTCTCCCATCGGCTGGGCGAATATCAGCAGTCGAGAAATTCTTTATAATCATGATTTAAGCGCCATGACTATTCCAATTACGATGAACCTCGGCATGACGCTAATTCTCTTGTTGCTTGTGTTGTTTGTTCAAAAAAGAAGGAGGGCCTGAGAAGATGAGACAAACCGGGTGGATTTTTAAGCATAACTTGGAGATATTAAAAAAATCCAAAGTAAGACTTTTATTATTAGTCGGTCTTCCCATCATAAGCATTCTTATTTATTTTTTTGCTTATGGTTCGAGCCTTGGAAGTGAGACGATTAAAATAGGCGTTGCGAATCAAGATGAAGGCCCCTACACAACAGCACTTGTGAAGCTTTTAAAAGCTGAAAAGAACATCTCCGTGACAGAAGTTTCAAAAGCGCAAGGCGAAAAAGAACTACTAGGCGGTCAAAAAAATGCGCTCATAGTGATGGAAAAAGGCGCAAACACCTCGATTCAGCAAGAAAAACCATCTCACTTTAAGGTGAAGGCGCTACAAAGTGAGGACACTGCCAAATCCATTGAGCGAATGCTTGCAACTCAACTAGAAAAGCTGGTTAAAATTGAACGAATCAGTGATGGGAAAGACTTTAACAAAAGTTTCGCGGCTTACGAAGCGGAACAATTAACCGTAAAAAATGTGAATCTCTCGAGTAAAAGTGAAATAGATAAAAGCATGTCTGCGCAAATCATCGGCTTCTTTTGTATGATGCTTCTTTACGCAGCAGGAAGCCTCGGGGAACTGCTTTTAAAAGAAAGAGAAGAAGGGACGTTTTATCGTTTGATGTCAACGCCTGTAAGCAGCAAGCAATACATTTTGGGCACAGCATTATTTTCACTGGTGACTTTACTCGCTGAAATTTTGATTTGTTTACTGGCGATGCGCTTTGTGTTTCAAATCAATTCAGGCACTTCGCTAGTATCGCTCTTTGCTGTCTTAGCTCTTTTTGCTGTTTTTGCGATCTCCATTTCGCTTGCCTTTGGCTTTATTTTTAAAAGCAGACGGAGCTTGTCAGCCGTTCAAACTACAATTTTTACGATTTCAACATTGCTTTCAGGAGCGCTTATCCCCATCCAGATCATGCCAAACTTCATGCAAAGAATTGCGGAATTCATGCCGCAATTTTGGGTCATGGACGCGGTGAGCAAATTGCAACAAGAAGTAGAATTCTTTGGACTTAGTCTTAACATACTGGTATTACTAGGATACACGCTTTTCTTCCTAAGCTTAGCTGCTTATCGCTACACGCGAAATAGTGAAATTAAATCCTTCATTTGACCGAAGGAATTATCGTTTCGATGCGCTTTAAAAAATGATATGATAAAAGCATAAATCAGAAGCGATAAAGGTAGGGATAATCTTGGAAGTAGTGGAAAGTTATCAAGATGCCACAAGTGTTCAATCGAATACGATTCACTTGAATCAAACAAAGGACAGTTGTTTCTTAAATAGCAGCATTCGCTTTAAAGGGACGGGCAATCTACTTTTTGTAGAAGACGGAGCCAAAATCAAGGATACCAAACTGCTTTTTGCAGGAAATAATTCTGTGATTTACCTCGGGCGATCAGCTTGGCCTTATCAACTGGAAGCCGATCTTCACCATGACAATGTGCTTCATTTTGGTCGAGATAATTCTTTTAGCGGACAAACGCGGATTATTCTTTCGGAGCAAAAACATTTATTCGTAGGCGATGATAATATGTTTTCCTACGATGTGCTGTTCCGGAATGCCGATCCACATTTGATTTATGATATGGAAACGAAGAAACGACTGAACCCCAGCCAAAGCATTTTTATCGGCGATCACGTTTGGATTGGACAAGAAGTGAAGTTTTTAAAAGGAACGAAAATTGGATCAGGTGCGATCGCGGCAGGGTTTGCGGTTTTGACGAAGAAGTTTCCCTCCAATGCGAGCGTGGGCGGAAATCCTGCGAAAGTGCTGAAGCGCAATTTGTTTTGGACGAGGCCAGCCGTTCATGCTTTTAAAGAACAAGAAACCCGAAATGCTCTTTTTCAAGAAACGGATGATTTTAGCTTCAAACGGGCTGCGGATACCTTTTCGTTTGCCAAGCTAGATGCCGAACTTGATGCACGCAAAACCCCACAAGACCGGCTTACTTTCTTGAAGCAACTTGCCGAAACAAAAACCAAAAATCGGTTTTTCATCGGGAAATAAAAATCCCCTGCCGCAACATTTGCGGCAGGGGATTTTTCAGACTTCACGAAGTTTCAGCACCGTATCCTCATCGGGCGTTGTAAAGTAAGTCGTTTGATTATCATAAATGACATATCCAGGTTTAGAACCATTCGGCTTCTTAACATTTTTAATCAGTGTGGCATCGACCGGAACGCTTCCTGAAAGCCGTGCTTTCGAGTAGAAAGCCGCGATCATCGCCGCTTCCTCGATCGAAGTTTCATCCGGATCAGTCGACTGGATGACAACATGTGAGCCGGGCAAGTCTTTCACGTGGAACCAGAGCTCATGGTTCCGCGCTAGTTTATTCGTTAAATACTCATTTTGCTTGTTGTTTTTCCCCACCAAGATCGAAAGTCCCGTTGAAGAACGGTATTTGTCGAGTTTTGGCGCAGCATTTTTCTTTTTCGACTGTTTGACCTTTTTCAGTCGCAAGTAGCCTTCCTCCGCCAGTTCTTGCCGAATTTCTTCAACATCTTCAGGCTCGGCTGTCTCTAACTGTGACAAAATTTCGTCGAGATAAGCATTTTCTTCATTGGTTTGCTTGATTTGCTCGTTCACATGAGAAACCGAATTTCGAAGTTTTTGGTAACGCGTGAAGTAGCGTTGCGCATTTTGTGATGGTGAAAGCTGAATATCAAGCGGAATCACGATGTCCGGCAGCTCTTCTTCGTAAAAGTTTTGAACCGTCACATCTTTCATCCCTTTTTTGACGAGATGCAGATTGCTTGTAAGCAGTTCGCCCATGATCCGGTAACGATCTGCTTTTTCCGAGTCTTCAAGCGTTTGTTCCAACTTTTTCAGCTTTAAATCGTTTTTTGCTTTTTCCGTTGAAAGCATCCGCTCAAGATCGTGCCCCATTTGATGAACGCGGTCACGTCGTGCTTTGCCACTATAAAAATGGTCGAGTAGCGCGCTTAACGAAGGGAAAGCTTGGCTGTCTGAAACAGAAGTGAGCGGCATAAAATAGTAATCGCTTTTTCCAGCTCGAGTAAATTGAATTGGAGAAGCTTTTTCCCCCAAGAATCGGTTGGTTTCGGCTAGAACACTTGAAAAGACTTGAAATAAATCGCCCATTTCCCGGTAGCGAAGCTCGATTTCCCCCGCGAGAAGTGGACTAAATCCAGCGAACTTTCCAACCAGCTGCTTGGAAAGATTCGCATCTAAATCAAAACTTTCCGACTCAAAATCTTCACGTGTCACTTCGAACGGATCTTTCTTGTCGCCTGTCGGAGGGAGCTTGTACGGAACACCAGGAAGCAAGGTCCGGTAGCTATTTTGAGCTGGCGAAAGGTGCTTAATGCAATCAATGATGGTTTTTTTCTCGCGGTCAACAAGTGTAATATTACTGTGCCGTCCCATAATTTCGATATAGAGATCTAGATAACGCTTTTCACCGATATCATCTTTACTTAAAATTTCAAAGATGAGAATTCGTTCGTTTGGAATTTGCTTGATGTTCTGAATAATAGCTCCTTCTAAATGTTTGCGGAGCAACATGCAAAACATGGGCGGTTCTGCCGGATTTTGCGGGATATCGCTTGTCCACTGAAGCCTTGCGTAGCTTGGGTGGGCAGAAATAAGAAGCCGCTTATTTTCGCGGTTTTTCCGAATATAAAGAATCAGTTCATGCGGAAATGGTTGGTGAATTTTCATGATTCGGCCACTTTCGGCATTTTCGCTGATTTCTTGAGTGATTGATTTTAAGAACATTGCATCAAAAGCCATTGTTTTTTCTTCCTTTACCAAAGTAGTCTTATTCTATTGTAGCATAAAATCGTTCACTTCACGTTTAACTAGGATTTCAGCGGTAGTTTTGCTATAATAATGGAGTGAAAAAGGATTGAGGTGGCGAAATAAATGGTCAAAAGTATGACAGGATTCGGACGTGCTTCAAAAGAAACAGAAGATTTCAAAGTAACGATTGAGTTAAAAGCAGTGAACCATCGCTATTTAGAAACGGTCTTCAGACTTCCAAGGCAATTTCATCATTTAGAGGCTTCACTAAAAAAAGTGATTACGCAAAAAGTGAAGCGAGGCAGGCTAGAATGCTTTTTTTCTTTTGAAGGAGCAAAAGTGGCTGAAAAGCACCTTGCTGTAGACTGGGAATTACTTGACCACTATGTTCGCTTTTTGAGACAAGCTAAGGAGCGCTATGCGATCCAAGAAGAAGTGGATTTGGAAGCGCTCCTCGCTGATCCAGCGTTTTTAACGGTCAGTGAATCGAGCGAAGCTGATCCCGAGCTTCCTGCCCTCATCACGTCAGTTCTAGAGAAAGCAGTGACTCGGCTAGATGATATGCGAGCTGAGGAGGGGGCGGAACTCGCGCTTTACTTTAAGGAGCATTTGGTGAAGCTTGAGCGTTTGCTTGAATCGGTGAAAGAGGCGATTCCTGAGACGGAAAAAGCGTATCGTGAAAAACTAGAAGATCGGCTAACTAAATTAGTTGGCGCAGATTTTGATGAGAAACTTGTGCTGAGTGAGCTTGCCCTTTTGCTAGAAAAAGCGGATATCAATGAAGAAATTGAAAGATTTGCTAGCCATTTGAAGCAATTTTATAGTATACTTACGCAGGAAGGCGCGATTGGGAGAAAACTTGATTTTTTGATTCAAGAAATGAACCGAGAAGTCAATACGATGGGTTCAAAGGCGATGTCGCTTTCAATCACGCAATGTGTTGTGGAAATGAAAACAACACTTGAAAAAATCCGCGAACAAGTTCAAAATGTGGAATAGATGAAGAAATGAGGGAAACAAAGCATGGCAGAAAGAGGTCTGTTGATCGTTCTTTCGGGTCCGAGTGGTGTCGGAAAAGGCACGGTTCGCGAAGCGATTTTTAAAGATCCGGAGACAAAATTTGAATATTCGATTTCGATGACAACAAGAACGCCACGTGAAGGGGAAAAAGAAGGCGTCGATTATTACTTTAGAAACCGCGAACAGTTTGAGGCGGCGATCGAAGAAGGTCGCATGCTTGAATATGCGGAATATGTCGGTAATTATTACGGCACGCCGCTTGATTACGTCGAAGAAAAACTTGCAAGTGGTGTTGATATTTTTCTTGAAATTGAAATTAAAGGCGCCATGCAAGTGAAAAAACGTATGCCCGAAGGAATCTTCATCTTTCTTACGCCACCTGACCTTGCGGAACTTAAGAACCGTTTGATTGGTCGAGGAACGGAACCACTTGAAGTCATTAACGAGCGTATGGAAACGGCTCGTGCTGAGATTGAAATGATGGCTTCGTATGATTATGCTGTTGTTAATGATGTTGTGAGTGAAGCGGTACGCAAAATTAAAGGTATCGTTGAAACGGAACATTTAAAAACGGAACGGGTACTTCACCGTTACCAAAATATGCTGGAGGGGTTTTAAAATGATGTTATATCCATCAATTGATAATTTGCTTTTAAAGATTGATTCCAAATACTCGCTTGTAACGGTTTCTGCAAGCCGTGCTCGCGAAATGCAAGCGACAAATGATCCGGGTGTACTACCAAGTTATGAGTCACATAAATATGTGGGCAAAGCGCTCGAAGAAATTTATGCTGGCAAACTGGTTTTAGATGACCACGAAGTATAAAAACAAAACTCCGCATGTAAATGTTGCATGTGGAGTTTTCCTTTATTTTTAAGGAATTTTGTTTCGTTTTTCTTTGGCTGAATCATGTTATAATAACAGTAAACTTTTGAGCTGTAGAGGTGAAAATCATGAACGGAAAAAATATTTTACTAGCAGTGTCTGGTGGCATTGCCGTTTATAAAGCAGTTGCATTAACGAGTAAACTTACGCAAGCGGGGGCAAATGTCAAAGTGATGATGACCCGTCACGCACAGGAATTTGTTCCGCCACTTTCTTTTCAAGTCCTATCCAAAAATAATGTCTATACGGATACCTTTGATGAAAAGGATTCTTCCGTTGTGGCGCATATTGATTTAGCGGACTGGGCGGACCTTATGATCGTTGCCCCAGCAACCGCGAATCTCATTGGGAAAATGGCAAATGGAATCGCCGATGATATGGTCACAACAACGCTTCTTGCAACGGAAGCTCCTGTTTGGGTAGCACCTGCCATGAACGTACACATGATCAAACATCCGGCTGTCGTTCGTAATATTGAGCGTCTATACCGAGACGGGGTGCGCTTTATTGAGCCAGAAGAAGGCTACCTCGCATGTGGCTACGTCGGAAGAGGTCGACTTGAGGAACCGGAAAAAATCGTTCAACACATCAACCACTTTTTTCAAGAAGAAGAGAAAAGTTTATTTGGCAAGCGAATTTTAGTGACCGCTGGCGCAACTCGCGAAAAAATCGATCCCGTGCGTTATTTAACGAATCGTTCGAGTGGGAAAATGGGCTTTCAAGTAGCTGAGCAAGCTGCACTGCGCGGGGCTCATGTAACGGTTGTGACGGCTGTAAAGGACCCACTGCTACCAAGTCAAGTTGAAGTAGTTGCCGTTCATTCCGCAGAAGACATGTATCAAGCGGTGATGGAGCGAGCAGATAAACAAGATGCTTTTGTGATGGCAGCGGCCGTTGCGGATTATACGCCAGCTCACGTATTCGATCAAAAAATGAAAAAAACACCTGGCGATCAAACCTTCGAAATGAAGCGAACAAAAGATATTTTGGCTGAAGTAGGGCAAACGAAGCGAGCAGATCAAGTGGTGATCGGTTTTGCTGCTGAAACGGAAAACGTAGCAGAAAATGCGCTTCGCAAGTTAGAAGCGAAAAAAGCGGATTACATTGTGGCGAATGATGTCTCACGTGAAGGAGCTGGCTTTGAAGGAGATACGAATATCGTGACGATTTACGGAGCAGACGGAAGCGAGGAAGCTTTGCCCCTACTAGAAAAACGTGAGGTTGCTGAAAAAATCACGGAAAAATTGGCAAGAAAATTGGGGCGTGCTTAGATGAGCCAAGTAGCAAAAGTCATCGTCGACGTTCCGGCTAGACAAGTTGATCGTCCGTTTGACTACTTGATCCCAGCTGAGCTTTCAGAAATTATTCAAGTGGGGACGCGCGTTTCTGTACCTTTCGGTTGCCGAAAGGTACAGGGCTTTGTTGTTGCGATCCAATCGGAAGCTGATACAGATAAATTAAAAGCAATTGATGCCGCGATGGATATTTTGCCTGTGCTCAATCAGGAACTGCTTGAGCTTGGTGACTGGATCGCTACTGAAACGCTGTCTTTCCGAGTATCGGTTTACCAAGCCATGCTTCCTGCGGCACTACGCGCCAAATATGAGAAATATTTTATTCGGCTTGATGAAAGCGACGAAGAGCTTGAAGCGTTATTTGAAGGGGCAGAAACACTCGATTTCAAAAAGGCCGAACAAAGCGAATTGCTTCCTGCGCTAAAACGTTACTTACATGACGGTGAAATCGAAATCGCTTATCAAGTAAAAAATAAAGCAGTAAAGAAAAAAGCAAAAGTAGTGGAGCGGCTTGCAAGTGTCGCAAAGATTGATGAAGTGATCGCGGATCTTCCTAAAAATGCCAAAGCCAAAGCGCGTGTTCTTCTTTTCCTTGCCGAGCAAAAAAATCCGCGTTTACCGCTTGCTGAGCTTCGAGAAAAAACAAATGCTTCAGCGAGTACGATTACAGGCCTTGAAAAAGATGGTTTTATTCAAATTACAGAACAAATTGTGGCTCGTGATCCTTATAAAGGGAGAACGTTTGAACAAAGTGAGCCGCTTTCACTGATGCCAGCTCAGCAACAAGCACTGGATGCGATTTTGGAAGCTGAAAGTGCTGAAACCTTTTTGCTACATGGGGTAACTGGAAGTGGAAAGACTGAAATTTATTTGCAATCCATCGCTCAGGTGCTTGAACGTGGAAAAGAAGCGATTGTGCTTGTCCCAGAAATTTCACTTACACCGCAAATGGTCGAGCGGTTTAAGAGTCGTTTTGGCGAAGAAGTCGCTGTTTTGCATAGTGCGCTTTCCCACGGTGAAAAGTACGATGAGTGGCGTAAAATCGAACGAGGAGAAGCGAAAGTTGCAGTTGGTGCGCGTTCGGCGATTTTTGCGCCATTTGAAAATATTGGGATCATCATTATTGATGAAGAACATGAATCAAGTTATAAGCAAGAAGAAAATCCGCGCTATCATGCTCGTGATGTGGCGATTTGGCGGGCGGAGCGTTATGGTTGTCCCGTTGTACTTGGCAGTGCAACACCATCGCTTGAATCTTTCGCCCGTGCGAAGAAAAATGTTTATACGCTACTTGAACTGCCAGAACGCATCAACCAACAAGTTTTACCTCAAGTAGAAGTGGTCGACATGCGAGAAGAATTGCGAAGTGAAAATCGGACAGAGTTTTCAGTAGATCTGCTTGAGAAAATAAAAGCGCGTATCGAGAAAAAAGAACAGGTTGTGCTTTTGCTCAATAAGCGTGGATACGCATCGTTTGTGATGTGCCGGGATTGCGGTTTTGTGATGGAATGCCCGAACTGTGATATTTCCCTTACGTATCACCAAGCCGGAAACCGAATGAAGTGTCACTATTGTGGTCATGAAGAACAAGTTCCTTCAAATTGTCCCTCTTGCGGAAGTGAACATATTCGCTATTTCGGAACAGGGACACAAAAAATTGAAGAGAGTCTAACCAAACTTATTCCAGAAGCGAGAATTATTCGCATGGATGTTGACACCACACGCACGAAGGGAGCCCATGAAAAACTGTTAACACGCTTTAAAAATCAAGAAGCGGATATTTTACTAGGAACGCAGATGATTGCAAAGGGGCTTGATTTCCCGAATATTACACTAGTGGGTGTCTTAAATGCGGATACAATGCTGTTTTTGCCAGATTTTAGGGCTGCAGAACGAACTTTTCAATTGTTAACACAAGTAAGTGGACGAGCTGGCAGGCATGAGCTTCCCGGAGAAGTTGTGGTTCAAAGTTATGCACCTGAACACTATAGCATTCAGTTTGCAAAAGAACATGATTACTTAGGGTTTTATCAACACGAGATGCGGATGCGAAAACGCGGGGCTTATCCGCCTTTTTATTATCTCACGTTGATCAGTGTGAGCGATCAAAATGAGCGAAAAGCGATTCAAACGATCCAAGAAATGAGTCGTTATCTACAAACGAAACTAAGTGGGGGATCATTGATACTTGGACCAGTTCCGAGCACGATCAGCCGTATCAATAATAAATATCGCTATCAATGTATGATTAAATATAAAGTAGAACCTGAACTAAAAAAAGAATTAAAAACACTGCTCGATCATTATCAAAAAGAACAGGCTAAAGGACTCACGATTTCAATTGATGTTCAGCCGTATGTTTTAATGTAGGAGGTCAAAATGAAACGAATCATTTTTATGGGAACGCCAGACTTTGCAGTCCCCGTTCTTGAACAGTTGGCAAATAAATATGAGGTGGTAGCAGTTGTCTCACAGCCCGATCGACCAGTTGGGCGAAAACGCGTTTTAACCCCGCCACCTGTGAAGAAAAAAGCAGAAGAATTAGGACTTCCTGTTTTCCAACCTGAAAAGTTACGTCAATCTGAAGAGCTGGAAACACTTATTGGCTTAGAAGCGGACTTGCTTGTTACTGCGGCTTACGGTCAAATTTTACCTAAGCGCTTACTTGAAGCAGAAAAATACGGCGCAATTAATGTTCATGCTTCTCTTCTTCCAGCTTACAGAGGTGGTGCGCCGATTCACTATGCGGTGATGAACGGGGAGAAAGAAACGGGCGTTACGATTATGTATATGGTCGAACAGCTCGATGCTGGAGATATGATTGCACAGCGGAAAGTTCCGATCACGGATCAAGATGATACCGGCTCGATGTTTCAAAAGCTTTCTGAAGTGGGTGCAACACTTCTAATGGAAACTTTACCAGCTTTTTTTGCTGGCGAATTCACGGCTATCCCGCAACAAGAATCCGAGGTGAGTTATGCACGCAATATTACGCGTGACCAAGAAAAAATTGATTGGAACAAATCCGCACGCGATGTTTTCAATCAAATCCGCGGACTTTCTCCTTTTCCAACAGCGTATACTACACTCGAAGGAAAGCCTTTCAAAATTTTGAAGGCACATCTTTCAGAGCAAACGGAAACCCTTGAACCGGGCAGTTTTGTTCTTCTTTCAAAAGCCTCATTTGGGATTGTTTGTGGTGACGGAGGAGTGCTTGCGCCAGACGTGATTCAGCCGGCAGGGAAACCTAAGATGGAAACGGCAGCATTTATGCAAGGAGCTGGAAGGCAGATTGCCGAAGAAACGAGGTTTGGTGAATAGATGAAAAAAACAACGCGTGAACTAGCGCTTGACTTGCTTTTGAAAATTGAAAAACAAGGTTCTTATAGCCATTTGTTGATTAACGAAACGCTAAAAAAATATTCGCTCAAGCGGGAAGACAAAGCACTACTGACGGAGCTTGTGTACGGAACGCTACAACGGCAGATTACGTTGGATTATTTTTTAGAACCTTTACTCAAGAAAAAACCGGAAGATTGGGTGCAGATGCTTTTAAGGCTTTCAGTTTATCAACTTGAATTCCTTGATAAGATTCCAGAACACGCTGTTTTGCATGAAGCTGGTGAAATTGCGAAACGAAAAGGGCATGCTGGGGTTACGAATTTCGTGAATGGCGTTTTGCGGAACCTACTTCGAAGTGGCGTGCGAAATCCTGATGCGATTCAAGATCCTGCGAAAAAGCTTGCGGTGAAAGGAAGTTTGCCTGACTTTTTAGCAAGACGCTGGATCGAACAATTTGGTGCCGCGCAAGCGGAGGAGCTTGCGGCCGCTTTTCTTGTTCCGCCCCACCAAACGGTACGGGTGAATGAAACGGAGACGACTCGTAAGGCTCTTCTTGCGGAGCTTCAAAAAGAAGGAATTGAGGCGGAAGCTTCTCCTGAAATTGCGGAAGCGATTCGAATTAAACATGGCAGCGTTGCAGATACGGCGGCTTTTCGTACGGGTAAGTGCACGATTCAAGACGAAAGTTCAATGCTTGTGGCTTATGCGCTTGAACTTTCGGATGATTTGAATGTGCTCGATGCTTGTGCGGCACCTGGTGGGAAAACGACCCATATTGCTGAGAAAATGCACGGTACTGGAACGGTGACGGCGCTTGATATTCATCGCCACAAAACGAAATTAATTGAACAAGCAGCGGACAGGCTTAGTCTTTTAAATATTCGCGCGCATGAGTTAGATGCTAGAAAAGCGGGTGAAGAGTTCGAAACGGCTAGTTTTGATCGTGTGCTCGTGGATGCGCCGTGTTCTGGGTTTGGCGTGTTGCGCCGGAAACCAGATATTAAATATAGCAAGCAAGAAGAAGACATCGTTAGGCTTTCTAAAATTCAACTGGCTATTTTAGATGAAGTTAGCCAACTGGTTAAAGAAAATGGTATATTAGTTTATAGTACTTGTACGATTGACCATGAAGAAAATCGTGGGGTAGTTACAGCCTTTTTGGAGAAGCATCCAGAGTTTGAGCAGCTTTCTGTTGCTGTACCAGAAACACTAAGGCACTTGAAAACGGGCGATGACTTGCAAATTTTACCAACTGATTTTGGAAGCGATGGTTTTTACGTTTCTAGTTTCAAAAGGCGTCCTTAAGAATGGAGAGAAAAGCAGATTATGCACGTAGAATTTAGAACCGACAAAGGAAAAATCAGACATCATAACGAGGACAATGGCGGAGTTTTCCATAACCAGACGGGCGATCCGATCGTGATTGTAGCTGATGGGATGGGCGGACACAGGGCAGGCGATGTAGCTTCTGAAATGGCTGTGCGCCTACTTAGTGAGGCTTGGAAAAAAACGGAGGAATTTCTATATGCGCCTGATGTGGAGGATTGGTTTCGGGAAACCATTCAACAAGTTAATCAGGAAATTGTAGCTTATGCTCATGAAGAATCTGGCTTAAAGGGAATGGGAACGACGCTTGTTGCCGCTGTTTTTACACGCAGTCAAGTTGTGATTGCGAATGTTGGCGACAGTCGTGCTTATCTTTTGAATCGCGAAGCGTTGCAGCAAATCACAGAAGATCATTCACTTGTTAATGAGCTTTTAAGAAAAGGTGAGATTTCAAAAGAAGACGCGGAAAATCATCCGCGTAAAAATATTTTGCTGCGTGCGCTTGGCGTAGAAGGGACTGTTGAAACAGATACGTTTGCGATTCCATTTGAAGCGAGTGATATTCTTTTACTTTGCTCGGATGGGCTTAGCAATATGATTGCAGAAGCAGAAATGGAGCAAGTGCTTTTGAGTGAACGCACGCTTAGTGAAAAGGCAGATGCGTTTATTGCAAAGGCAAATGCCAATGGGGGCAAAGATAACATTACGGTTCTTCTCCTCACTAGAAATCTTAAAGAGGGGGGAGAAACGAAGAGATGATGATCGGTAAACGTTTGAATGGACGCTATAAGATTTTAAGTCCGATTGGCGGCGGCGGAATGGCGAATGTTTTTCTGGCGCATGACATGATTTTGAATCGAGATGTTGCAGTTAAAATTTTACGAATTGATTTAACTGATGAAAGCAACTTGATTCGAAGGTTCCAACGCGAAGCACAATCAGCGACGAGTTTAGACCATCCCAATATTGTCAGTATCTATGATGTGGGCGATGAAAATGATTTACATTATATCGTCATGGAATATGTGGATGGCATGGATTTAAAACGCTATATTCAAGAAAATCATCCGATTTCGTTTGAGAAAGCGGTTGATATTATGCGGCAAATTGTATCGGCAGTTTCTGCCGCACATGAACATCACATTATTCATCGAGATATTAAACCTCAGAACATTTTGATCGACCAAAAAGGCGTTGTGAAAATTACCGATTTTGGTATCGCGATGGCCCTTTCAGAAACGTCGATTACACAAACTAATTCGTTGCTTGGATCGGTACATTATTTATCGCCGGAGCAAGCGCGAGGTGGGATGGCAACGCAAAAATCAGATGTCTACTCTCTGGGAATTGTGATGTATGAGCTTTTGAGCGGTGAGGTTCCGTATGACGGGGAATCAGCTGTTTCGATTGCGATTAAGCACTTGCAAGCACAGATTCCTTCTGTCCGAGCGACAAATCCAGATATCCCGCAAAGTCTTGAAAATATTATTATTAGAGCGACAGCGAAAGATCCGTTTGCTCGCTATCAATCGGCTGAGGAAATGGAAGCGGATTTGCGGACTTGTTTGGATCCTAGCCGGCTGAATGAGCCTAAATACATTTTAAAGGCAGATGACGGAGATACGAAGGCTGTTCCGATTATTCCTTCGAAGATGATGGCAGGAAATTTGGATGAAACGGTTATCCCAGAAAACACGGAAAAACAAGCAGAACAAATTGTGTCTGATGAGAAAGCTTCGGCAGAAAAAGAAGATCCCAAGAAAAGTAAAAAGAAAAAAAGTAAGAAGAAAAAAGCTTTTTGGATCATTTTGGTGATTATTTTGCTATTTGCGGGGCTGATTACGACACTTTGGGCGCTTGGACGCGAACCGGATGATTTAACGATGCCAAATGTGGTCGGGAAAACGGAAGCGGAAGCCTTGTCGATTTTACAGAAAGATGGTTTTTCAATCGGGCGAACGGTGGAACGAAATAGCGATTCTGTGAAGGAAGGTCGCGTGATTAGTTCTGATCCAAAAGCAGGCGAAGAAAAAGCGAAGGGAACTAAAGTTACGCTTTACATTAGCATTGGATCGAAAAAAATCTCGATGGAAGATTATCACGACGAAAGTTATGAGGAAACGAAGAAAACGCTTGAAGAACAAGGTTTTAAATCAATTAGCAAGAATGAGGAGTACAGTAGTTCTGTAGAAGCCGGTAAGATCATTTCACAAGACCCCTCTGCAGGGACAGAAGTGATCGCGAAGGAAACAAATGTGAATTTCACGGTCAGCAAGGGAGCTCCGCCAATTACGCTAAAAGATTTGCGTGGCTATAATCAACGAGCACTGGATGATTATGCTTCATCGAATGGAATCACAATCAAATCGACAGAGGAATATTCGGACTCTGTAGAAAAGGGACAAGTCATTTCTCAAAGTCCTACTGCGGGTTCTAGCGTAAGCAGTGGAGCAACTGTCAATGTGGTGCTTTCGAAAGGACCGAAGGAAAAGCAAGTCAAGAAAGTGACCAAAACCTTGCAGATTCCTTATCGTGGGAGCGCGAGTGATTCAGATAGCGATTCAGACGAGGAATCTGATTCACAAGAACCGGAACATATCGTGATTTACATCGAAGACAAAAATCACAGTATGTCTTCTCCTTACCGGGAAATGGACATTACGAAAAATGAGACGGTCACTATTTCTTTTGAAATCGAAGAAGGTTCAAATGCGACCTATAAAGTGTTAAACAATGGTTCTGTCGTTAGTGAAGAAACGGTTGCTTATCCGGGCTGATTGGCTCAAAAAGGAGGTTTTCGTACTGGAAGGTCAAATTATTAAGGCGCTGAGTGGATTTTATTATGTATATAGCGATGGCAAGACTTATCAAACGAGAGCGCGAGGGAATTTTCGAAAGCGAAAGTTGACGCCGCTTGTCGGGGATGATGTGGTATTTCAAGCGGATAACACGACGGATGGCTATATTTTGGAAATCTTGCCGCGTGAAAACGAACTCGTCCGGCCACAAATAGCGAATATCGATATTGCCATTTTGGTTTTTTCAGCTACGGAACCGACTTTTTCGACAAACTTGGCGGACCGGTTTCTAGTTGCGATTGAAAAAGAGGATATCACGCCTGTTATTTGTATTAGCAAGATGGATATCGCCTCAGAAAGCGAGCAAACAGCAGCTCAGCAAGCAAAAGAAATTTATGAAGCTATCGGTTATGAAGTCTTTTTGACGAATCAAGAAGTGGATCAAGAAGCTTTGCTTGAGCTTGTAAATGGACGAGTTGCGGTTATTGCTGGCCAGTCTGGTGTTGGGAAATCGACTTTGCTCAATCAACTGAATCCTGAATTGACACTTTCAACGGCCGAAATTTCGAATGCGCTTGGACGCGGTAGACATACGACACGACACGTGGAACTTTTGCCGATTGGCGAGGGATTCATTGCAGATACGCCGGGGTTTAGTTCGATTGATTACGACGATTTGTTACCCGAGAACCTGCAGTTTTGCTTTCCAGAGATTGAAGATAGGCGAAGCGGCTGTAAGTTTCGAGGTTGTCTGCATGAAAACGAGCCTGCCTGCGCCGTGAAAACGGCAGTTGCGGAAAAGGAAATTGCACGCTTTCGCTACGACGATTATTTGCAAATTTTGACGGAATTAAAAAACAGAAAGCCGAGGTATTGAAAATGGGAAAAATTGCACCTTCAATTTTGAGCGCTGACTTTGCCAACTTGGAACGCGACATTAAAGAAGTAGAAAATCTTGGAGCTGATTATTTACATGTGGACGTAATGGATGGTCACTTTGTTCCAAATCTGACATTTGGTCCAGATGTAGTGAAAGCGATACGCCCGCGGACGAAACTGCCGCTTGATGTGCATTTGATGATTGAAAATCCAGATGCGTATATTCCACAATTTGCCAAAGCGGGTGCTGATGTGATTTCCGTTCATGTTGAAGCTTGTACGCACCTTCACCGCACTTTGCAGCACATTCGCTCTTTCGATGTGAAAGCCTCAGCGGTGCTTAACCCGGCCACACCAATTGATACGCTTTTTCACGTGTTAGATGAGCTTGATATGGTACTCTTTATGACAGTCAATCCTGGATTTGGTGGTCAAAGTTTTATTCCAGAAGTTTTGAATAAAATTGCTGCTTTTAAAGCGTATATCACAGAACGCGGCTATGACATTGATATTGAAGTAGACGGCGGCGTGAATGAAGAAACAGCTAAGCTATGCCTAGATGCTGGTGCGAATATTTTCGTTGCGGGAAGCTACATTTATGGAAACACCGACCGCTCAATTCCGGTAGAAAAACTGCGCCAAGTTGTTGGTGATTAAGGCAAGAATGAAGGCCTGAATGAGGATTCTCTGTCGGAAAAGGGGTTGAGATTTTGAAAGCAATGCACATTATGGTAGGGGGACCGGCGGAACTTGTTCCGCCGCTCGATCCTTATCTTACGGATGCGGACTGGATTGGTATTGATGGCGGAGCGAAGCGCCTTCTGGAGCTTGGGATTCCAATGAAAAAAGCGCTCGGAGACTTTGATTCATTATCATCTGAGGAGCTTGAGGTGCTGAAACAGCAAGTTGCGGATGTAACGGAGTTTCCGGCTGAAAAGGACTTGACGGATACGGAAATTGGCTTGATTGCTGCCATGGAAGAGCTGCCGGATGTGATTCGGATTTTTGGCGCTACAGGTGGTCGGATGGATCACTTGCTTGCCAATTTGATGATGCTTACGAAGCCAGAGTTTGAGCAAGCGGTTCCGCTTGTCGAAATAATCGATTGTTACAATTGGATGAAGATGTATGTGCCAGGTCGCTATGAAATTCAAAAGCTTAAGGGGATGCGTTACGCAGCGTTCATTACGATGGGGAATGTGTCGGGACTTACCCTTTCTGGCTTTAAGTATCCACTTGATGATGCTAGTTTTCCGTTTGCAAAGGCGCTTTCAAGCAATGAATTCACACGGGATTCAGGATCGTTTTCATTTGATTCGGGGCTTATTTTGATGATTCAAAGTAAAGACTAACAAGAAGGGGCGAGGCTTATTTTGAAAAGTAAGTATAACTGGTCGCTTATTTTTGGCGGACTGGGAATTATTTTTAGTTTGATTGTCCAAATTTTTACTGTCCGCAATGCTTTTTCTGCAAACTATTCGGGGGATTTGAAGGTGCCTATCATGATCATGACGATCGCAAGCCTCGTTTTTATCATTGGTTTTGTCGTGGGTTATTCGTTTCTTGTTCAAAAGAAATTTAAAATCGCGATTCCGATTATTTTCGTGAGCGGCATCCCATCCTTTATTTTTGTCCATATTTTTGCGGGGATGTTTATGGTGATTTGTGGACTTCTTGGAAAAGCATCGGAAACAGAATTTGAACAATAAAAAGTCGGGTTAAGCTAAACCGCTTCCTAGTGAATTTTCACTAGCGAAGTTTCGGCAAGCTACCCGATTTTTTATTTTGGGTAAAAGAAAAAATGCAACGAAATTTCGCTGCATTCCTATCTTTTAAACACGTTCTACTTTTCCAGATTTAAGCGCACGAGTTGAAACCCAAACTTTTTTAGGTTTTCCGTTTACGAGGATACGCACTTTTTGCAAGTTCGCTTTCCATGTACGTTTGCTTGAATTCATCGCGTGGGAACGACGGTTACCAGAACGAGATTTACGACCTGTAATCACACATTCTTTAGCCATTATAACCCCTCCTTATACCAAACTTCTCAAGATGTTTCAGAAAGAAAATCTAAAGAGCATCTTTACGGTTATTTTCATACACTAGAATAATTTATCATAGAAATTCATTTCTTGCAAGGGCTTATGCGAAATTGCTGCAAAGATTTTTTACTTGACAGTAAAGTCATGAGCTTAGCTCGGGAAGAGAGGCTTTCAATCGCTTAGGGATTATAGTAAAATAGAGGCTGACGAGGAAACTAAACGCTTTCGAAACAGACTAAATCAGTTCACGGAACTGGTTTCAAGGAGGAAATTTAATGTCACTTGAAATAGAAACGAAGCACGGCAAAGTGGCGATTACGGATGATGTAATTGCGACAATTGCTGGCGGGGCAGCGGAAGAAAACTTTGGGATTGTCGGCATGGCAAGCCGTCATCAAATTCGTGATGGATTAACAGAAATTTTACGACGTGAAAATTATACAAAAGGCGTTATTGTTCGCAAAGAAGAAAATGGACTTCATATTGACATGTATATTATCGTTCGATTTGGAACAAAAATCTCTGAGGTAGCACATAATGTTCAGGAACGCGTGAAATATACGCTTGAAAAAACACTTGGACTTACAGTTGACTCTGTAAATATCTTTGTTCAAGGCGTTAAAGTTTTGGACGAGGATTAAGGGAGGCTTATTGAAGTTGGATACTACTTATCAGTTAAACGGTGAAAAATGGGCGACAATGATTGCGCTTGGTGCTGAAAATTTAACGAAAAATGCAGATTTCGTAGATTCACTAAACGTGTTTCCGGTTCCAGATGGTGATACGGGAACGAATATGAATTTGTCCATGACAAGTGGCGCAGAAGAAGTCAAAGCGAATGAAAGAACGCATGCAGGAGTTGTCAGTGCGAATCTTGCAAAAGGTCTTTTGATGGGTGCGCGTGGAAATTCTGGGGTTATTTTGTCTCAATTATTCCGTGGCTTTTCAAAGGCTGTAGAAGGCAAGGAAACACTTTCTGCGGTAGACTTTGCTGGTGGCTTTGTGAAAGGCGTTGAGACGGCTTATAAAGCGGTAATGAAGCCTGTTGAAGGGACGATTCTTACCGTCGCACGTGAAGCAGCTAAGGCAGGCATTGAAGCAGCAAAAAAAGACGATGCAACGATTGAAATGGTCATGCAAGGCATTTTAGAAAAAGGAAAAGAAGCCTTACAAAAAACGCCCGATCAGCTCCCTGTTTTAAAAGAAGTTGGAGTTGTAGATAGTGGCGGTCAAGGCTTGATTATCATTTATGAAGGTTTTTACGGAGCACTCACAGGCAACATGGAAATTCCAGATTATATGCTTTCAATGAATGAACTTGTAACTGCTGAACATCATCGTCATGTCCAAGATTTCATGTCAACGGATGACATTAAATACGGGTACTGCACGGAAATCATGGTGCGTATTAATGAAAATAAACCAGGGCAAAAGCCGTTTAATGAAACAGAATTTCGCAATCATTTAAGCACGATGGGAGATTCTCTTCTGGTTGTAGCGGATGATGAAGTGGCGAAAGTCCATGTGCATACAGAACATCCAGGTGATGTTTTCAATTATGGACAAGAATTTGGTAGCTTAATTAAAATGAAAGTTGAAAATATGCGTGAACAGCATGATGCGATTGTTGCAAAACCGGAAGAAGTGAAAACCGAACGGGTTCCTGTCGGAGTTGTTGCCGTAGCTGCTGGTGAAGGAACAAAGCAACTTTTTGAAAGCATGGGCGCGAATGTTCTTTCTGGCGGACAAACGATGAATCCGAGCACGGAAGATATTGTGAAGGCCATTGAAGAAGTTAATGCAGAGCAAGTTTTTGTTTTGCCAAACAATAAAAACATTTTGATGGCTGCTGAACAAGCGGCGACACTGCTCGGCGAAGAAAAAGTTCAAGTCATTCCTACGAAGACGATTCCAGAAGGGCTTGCGGCAATGCTTAGTTATAAGCCGCAAACAGGATTCGCTGAAAATACAGGCGCGATGACTGGGGCGATTCAAGATGTGATGAGCGGATCGGTGACAACAGCGGTTCGGGATACGACCGTTGATGGTGTTGAGATTCATAAAGATGAATTTATCGGCATGGTAGCGGGCAAAATCAAGTTCAGCGAAAAGGCTCTTCAAGAAGCAGCGAAGAAAACACTGGAGGCCATGCTTGATGAAGATAGCGAAATTGTGACGGTGCTTTATGGAGAAGGCGCTTCTAAAGAGGATGCAGAGCAACTTCAAGATGCACTTTTAGAGGTGTTTCCTGATGCTGAATTTGAAATTCACGACGGAGGGCAGCCTGTTTATCCGTACATCTTTTCAGTGGAATAAAAGGAGAAAATAAGGATCAGGAAAGGGTGGTTAGAAAGATGAAATTTAATAGCGTTTTCGATGTTATCGGTCCAGTTATGATTGGACCATCCAGTTCGCATACGGCGGGGGCCAGTCGAATTGGTTCCATCGCAAGAAGTGTGTTTGGCGAGTCACCTGCGCAAGTGGATATTCATTTATATGGTTCCTTTGCGAAAACGTACAAAGGGCATGGCACAGATGTGGCATTAATCGGCGGTTTACTTGGCTTTGAGCCAGATGATCCACGAATTAAAAACGCTGCGGAATTAGCAAATGAAGCGGGAATGCACATTCAATTCATCGAAGAAACGGAAGAAGCCCCTCATCCGAATACGGTTAAACTGGTCCTTAAAAATGGTATGAAACAAATGACACTTGTCGGGGCTTCCATCGGCGGAGGAAAAGTGGAAATTATCCGCTTGAATGAATTCGAACTAGAATTTACAGGGACGGCTCCGGCGCTGCTTGTCTTGCATGAAGATAAATTCGGCTTGATTGCGAGTACGACTAAAATCATTGCGAATCATGAAATCAACATTGGCGCGATGAAGGTTTCTCGGAAAGTGAAAGGTGACGATGCGCTCATGGTCATCGAAGTCGACCAACTTGTTGAACAGGATTTACTCGATGAAATTGCAAAATTAGACGGCGTTTTCCAGGTAGCGAGCATTATTATTTAATTTAGGAGGATGAAAGTTATGTTTCGTACAGTGGCAGAACTGGTCGATATCGCTGAACGCGAAAATAAAGCTGTTTCGGAAATCATGATTGAACGTGAAATGAGTGTTTCCGGAAAATCCCGTGAAGAAGTTTTTGAGGCGATGGAACGGAATCTTGATGTCATGGAAGAGGCGATTAAAGAAGGCGAAGCAGGCGTTGAATCTACAACTGGGTTAACAGGTGGAGACGCTGTTTTAATGAATGATTATATTAACAAAGGGCAATTTTTGTCGGGGGAAGTTTTACTCCGCTCTGTTCAAAAAGCGATTGCGACAAATGAAGTGAATGCCGCAATGGGCGTGATTTGTGCAACCCCTACTGCAGGAAGCGCGGGTGTGGTTCCCGGCGTTTTATTTGCCGTTAAGGATAAACTTGGACTTTCGCGGGAAGAAATGGTTAACTTTCTGTTTACCGCCGGAGCTTTTGGCTACGTGGTGGCTAACAATGCCTTCATCAGCGGCGCTGCAGGCGGTTGCCAGGCAGAAGTGGGTTCAGCGAGTGCCATGGCTTCTGCTGCCGTTGTAGAGGCGGCTCATGGAACGCCTCTACAGTCTGCGCATGCAATGGCAATGACGATGAAAAATATGCTGGGGCTGGTGTGCGATCCTGTTGCGGGGCTTGTAGAAGTTCCTTGCGTGAAACGAAATGCCTTAGGATCTTCACAAGCGATCATCTCGGCGGATATGGCGCTTGCTGGAATTAAAAGTCGAATCCCATGCGATGAAGTAATCGAAGCGATGCATCGCGTTGGACTTCAAATGCCGAGCAGTCTAAGAGAAACAGCTGAAGGAGGACTTGCGGCAACGCCAACAGGGCGCATGATCCAAGCGAAAATCTTTGGTTTGTCGCCAGACGGCATTGGCGAATAATTTAAATGAAATCCCACTAACGGCACTTAAAGGAATTGGCGCGGAAACAGCTAAAGCATTTAAAGAGCTCGGCATTGAAACAATTTATGACTTGCTTTGGAACTTTCCTTACCGGTATGAAGATTACCGGATGCGTGATTTAACGGAAGTGGACAACGGGGAACGGATTACGGTATTTGGAGAAGTTTTAACGGAACCGACTGTTTCTTACTACGGCCGAAAAAAATCAAAACTGTCCTTTCGTCTGTCGGCAAGTGGCCAAGTCTTAAAAATTGATTTTTTTAATCAACCTTATTTAAAAAATAAAATTGAATTAAATAGTGAAGTGACGATTTCCGGAAAATGGGATCGGAACCGGGCACAAATCACTGCCAGTAAATTTCATGCTGGCTTAAAAGCGCAAGAAGAAAATTTTGAAGGCGTTTATCGTTTAAAAGGGAACTTGCGTAACAAGACAATTTTGAAATATACAAAGCAAGCTTTTGAATTTTATGGGAATCAAATTGAGGAAGTCATTCCTCAGGAGTTCTTGCAGACCTATCAATTAATTTCTCGGGCGGAGGCTGTTCGGATTTTGCATTTCCCAAAAAGTGAAGCGGAATTAAAACAAGCACGCAGACGCATGGTTTATGAGGAATTTTTACTGTTTCAAATGAAGATGCAGTTTTTCCGTAAAATCGAGCGAGAGCGCTCTGGCGGCATTTCGATTGATTATGATGTCCATGAGCTGCGCCGCTACATTGATTCGCTTCCGTTTCCTCTTACGAATGCGCAAAAACGAGTGGTCAATGAAATCAGTGGCGATATGAAGTCACATTTTCACATGAATCGCTTGCTCCAAGGCGACGTGGGTTCTGGAAAAACGGTTGTCGCAAGCATCGCGATGTTTGCAGCCGCCTCAAGTGGCTTCCAGAGCGCTTTAATGGTGCCGACTGAGATTTTGGCAGAGCAACATGCGGATTCGCTTTTTGAACTCCTTGAGCCTTTTAATATTACGGTTGGGCTTTTGACAAGTAGTGTGAAAGGTAAAAAGAGACGCGAACTTTTGGCTATGCTTGAAGCGGGCGAACTCGATGTGCTGATTGGAACGCATGCGCTCATTCAAGATGATGTTATTTTTAAGAGACTTGGACTTGTCATCACAGATGAGCAGCACCGCTTTGGTGTAAATCAACGTCGTTTCTTGCGTGAAAAAGGAGAATATCCCGATGTGCTTTTCATGACGGCAACGCCAATCCCACGGACGCTCGCGATTACGGCTTTCGGGGAAATGGACGTGTCGATCATTGATGAGCTTCCGGCAGGTCGAAAAGAAATTGAGACTTTTTGGGTGAAACACGAGATGCTTGACCGAGTGATTTCGTTTATGGAAAAGGAAATTGAACAAGGTCGACAAGTTTATGTGATTTGTCCGCTGATCGAGGAATCTGAGAAGTTAGATGTTCAAAATGCGGTTGATTTTTACAACATTTTGCTTGGGAAATGGAAAGGGAAGTACACACCTGGACTCATGCACGGCAGATTACTTCCAGTAGAAAAAGAGGAATTGATGCGCGAGTTTAACGACGGAGCGATTGACTGTTTGGTATCGACGACTGTTGTTGAGGTTGGCGTGAACGTACCGAATGCGACGATGATGGTGATTTACGACGCGGATAGGTTTGGCTTGTCGCAGTTGCATCAGTTGCGCGGGCGAGTCGGGCGTGGTAGTCATCAATCTTACTGCATTTTAATTGCCGATCCCAAAACAGAAGTTGGGAAAGAACGAATGACGATCATGACGGAAACTAACGATGGTTTTGCATTAAGTGAGCGCGATTTGGAGCTTCGCGGGCCTGGGGACTTTTTCGGGAAAAAGCAAAGCGGTATTCCTGAATTTAAAGTGGCGGATATGGTGCACGATTACCGGGTACTCGAGCTAGCCCGTCAAGATGCAGCCAAGTTGATTTTTGAAGAAGATTTTATGAATGAACCCAGATTTACGCAGCTGCGAAATTTACTGGAATCGTTGGGCGTTTTTAGTGAGGAAAAATTGGACTAAAAACAGAAAAAACTTGCAAGCTGCTCACTTTTTATATAACATATTAGCGTAAACTTAAAACGCAACAAGATTGGATGGGAGAATCATTTGATTTTTCCTATCCCGTTTTTTTAACTTGAATTTAGTAGTAGGTATTAGGAGCATCAATCAAAAGAGATGAGGAATTCGAATGAAAAAGTATCCGAAAAAGGAGCGACAAGCCAAATTACAGGAAGTCATCGAAGCAAATCCGTTTATTACCGATGATGAACTGGCAAAGACATTTAACGTAAGCGTACAAACGGTTCGGCTTGATCGTGTGGCTCTTTCGATTCCCGAACTACGAGAACGAATTAAACATGTTGCGAGTGAAAATTTTACCGACTCTGTTAAAAGTTTACCGCTTGAAGAAGTAATCGGTGAGATTATTGACATCAAGCCCGGTGAAAGTGCCATTTCGATTTTTGATGTGAAAGAAGAACATGTTTTCAAGCGAAATCACATCGCGCGGGGACACCATTTGTTTGCACAGGCAAATTCACTTGCGACAGCGGTCATCCCAAACGAACTTGCACTGACTACACAAGCTACAGTCCGATTTGTTCGTCAAGTCAAGCTTCATGAACGAGTGGTTTCAAAAGCACTCGTCAGGAAGCAAACGGGTGAACGGACAATCACTATGGTTGATGTGCGCAGTTATGTTGGCGATGAAATCGTGTTAAAAGGCAAGTTTGAAATGTATCATGCCACAGAAAAAGTAAAAAGGACTGACGAAAATGAAAATAGCAATTGATGCCATGGGCGGTGACAATGCACCAAAAGAAATTGTTCTAGGAGTCATGGAAGCCGCTAAACAATTTAAAGACGTTGAGTTTATTCTATTTGGGAAAGAAGAAGCAATTTTGGAACATTTGACAGACAAAACGCGTGTCACAATTGTACATACAGATGAAAAAATCGAAAGTGATGATGAACCGGTTCGTGCTGTAAAACGCAAGAAAAACGCATCGATGGTTCTTGCGGCAACGGCGGTTAAAGACGGAGAAGCGGATGCCTGCATTTCTGCTGGGAACACAGGGGCGCTTATGTCGACCGGTTTATTTGTTATCGGAAGAATTAAAGGAATCGAACGCCCTGCGCTTGCACCAACGCTACCTACGATTAGCGGTAAGGGCTTTGTCATGCTTGATCTCGGGGCAAACTCGGATGCAAAAGCGGAACATTTACTCCAATTTGGCTTGATGGGCTCGATCTATGCGGAAAAAGTACGAAAAATTGATCGTCCCCGCATTGGGCTATTAAACATTGGGACGGAAGAAACCAAAGGAAACGAATTGACTAAAAAAGCGTTTGAACTGATGAAAGAACAAACGGCTTATCATTTTGTTGGCAATATCGAATCGAGAGATTTGCTCATGGACGTAGCAGATGTGGTTGTAACAGACGGCTTTACTGGTAACATGGTGCTAAAAAGCTTAGAAGGAACGGGAGCTGCCTTTTTCTCGATGCTTAAAATGAGCTTGATGAATAGCTTTAAGAATAAGCTTGCGGCGGGTGTACTGAAAAAAGATTTACTCGCACTCCGAGCTAAGATGGATTACAGCGAATATGGGGGCGCTTGTCTTTTCGGCGTACAAGCTCCTGTCATTAAAGCACATGGCTCTTCAAACGCACACGGGATTTTTACAACTATCCGTCAAGCACGTGATATGATTCAAAAACAAATGGTCGAAACCATCAAATCAGAAATTGACCAAGGAAAATTAGGAGGAGAAACAATATGAACAAGCTAGCCTTCGTGTTTCCTGGCCAAGGTTCTCAAAAAGTGGGAATGGGGCAGGATGTTAGCGAAAAATACCCAGAAGCAAAAGCTGTTTTTGACCAAGCAGACGAGAAACTCGGGTTTTCACTTACGGAATTAATTTCGGCTGGTCCGCAAGAATTGCTGACAAAATCTGAAAATGCGCAGCCTGCACTCGTTGCGACAAGCGCTGCGATTTTGCGTGTGTTAGAAGAAGCAGGAATTAAAGCGGATTATGCAATCGGACACAGTCTTGGCGAATATAGCGCACTTGTTGCGGCTAATTTTTTAACAGCGGCTGATGCAGTTTATCTTGTCCATCAACGTGGGAAATTGATGGAAGCGGCTGTTCCAGACGGGGCTGGCGCAATGGCAGCTGTTCTTGGACTGGATGCGGAAACAATTGAAAGTGTGACAGAGGCAATTTCACTTCCCGTCCAAATTGCCAACTATAATTGTCCCGGTCAAATTGTGATTTCTGGATCAAAAGAAGGCATCGAGAAAGCGACGGAAGCTCTTAAAGAAAAAGGAGCTAAACGCGTGATGCCGCTTGCTGTCAGCGGACCGTTCCATTCGGAATTAATGAAGTCGGCAGCTGAAAAATTTGCAGATGTCCTCAAAACCGTTACGATCCAAGATGGGTCGATCCCCGTTATCAACAATGTGGATGCAGCGCTTTTGACAGACAAAGCAGAACTGGAAGATAAACTCGTTCGACAAATTTATTCGCCAGTTCGATTTGAACAATCCATTCGTGAACTGATCACGCAAGGTGTGGATACGTTTGTTGAAATCGGAGCTGGGAAAGTAGCATCTGGTCTCATCAAAAAAATTGATCGCGATGTGAAAGTCTTGAACGCATCCGATATAGCAAGCCTTGAAGAAGTGATTGCGGAACTTAAAGGAGGAAACTAAATGGGCAAACTTAGCGGGAAAGTGGCAGTTGTTACAGGTGGCTCACGTGGAATCGGACGTGAAATCGTATTGAAGCTTGCCGAAGAAGGCGCGAATATCTTTTTTAACTACGGTGGCCGAGCTGATGCAGCGAAAGAAACACTGGATCTGATTAGCGAATTGGGCATCGAAGCTGAAGCAATGAAAGCAGATGTTTCGAGCCCAGAAGATGTGGAAGCTTTCTTTAAAGAAGTGGTGAGCCGTTTTGGTCGGATCGACATCTTGGTAAATAATGCAGGAATTACACGGGATAATCTGTTGATGCGTATGAAAGAAGAAGAATGGGATGATGTGATCAACATCAATTTAAAAGGAACCTTCCTTTGTACGAAAGCAGTGAGCCGTACGATGATGAAACAACGCGCTGGAAAAATCTTGAATATGGCATCTGTTGTAGGAATTGTCGGGAATGCTGGCCAAGCCAATTATGTGGCAAGTAAGTCTGGTGTGATCGGGCTAACTAAAACAACGGCACGCGAAATGGCGCCACGTGGGATCAACGTCAATGCAGTGGCACCTGGCTTTATCCAAACGGAGATGACAGATGAACTGGATGAAAAAACAAAAGAAATGATGCTAGACCAGATTCCGCTCCATGCTTACGGGAAAACAGAAGACATTGCAAATGCCGTGCTGTTCCTTGTAAGTGATGAAGCAAGTTATATTACGGGACAAGTGCTTTCCGTAGATGGCGGCATGAACATGTAAATTAACTGTTTACGCGCGGAATGTTTTCTTATATAATACTTGAAGGGAGGTGAAGTTAACCATGACAGAACAAGAAGTATTGGAAAAAGTTACAGAGATCGTTGTCGACCGTTTAGGAGTTGAAGGGTCTAAAGTAACTTTGGAAGCTTCCTTCAAAGACGATCTAGGAGCTGATTCTCTAGACGTTGTTGAACTTGTAATGGAACTTGAAGACCAATTTGATATGGAAATCTCTGATGACGACGCTGAAAAACTTTCAACAGTTGGTGACGCAGTGAAGTACATAGAGGCACACCAATAATTTCAGCGAAAAGATAAATGAGGGTGTCAGATTGCTCCCCCCAGCACTTAAGCGAAGGAGAAGCAGTTTGACAGCCTCTTTTTCTAGAGAGAAGAGGTTTATTTTCTAAGCAGCTTTTAGAGCGAGCTGTTTAGAAAATGAACTTGATTAAGAAAAGGAGAGGAACAAGTTCATGAATAACTGGGATGAATTGCAAGAAAGTGTGGGTTTTACCTTTAAGGATGTAACGTTGCTTCAAACGGCGTTTACCCATTCTTCCTATGTCAACGAACACCGCAAAGAACATTTAAAAGACAATGAACGATTGGAATTTTTAGGAGATGCGGTCCTTGAATTGACCGTATCCGATTATTTATTTAAAAAGTATCCAGATATGGCAGAAGGCCAAATGACCAAAATGCGTGCAGCGATCGTTTGTGAACCATCGCTTGTTGAATTTGCAGATAGCGTCCATTTTTCCAAATATGTTCAACTTGGAAAAGGAGAAGAAAAAGCGGGCGGCAGAAACCGGCCAGCTCTTCTTGCGGATGTGTTTGAAGCCTTCATTGGCGCGCTCTATCTTGATAACGGGCTTGCAAAAGTGATTCAATTCTTGGAGCGCGTCGTTTTCCCAAAAATTGATACAGGCGTCTTTATGGAGACAGTTGACTATAAAACACAACTTCAAGAAATCGTGCAACGCGATCGTGATGTGCTGATCCAATATGATATTTTAGGCGAAAGTGGTCCAGCACACAGTCGAGCATTTGAAGCACAAGTAGTTGTGAATGGACAAGTTCTTGGAAAAGGAACAGGACGAACCAAAAAACAAGCTGAGCAAAATGCAGCCGAGTTTGCAGTTCGGCAAATGATGCGTAACTAGGAACGGAAGGAGAGAAGCAGTTTGCTGTTAAAACGACTGGAAATGAACGGATTTAAATCTTTTGCGGACAAAGTGGCAATCGATTTTGTTCCTGGCATGACAGCGGTTGTCGGACCGAACGGAAGCGGGAAAAGTAACATTACAGAAGCGATCCGCTGGGTTTTGGGCGAGCAATCTGCAAAAAGCCTTCGTGGCGGACGAATGGGCGATGTTATTTTTGCCGGAAGCGATACGCGAAAGCCGATTAATTTTGCTGAAGTGTCACTTGTACTTGCAAACGATGATCATTACTTACCGCTTGATTACAGTGAAGTAGTTGTCACAAGGCGAATTTACCGGAACGGGGATAGTGAATTTTTAATCAATAAACAAACTTGCCGCTTGAAAGATATCGTGGATTTATTCATGGATTCCGGTCTTGGAAGAGAATCGATGTCGATCATTTCACAAGGGAAAATTGATGAAATTTTGAATAGTAAACCTGAAGAACGGCGCTCCATTTTTGAAGAGGCAGCCGGCGTTTTAAAATACAAAAATCGCAAGAAACAAGCGGAGAATAAACTTGTTGAAACAGAAGAAAACTTAAACCGAGTAGAAGATATTTTGCATGAACTGGATGGACAGCTTGAACCGCTTGAGATCCAGGCTTCGATTGCGAAAGATTACCTCTACCAGCAAGAAGAGCTTGAAAAGTATGAAGTGGGCTTGATTGCTTTTGAGTTAGAGGCAATTGCAAGAAAATTAGAGGAGAGCCGCACCCAATTTATGGAGAATCAAGCGGCTCTCGTTGAACTTAGAAAAGAAATAGCGAACCTTGAAGGGGACGCTTTCTCGGGAAAAGAAAAAATCGCCGAAACCGATGAAATGCTTGAAAAAATGCGAAATGACTTGTTGCATGAAACGGAGCGACTGGAACAACTTGAAGGCGAACGCAACCTTGTGCTTGAAAGGAAAAAGCATGGTAGTGAAAATGCGAGCATTCAGCAAGATACGCTTTCGCAGGCACTTGAAAAAATTGCATCACTAGAAACCGAAAAAGAGAAATTGCTGACTGGAAAACGTGAAAAAGAAGCGGCTTATGAAGTTTCAGTACGCGAGCAAAAAGAATTGCTTGAAAAACTGAAACATTATGATGCGCTTTCAGAAGAAGCAATTGAAAACCAGAAAAGTGATTTATTTGAGTTAAAATATCAAGAAACGACGATTCGCAATGATATTGGCTATGTGGAGCGTGAAATTGCGCAACAGGAAGCTAAAACGGCACGACTGGATCATGAAAACCGGGAACATTTGAAAACGCGTGAAGAGCAATCGAAACGAACCGAAAAGATGCGCGAAGAACTTGATGAGATTCACATGGAAATTGAAGAGCAACTTGGAATTTATCAAGATGTGAAACAAGTTGTGGAACAAAAGACGAACGAATTTGAACGTGCGGAACGCGAACTTTATCGACATTATGAAAAAGTCCAGCAAACCAAATCGCGTAAAGAAACGCTTGGCGAACTGGCAGAAGATTATGCAGGCTTTTTCCAAGGTGTTCGTGAAGTATTAAAAGCCAAAGAAACACTTGGCGGCATTCACGGGGCATTAGTCGAACTCATTCAAATCCCAGCCGATTACAGGAAGGCAATGGAAATCGCGCTTTCAGCAAGTGCGCAACATGTGGTCGTTGAAAGCGATCAAGCGGCGCGTGAAGCGATTCAATATTTGAAGAAAACGCATGCTGGCCGAGCAACATTTTTACCGCTTTCGACGATTCAGCCACGTCATATTCCAGAAGCAACTCGTGGTGCGCTTCGAAACGAACCTGCTTTTATTAATCTCGCAAGTGAAGTAGTCTCTTATGATGAAAAGTTTGCTCCGGTCATTTTAAATACCCTTGGAACAACGATTCTTGCCAAAGATTTGCGCGGGGCTTC
The DNA here is from genome assembly GCF_011800755.1 of Listeria valentina. GTDB lineage: Bacteria > Bacillota > Bacilli > Lactobacillales > Listeriaceae > Listeria > Listeria valentina. The sequence continues at coordinate 38,130 of NZ_JAATJW010000011.1, forward strand.
AAGACTTGCGAAACTCGTGAATTACCGTTTCCGCGTGGTGACGCTTGACGGCGACGTAGTTAACGCTGGGGGTTCGATGACGGGGGGAGCAACGAAACAAGGCAAGTCCTCGATCATCAGCCGAAAAAATGAACTGGATGAACTGGCGAAAGTGCTTGCGGCGCTTGAAAGAGAAACGGCGCAATACGAGGAAACCGTGAAAAAAGCCAAAGAAGTTCTAGCCAATAAACGAAGTGAGCTCGAAGAAACAAGGCAAATCGGTGAAAACTTGCGGATGCGTGAACACGAAGTGAAAAGCAAGCATGAACGTGAGTTAGAAGCGTTTGAGCGGATCAACAAACAACTTTCGCTGTACGATGCAGAAAAGAAATCTGGCGAAGAAGAAATGACGGCTCTCAAGAAACGCAAGGAAGAGCTTCTTTCGAATCAGTTGAAATTAGGTGAAGAAATCGAAAGTCTTGACCAGAAGATTCAACAAACGACAGAAGAAAGCAAAGCCGCAAGTAGCCGAAAGAAAGCCGATGAAGAAGTTCTTTCCGCGCTTCAAGTGAAGATGGCGGCACAAAAAGAACAACTACAAACGGCGACAAATGACATCGAACGCATTGAAGCGGCTCTTTTTGAACAATATCAAGAAAAAGAAACAGCCGAATCGAAAATCCAAGCGTTACAAGATAATTTGACGAACGTTTCCACTTCAGTGGAGGAAACAAGTCGTGAAATTGAAAAACTACGGGCGCAAAAAGAAGAAACGGCCCTTAAAATTCAAACGCTAAGTGAAGAACGTTCTGAACTGCAAAAAGAAGTGAAGCAACTTGAGGAAAAACTCACGGAAGAAAACAATAAAGCAAGTTTCTATCTTGAGCAGAAAAACCAAGCTGAAATTGAAATTGGTCGTGCAGAAGTGGATGCGAAAAACCGAGCGGACCGTTTGCTTGAAACGTACGGAGTCTCGCCAGAAGAAGCGCAAGAACGCGAAGTGCCAGATATGCCAGAAGAAGAACTTCGAGGCAAGGTGCGCCTCTTGAAGCGTTCTATTGAAGAACTGGGGACCGTCAATTTGGGAGCAATCGAAGAATTCGACCGGATTAGCGAACGCTTTGATTTCTTGAAAGGCCAGCAAGAAGACTTGTTGAATGCTAAAGAAACACTATTCCAAGTGATGGGTGAAATGGACGAAGAAGTGAAAAAACGCTTTGGCGAAAGCTTTGAAGCGATTAAACACGAATTTTCTGCTGTATTTCCTGAGCTGTTTGGAGGCGGAAGGGCGGAACTCGTTCTTTTAAATCCAGAAGACTTGTTAACCACTGGAATTGATATTGTCGCACAACCACCAGGGAAAAAACTACAAAATCTCTCGCTTCGTTCAGGCGGAGAGCGTGCATTAACAGCGATCGCCCTCTTGTTTGCGATCATTCGTGTTCGACCTGTACCGTTTTGTATTTTAGACGAAGTAGAAGCCGCACTTGATGAAGCCAACGTGGTTCGTTTCAGTCGCTACTTAAAGCAATTTGAACAGTCAACACAATTCATCGTGATTACTCACCGCAAAGGCACGATGGAAGAAGCCGATGTACTTTACGGAGTAACGATGCAAGAATCTGGCGTTTCAAAACTGGTCTCTGTTAGACTAGAAGAAACAGCCGAACTGATCAAGTAAAGGAGAACAATGCGATGACTTTTTTCAAAAAACTAAAAGAAAAAATGACAGGGCAACAAAACGAAGAAAAATCCGAGAAATATAAAGAAGGCTTAACGAAAACAAGAAGTAGCTTTTCTGGCAAGCTCAATGAAATCATGGCGCGTTACCGCAAAGTGGATGAAGACTTCTTTGAAGATGTAGAAGAAGCACTTATCGGGGCCGATGTTGGGTTTGAAACCGTCATGGACTTGATTGATGAACTCAAACAAGAAGTGAAGCTACGAAACATCAGCGATCCAAAAGAAGTAGAAGGCGTCATCGTTGAAAAGCTTGTTGCCATCTATGAAGGCGCAGGAGACGCGGAGCCAGCTTTAAATATCCAAGAAAATGGTCTTACCGTGATTTTGTTTGTGGGTGTAAACGGCGTTGGGAAAACAACGACGATCGGCAAGCTCGCTCACCAATTTAAATCTGAAGGTAAAAAAGTCGTTTTGGCGGCGGGAGATACTTTCCGGGCGGGAGCAATCGACCAACTAGAAGTTTGGAGCGAACGCGCTGGTGTTGACATCATTAAACACGCAGAAGGCGGCGACCCCGCAGCAGTTGTGTTTGATGCTGTTCAATCAGCCAAAGCAAAGGGAGCCGATATTCTGCTTTGTGATACGGCTGGACGCTTGCAAAACAAAGTCAACTTAATGAATGAACTGGAAAAAGTAAAACGCGTGATTGCACGTGAAATTCCAGATGCACCACACGAAGTGTTGCTTGTTTTAGATGCTACAACAGGGCAAAATGCTTTTGTTCAAGCGAAGCAATTTAAAGAAGCAACTGACGTTTCGGGGATTGTACTCACGAAACTCGATGGGACAGCAAAAGGTGGAATCGTGATCGCGATTCGAAACGAATTAGAAATTCCAGTGAAATTCGTTGGTCTTGGTGAAAAAATTGATGACCTTGAGCCTTTTGATGCGACAGATTATGTCTATGGCTTATTCGCTGATTTAATTGACCAAAAAGCAGAAAAATAAAAGAGAGACTAGAACAAAAGGGAAGCATTCATTTCTCAAGCTGTTCTAGTCTTTTTCTAGTTGACATTCTTTGACTAAACACGTAATCTAGAACAAGGAAGAGGTGTTTCGTTTGTTTGATAAGACTACCCGAATGAACTTGCTGTTCGATTTTTACGAAGGTTTGTTAACGGAAAAGCAAAAAGCCTATCTTTCTCTTTATTATCTTGATGATTTTTCACTTGGAGAAATCGCTGAAGAATTTGAAGTTAGCAGGCAAGCCGTGTATGATAACATCAAACGGACAGAAGAAAGCCTTGAAAACTATGAAGAAAAGCTAGGAATGTTGAAGAAATATACTGAACGTGAGCAAGTGCTCCGTAAACTTGAAGAAGCTTATCAAAAAGCAGGTTTACAAAGTGATGAAGTGGAAGCCTTGTTCAACGAGTTAAAATTGATTGATTAGGAGGCCGATTTTATGGCATTTGAAGGATTAGCTGGAAGACTTCAAGAAACAATGAATAAAATTCGCGGCAAAGGGAAAGTGACGGAAGCTGACGTAAAAGAAATGATGCGTGAAGTCCGACTTGCACTTCTTGAAGCCGATGTAAACTTTAAAGTCGTTAAAAACTTTATTAAAACGGTTAGTGAACGAGCTGTAGGCTCCGATGTCATGAAGAGTCTAACACCCGGACAACAAGTTATTAAAATCGTCCAAGAAGAACTCACAAATTTAATGGGCGGTGAAGAAAGCAAGCTTGAAGTAGCTGACAAACCGCCAACGGTTGTGATGATGGTCGGGTTACAAGGGGCCGGTAAAACAACGACAACTGGTAAACTTGCGAATTTGCTACGGAAAAAATACAATCGTAAACCTTTACTTGTTGCGGCTGACGTTTATCGTCCTGCAGCGATTAAACAACTAGAAACACTTGGTAAACAGTTAAACATGCCTGTTTTCTCTTTGGGCGATCAAGTGAGTCCCGTTGAGATTGCTAAACAAGCGATTGAAAAAGCAAAAGAAGAACACCTTGACTACGTCTTAATTGATACGGCTGGGCGACTTCACGTCGACGAAGAGCTAATGGATGAACTCAAGAAGGTAAAAGAAGTGGCTTCTCCATCTGAAATTTTGCTTGTCGTGGATTCCATGACGGGGCAAGATGCGGTTAATGTGGCTGAAAGCTTCAATGAACAACTTGGCTTAACGGGCGTTGTCTTGACGAAACTTGATGGCGATACTCGTGGCGGGGCAGCTTTATCCATCCGCGCTGTGACAGGAAAACCAATTAAATTTGTCGGAACAGGTGAAAAAATGGAAGCCCTCGAAAGCTTCCACCCAGACCGGATGGCTTCACGAATTCTTGGAATGGGTGACGTTTTGTCGCTGATTGAAAAAGCGCAAACGGATGTTGACCAAGAAAAAATGCGCGAAATGGAACAAAAAATTCGAGAAAATTCGATGACATTTGATGACTTCCTGGATCAATTGCAGCAAGTGAAGCAAATGGGACCGCTAGATGAGCTGCTCAAGATGATTCCAGGCGCAAACAAAATGAAGGGGATGGATAACCTTCAAATGGACGATAAGCAGCTTGGACACATTGAGGCGATCATTAAATCCATGACGAAAATGGAAAAAGATAATCCCGATATCATCAATGCAGCGCGCCGGAAGCGTATTGCACGTGGAAGTGGACGACCGATTCAAGAAGTCAATCGGCTGCTTAAGCAATTCAATGAAATGAAGAAAATGATGAAACAAATGTCAGGCGGTACGGGCGGAAAAGGGAAGAAGAAGAAAAATCCATTCGGCAATTTCAAACTTCCGTTCTAGCCAGAAGAAAGGCGAAGCAAACGAGCTTCGTTTTTCTTCTGAACAAAAAATTTGGTCTGTAAAGAAAAAACACTTTACAAACAAATCCTTTACTGGTAATATATATACTTGTGTAAGACTTTATGGAGGTGTAATTAAAAATGGCAGTTAAAATTCGTTTAAAACGCATGGGTTCAAATAAGAAACCTTTTTACCGTATCGTAGTTGCTGATTCACGTTTCCCACGTGACGGTCGTTCGATCGAAACAGTTGGAACCTACAATCCACTTGTAGATCCAGCAGAAGTTAAAATTGATGAAGAATCCGTTTTGAAATGGATGCACAATGGTGCAAAACCTTCAGACACAGTTCGTCACTTGTTGTCTGACAAAGGAATCATGGAAAAATTCCACAATCAAAAACTTGGGAAATAAGGAGGCTAGTTGCGAATGGAAGATTTAATTCTCGCCATCGTTAAGCCACTTGTTGACCATCCGGATGACGTTTCGCTCCACGCTGAGGAATCGGATTCCACTTACTTCTATCAATTGTCCGTGAACAAAGAAGATATGGGACGAGTGATCGGAAAGCAAGGGCGCATCGCCAAAGCTATTCGAACGCTAGTTTATGCAGCTGGTCAAAAAGCTGATAAAAAAGTTCGTCTTGAAATCATCGACTAAGTTCACCAAAAAGCCGCTGTTCTTCTAAACATTTAGAAGAACAGCGGCTTTTTATTTTAAAGCGGTGCATCGCTCAAATTCCATTCAATCACATTTTGATAAGCTTGGTTTGCTTTCGCTTTGCCCGGTGGAATTTTGAGAAAGAGACCTTGATTTTTAGCCCAGAGAACATCGTAAAAATTCGCCGCATTGCTTTTACCGCTGAACACGATGGTAGAGCTTTTATCACTAATGACTTGCTCAGAGGAAGTGTTTCTCTTAAAAACAAGAACATTGGTTAAAATATCTTTTTGTTTGGTTTCAAAAGGCGAAACTTGTTTAGCTGTAATTTGCCAATTGTTATTCCAGTTCTTGCTACGACGTCTCGTATCTTCAACTATTATTTTCCAATTAGGATCTTCACGAGACACTTCACTTGTGAAATTTTTGATCCAGCCATTTTGAAAAGCGAGCGTACTTGGCACATCATGGAATTGTAGAGCTCCCGAGTAAATAGGGCCAAAAGCAAGCGGAGCTGGGCTTTTTAGAGTGACCTTGTCACCGTTATAATCTGTTCCTGTAACAACAGGTGTACTACTTAATTTCGTGCCTACAATGTGAGCTGCATCAGTCGGATTAATTTTTACATTGAGGCTTAAAGTAAGAGTACTATTTGGAGCGAGCTTCAACCAATTGGGATCGAAATTTTGGCTATCTATAGTTATTGTTCGAGATTTAGACACGTAAAGAGAATTCCAAGGAACTTGTCTTATAGCACCGTTTGGTCCAGTCAAAGTAAGCAGATCACTCAATTTAATTGGTTCAACACCAATCGGAAGGGGAATGGTCCATTTGGCTTCGCCGGGACGGAAACCAGAATCGACAGTTGGATTTTGAAGTTGATACTTAAGCGTTAGCGAATCTCCAAGCAGAATCCGTTGATCTTCTTTTGTCGCCATTTTATCGCTTACAGAAAGCAAAAATTTCGCAGTTGGAGCAGGGCGTCGAACTACCGTAATAATCGCTTTTTGCTTGAGATCTTGGTTTTGGTACGTCACTGTATATTTTCCAAGCTTATGTGTATTCACAGTGCCGCTGACTTGGATTTTTTTAGGACCAAAGGGAATTGCAGAACCATCTAAGTCCTTCGCAGAAACAAAGTTATCTGATGCCTTCCAAATTTGTCCAATTTTGATAGTCGAGTTTTTCACTTTCAAGTTACTTTGATTGAGTAGCACTGTGTGTGTTAACGGATTAGATTGAACAGTCGCCGCGTTCTCTGCAGATAACTTTGCTTGACTTGTCACAGTCGATTTAGGAGGCGCATCTGCTTTTACCTTGACTTTAAAACTGACTTTTCCCGGCTGATCTTTACTAATAATACCTGGTAGGGATCCTTTTGATGCCACTTCCATGCCAGAAAATACGGGACTTGTTCCTGCTTTGTCTGCTACTTTTTCATTATTCAAAGTCGTACTATTTGGAACATACGTTGTTCCTTTGGGGAGGACCGTTGTAAGAATCGAACGGCTTGATGCTAGGTTTCCATTATTTCCAACCGTATACGTATACGTGATTTCTCCGCGTTGATAGACAGATGCACCGGAAGCTGGATTAGCGCTAGCACTTATATTTAAGTGTGTCTTTAAATATGGTCGAAATGGCGAGGCTAAATCATACGTGTTCACGCCAGAGCCAATTAAAGAAACAATAGCAGTTCCCATATCTACCTTGTAGAAGGCTTGATTATTTCCGAGAACAAGTTCTCCATTAGAAAGAAAAGCCATGCCAGAATAGCCAGAACGAGGAACAGGAGAGCCCGGAGCATTTTTGATTTGTAAATTTTTAATAAGTTTGCCCGTTTGAGGATCAATTTTTTGTAAATATTGCTTTCCTATAATACCATTGCTATCTTCGTAAGAAACTTTCCACAATGCACCTTCACCGTCATAAGCTAGATCACCATTCATTTTAAACGTGTCGGCGTCTTCTTTTGTTGGAAAAATAATATCTTTTGTCCCCACGATTTTTTGAGCATTAACATCGATAAGAAGCAATTTGTACGTATTGGGTTGTGTGCCTCTGGAAATAGCAGTGTAAATTCCGCGCTGGGAAATGTCTCCGCCAACGGATGCCATAACGGGATAAGGCGTTCTTTTCCAAGAACCATCACCATTAATTTCATAAAGATAAAAAGCGACATTTAATATTTGAAACGCGTAAAGCTTATTGTTGTAGAAACCGATTTGGTTACTTATCGACAGGATAGGAACTTGACTCGAGAGTGTGATTTTTCCTTTTAGCAAGTCGGGTTCGCTGAAAGCTTGTAATACACCTGTTCGAATTGAATAAAGGTAAGGTTTTGTAAAGTCGATAAAAGGGGTGCTACGCTTAGAAAAGGCATCATCTGCTTTTTGACTATTCTTTTTTTCATTCGTAATAGAAACTTGAACGGGCTTAGACTCGATTCGTTTCATGCTGCGAATAGCATAAGCTTTTAAAAGTGATTTTCCTTTTTTTACCGGTTTAAAGTAAAGTTGGATCGCTTTTTGATTGGAACGTGCTCTGTCAATGACCAGTTGTCGCTTTTGCTCGTCATAGGTCACAGCTGCATCTGCTCCTTTATTTGATACATAGTCGATCGATTCAGGCAGCGGGATGAAAACTTTTTCGTCATTTTGATTTTTGTCATTCACAGTGAGGACGAAAAGATCATCTAGCGTTGTATGTATTTCAGTTGGGTTCAAGCTCAAGTCATCTATCTGCCCATTTTCTGCAAATAAATGCGGAATAAAAAATAGTCCTATGCCAAAGATCAACAAGATTGGAAGCAATTTTAGCCAATTCTTTGCTGTCAAAGTTATCCCCTCCATTGTTGTTAATTTACAAGTTTAGTATAGAACTTCCATTTTGAATGCGCATGAAACTAAGTTACACAATATGAATGAATTAGTGACAGAAATTGAAAGAAAAAGGAGTTAAAAGGCACCGCTTCGTTCTAGCAGGCAATTTGAGAGCCTTTTTAAGGGAAATAAGTTACAATAAGTGAATGAATAGGGGGTAATGAAATGAAACCTGTTATAGGAATCACTGGAAATGCACTTTTCAAAGGAGCCGATATTTTTTATGGACATCGCGTAACCTATACACAGCAAAGATATGTGGAAGCCATCCAAAAAGTAGGCGGCTTACCACTTGTTATCCCAATTAGCGATCCCGAAAGTGCAAAGCAAGCGATGGGCATGGTTGACGGACTTTTGATGACAGGCGGACAAGACATTACACCACAACTTTACGGAGAAGAGCCGCTTCCAGAAATTGGCAACTATTTCCCGCCGCGAGATCAATCGGAAATCGCACTCGTTGACGAAGCCATGCACCTTGGGAAACCCATTTTAGCCATTTGCCGCGGCATGCAGCTCGTTAATGTTGCGCTTGGTGGCTCGCTTTATCAAGATGGTTCGCAAGTCAAAGAACCAGGCTTATTGCAACATTTACAAAACGTAGATGAACAACTCGGTTCGCATACGATCGATATTGACTCAGGGAGCTTGCTTGCGACCGTGCATTCGGTTGAAAAACGTGTTAATAGCTTGCACCACCAATATATAAAACAAGTGGCTAAAAAACTGGAAGTTACAAGTCGAAGCAAAGATGGTATGATTGAATCCGTCGAAGGAAAAAATACAGGGAACTGGCTTCTTGGCGTGCAGTGGCACCCGGAATTGATGTATGGCAAAGACCCGGAAAGCGAAGCCCTATTTGCCCTTTTTGTCGAAGAAACGAAGAAGAATCAAGCGAAAAGATAAGCGCACTAAGAGCTTGTCTTTTTCTGTGAAAACGGGGAGGAAGACTTAAAAATGAAAAAATTTTTATTAGCACTTCTCCTGATGCCTGCTGTCTATTTATTTTTCCTTGTAGTGCTGATGTATCATGGTTCGCGGGTGCGGCCAAGTCGCCATCCGGATACCCTTCTTGTCCTCGGAGCCAAAGTGGAAGGAAGCCCTGCTTATCCGAGTGCCATGCTCAAGGAGCGTCTGGATCAAGCCGTTCGCGTTTACAATGCCCCTCCAGAAAGCAAAGTCGTCGTAAGCGGCGGCCAAGGGGCAAATGAAAGCGAACCGGAAGCGGTCGTCATGAAGCGCTATCTCATTTCGCAAGGCATTCCAGAGGCACGCATCCGCGTCGAGCCTAAGTCAAGTCGAACAAGGGAAAATCTGCTGTTTTCACAAAAAAGTTTTCCTTCTCGTGATCTTGTGATTATTACGAGTGATTACCATATGTTTCGGGCTTTGCTACTTGCCAAACGGCTGAATATCCGCGCTTCTGGGAGTGCTGCCAAATCGAAATCGCGGAAACGCTATAAGAATTATGTAAAAGAAATGTTCGCGATCAGCTACTGCTTTTTCTGTGACCGATAAAAAAGGTTTATAATCCCGCTTGGAACTGATAGAATAAAGATATAAACTCGTGTTCGTGGGAGGAAGGCTATGCAAATCGTTCAGAAAATTACGGTGAAGCAAGTGTTAACTGAAAAGAGTCGTGCTGAGTTACTCACTTATTATAGTGAACAGCGCAAACTGCTTGAAAAGGAACGCGAACAGCTTTTGTTTGAGCAAAAGAAAGTTGAACACAAAAACAGATATCAAAAAGAGCAAGTGAGCGATTACTTTGAGCAAGAAATGCAGGTGCGCAAAGAAAAAATGAAGTTGGTTGATTTTCAAATGGAACAACTTGGTATTCTTCCACTTGGTAGCGAGATTCGCGAACGTGAAATGGAAGCGCTCATTGAAATTTCAGTTGGTGATAAATGGGATGAGTCCCTTTTCGATAAAACGATTGTTGTGACAGACGGCATCGTGACAGAGATACGGTAGAGGTGAACTATGGAAAAGATGTACAATGTAGGGAAAATTGTGAACACACATGGCTTGATGGGAGAGGTACGAGTTATCTCACGGACGGATTTTAAGGAATCTCGTTATAAACCGGGAAGCCAATTATTTTTATTTCGTAAAGATGAAAAAGAACCGGTTGCGCTTGTCGTTAAATCGCACCGGACGCATAAAAACTTTGATTTGTTGACGTTTGAAGGTTATACCGGCATCAATCAAGTGGAAAACATGAAAGAAGGCGTCTTGAAAGTAGCGGAGAAAGATTTAGATGCGCTTGAAGAGAATGCGTTTTATTTTCATGAAATCATCGGCTGTACGGTTTATCAAACAGATGGCACGGAGCTTGGAAAAATCACTGAAATATTGACGCCAGGTGCAAATGATGTTTGGGTTGTGAAACCAGCGAAAGGAAAAGACCAACTCATTCCGTATATTGCAGATGTTGTGAAAAAGATTGATATTCAAAAAAAAGAAATTGTGATTGAACCGATGGAGGGGCTACTTGACTGATGAAAATTGATATTTTATCGATCTTTCCGGAGATGTTCAGAGGGATTTTATCAGAATCAATTTTAAAAAAAGCGATCGAAAAACAAATTGTCGATATTGAGGTCACAGATTTCAGGCAATTCGCGGAAGGAAAGCACCAAGTGGTGGACGACTATCCGTATGGTGGCGGGGCAGGGATGCTTTTAAAAGCTCAGCCACTTTTTGATGCGGTCGAAGCTGTTAAATTGCCGGAAAAATCACCGCGTGTGATTTTGATGGATCCGGCTGGAAAGCCTTTTAATCAAAAGCTTGCGGAAGAATTCGCGGAAGAAGAACAATTGATTTTTATTTGCGGGCACTATGAAGGTTATGATGAACGAATTCGTGAGCATCTCGTAACGGATGAAGTTTCCCTTGGCGATTATATTTTAACTGGCGGTGAAATTGGAGCGATGGCGATGACTGATAGCATCATTCGGTTACTTCCGGGAACGCTTGGCAATGCTAGTTCGGCAGTTCATGATTCGTTTTCAAGTGGCCTACTTGAGCATCCTCATTATACGCGGCCAGCTGAATTTCGCGGCATGAAAGTGCCGGATGTGCTTCTTAGCGGCAATCATGCAGAAATTGAGAAGTGGCGCCAAAAAGAATCACTAAGACGCACTTGGATGCGACGTCCGGATTTACTTGAAGCTTACCCGCTTAGCAAAGAAGAGGGAGCGTGGCTCGAAGAACTGAAAAACGAAACAGAAAAGGAAGAATCCTAGTTTCTTGCAAGAAAAAAGCCTTTACAGACAAACGAGATTGTGGTAACCTATATGAGTGTCTGGAGTAATCCAGAATGAAAACGATATTCCGCTTCGTTGATGATAAACGTAAGAATATTTGGTTGGAGGAGAGAATAAGATGAATAAACTTATCGAAGAAATCACTAAAGATCAGCTAAAAACTGATATTCCGGCATTCCGTCCTGGTGACACAGTTCGTGTCCATGCGAAAGTTGTCGAAGGTACGCGTGAACGTATCCAAATTTTCGAAGGTGTTGTAATCAAACGCCGCGGATCTGGAATCAGCGAAACATTCACAGTTCGCAAAATTTCTTACGGTGTAGGCGTGGAACGTACATACCCTGTACACACTCCTCGTATCGCTAAACTAGAAGTTATTCGTCGCGGTAAAGTTCGTCGTGCGAAACTTTACTACTTGCGTAACCTACGCGGTAAAGCGGCTCGTATTAAAGAAATTCGTTAAGCCTGAACCCTTGAGAAATCAAGGGTTTTTGCTTACCTTGGATTTTGGTTAAGTTTCTACAGAAAGCGAAAAGGGGCAGAAAAGGGGCAAAACTTTTACAAACGTTCAATATCTCTTCTCATTTTTTCTCTCACGCCTTTTGTGACATGTAGATAGATTTGTTCAGTGATTTTACTATTCTCATGTCCGACCCTATCTTGAATAGCAAAAAGAGGAGTGCCTAACTCCGCTAATTTTGAAACATGAGTGTGTCTAAAAATATGACTACTTACTTGTTTGTCAATCTTAAGCGCCTCTTTTGCTTTTCTCAAGAAGGTGTTAATAGCGGTTATCTGAATAGGAGTACCTTTATTCGTTGAAAAGATGTACTCAGGACTCGTCTCAGCGTTCAAATGCGCCATTTTTTCTAACAACTTTATTGCGTTTTGAGGGAGATCTACTTCTCTCATTCCCGCAGATGTTTTTGTACTACTTGATTTTACTTGTTCTGTTATTTTCTTTCCCTTATATTCAAGCGTACCAGAGACAACTATATAAACCCCGTTTTCATCTACTAATACGTCATTTTCAGTCAATGAAATCGCTTCTCCAGCTCGAAGACCTGTGTAATAAAGAAATTCGAAAAGTAGTGCATAGCGGATATTTATTTGTTTCGTGTAGTCAATGAGCTTCTTGTATTCATCATCTTCAAGAAATTTAGTCTTAGTTTTACTATCTTGATTTCTGCTATATCTAATCTCAACTTTTTCAATAGGGTTATCTATTATATAACCTCTCCGTTTCGCAAATTGAAATACAACGTTTAATTTCGACTTTATCAATGAAACAGAGCGATTAGAAAGTTGACGTTCTCCGTAAATTAAATTTTCTAACTTCTCCGTTAAGTAGTGAGAAGTCATTTTTTGAATTAAAACGTCTTTTCCTACGAGTTTGATAAAACTGTCTAAAACTTGCATTGTGGAAAAGTAAGTACTCCATTTGACTTGTTTTTCATAAATTGGTTTTAATTGTTCGTATACCTCAAAAAAAGTCAAATTCTTTTGAACGAGTTCGCGCTTATTTAGAGCTTTGTCTATCTTATCATTTAACATTCTCTGTGCTTCTTTTTTAGCGCGATTTGAATTCGAGTTGAGGCTTATTGATACACGCTTTAATTTTTCTGTCAGAGGGTCTCTATAGCGTTCTATGAATTTATATTTTCCGTTCGAGAGTTCTTCGATCCACATTTTCATTCCTCCTTTACGGAACGTATGTTCTTTTTTAGGGTATAGCAAACTAAGGAAATTTAGTTTGCTATACACAGTCAATAATTTTATCGGGCGGGTTTTTGCATAAAACAAAAGACACTTGCAATGATTACTAATACAATAGCTGGAAAAGCTAAAACAGCAGTAATAACGAAACAGGCACAACCGATAATTCCTAAAATATGCCCTACTATAGATATTCCGGCTTTCTTAGATTGTACGAGACCAATAATATGTAAGATCAGTCCTATACCTGCCATTATATAGAAAAACATTCCTACACCAGAAGTTGTTGATCCATCTCCACCCGCTGCTGTCTCTCCGATGGCAGAGAACAGTATCACAAACCAAGAAGATGTGAATACAATTGCATTAATAATATCGAATATAGCAGCTCCCGTGTTAATTTTTAGTTTTGTTCTTTCCATGTTGCATTCTCCTTTTTTGTTTTATTTATATAATCGCTGATGCGTTTATATTATTAATAAATTTTATGCTTACTTTCAAGATATATAGTGAACTAAGGTAATGTAGTTTACTTTAGGCTATTACAATAGTTTATTCAGTAACTGGTAATTTGAATTTAATATTGTCATGGAATTTTTCTGAATTGAAAATTATAGTAATTTCTTTACTTTTATTTTGTAACCCTACAACACTTGCCGCAACACCAGACGATTCATCTTTTACAATTGGATCAGTTCCGTTTGAATAACCAAATTCCACAGAACTCGAACCTATTAATTTCCACCCTCCTACGAAATTTGTATCTTTTTCGTCAAGGACAGTAGCGTTTTCCAAATAAGGAGCACTGAGCTCTTCACCGCTATTATTTTTCATCGTCACTGTAATTTGAACAGCCTGTACACCTAAGTTGTTGGTATAGTGTTCTAAATTACTTTCTTCTCCGTTTTCTCCATCAAACTCAGGGACACTATTCTTTTTCGTGACATCTTTAACTGAATTTATTGAAATTTGATATTTAGCTTTTCCATCTTGATCTTTTATTGTACCAAATTTGTTTAACGAAGTTATTGTAGTATCTTCTTTTTTCTTTTTCTCTTGCTTCGATTCTTTTGCGGAATTATCAGCTTTATTTTCTTTTCCTGTGTTATCCACACCTCCGCAAGCTGAAAGGGAAAGAACAAGTAATGCACTTGCGCAAACAATTAATGTTTTTTTCATTCTTAAATCTCCTTTTTTATGTAAAATTTATCTATATAATCGCTGATGCGTTTATATTATGTCCATTGCTCTAATAGTTTCTTATTGTATCCATGAATACTATAGTCAAGCTCTAATAATTTAGTATAGAGCATTGAATCTTTATGTCTTTGTTTTTTACTACATGCAATGAAGTCTTCTACAAGTTTCAGTATTTGATTATAATAAAGAGAATAATGCGTTTTTATGTAATCGACTATACGCCATTTTAGCGACTCGTAACTCATCCTTAAGCAGTTTGCTATTTCGAAAAAGTTTGTACCCTCATTAAGGTAATACTCAAGAACATCTTCAGGACAAATAAGATGGGAAGCAAAAATATTCGCTCTAGTTTCAACCTGTAGATTTTTTGTATCTATATTTGTTGTTTTATTGTCATCTGAAAAAGTGCCTATTTGACAATTTGGTAAGTCCATGAAAAAATGACCTACTTCGTGACCTGTAGAGAATACTTTTTTGAATGGAAATAAATTATTGATTCCTATTGAAACCCCTAATTCATCTTTTACAATGACTCCAAGACGTTTTTTATTAAATTTTCTATAAATGTAATCAATGTTATACGTATAAAAAATTTCTCGAAAAACATTTTCTACTAAATAGCCGTGGGGTGCTATTTTATTTTTGATTAAAAATTTACTTGATACACTTCTTGCGACTTCTCTAGGTTCCATATAGTCACCCCTTGTTTTTCCTATCTAAAAATCTTTGTCTACGAATTTCCATAAAATCCTCTAGGTCTTGCTCTAGTTCGAGGATTTCTTCTTTTGTCAGACCTTCGCCGTTCATTCTAAAATACATCTGTGATTTTGAATCTTTTTTTTCAGGGATAGGGTCATCAGTACGACCTAATAAATAATCGGTTGAAACGTTAAAGTAATCAGCCACTTTTTGTAAATTTTCAGTTGTAGGAATTTGGGTCTTCCATTTGTAAATTATGTTTGATCCCATGTTAAGCTTCAAAGCTAGCTCTTTTAGAGATAATTTTCTTTGATCTGCTAGTTTTTTGACTCTGTCAAAGGTGGTCATTTCAATCATTCTCCTAAAAGCTATAAACTTTTTATCTCAGAAGATAAAAAAAGGTTGACAATTATCTCTTGAGATAATATACTATGTTCATAAGCTAATTATTTAGCTACACAAGCACAATAAAGAAGAGCCTAAATATTCACGTTCCCCAACGTACATCGGCATTTTCATGGGCTTATTTAGCTATGATTTGATTTTATCTTAAAAGATAATTTTTGTCAAGATCTGCTAAATAATTAGCTTATAAGATAGATAGAGAGGAGGGTTGATACTATGAAAACCGAAAGAAAACTTCAAGAGCTTCGCGATTTAGAACTCGAAGCCCGTGAAGAATCTCTTAACTTTGTAATTGAAATTTTAAAAGCTCCAAGTACCCAACATGATCTATGGTAGAAGCAGTCACGAAATTAATGGAAATTATGATCTAGTTTAATTTCAATCCGCCGTACCAAGTCTAGGTTTATGTATTCATCGTGCCCAAGAGAATTAACGAGAGCGATAATGTTTGAATCTTCGACTTGGCTAGTAGAAAGTTTTTTGTAAGTAGACGAAACTTTATGCTCCCAATGAACAGAGATATATTTTCCCTCATTAATAACATTGATAATTAGATTTTTCATATGATATCACCTCACTTTCAAGGTGATTATAGCATATAAAGAAAGGAGGAACTGACGAAATGAGAAACGACCTTATCCTCTATTTTTACAAAGATCAAGCGGGTAATAATATCCCCTTTATGTACGGGGAAGGAATTTCTGATTTACCTTTTTCTCAAGAAGAGTTAAAGCAGATTAATCATAATGTACCGATAACTAAAGATAACTTATATATGAGCTATCAAGGTATTATTTACAGATTAGACGCTAAGGTTATTTTTAATCATTTGTGAAAGAACATTACTTGCGACCTTTGATAAGAAGGAAATTGATACGCTTGAGAATTTGGAAACTGATTTTTTGGTATTTTTCCACACGGCGCTATCCCGTATGTTATCAAGAAATTGATGCCCTTCCCAAGTGATTTTAGAGAAACAAAAGAAATGAATTTTTTCTTCTATAATTTTATATGAGAAATCAACATAACCCGCTTCTTTCAAACGATATAAACAATAAAAAAATTGATCATGTCCATGTTTGGCATAAGAGTCAAATTTTTTCAAGTCTTCATAGTAAAGTTTCTCAAATAGAACACTCTGTTTTATTTCAATTTCCAAAAGTATATCTCTTACGCATTCACTATTGAGTTTCATATGTAGTTTCACCTCCAATCACTGAAAAGTATACCATAGACTAAAAGAAAGGAGGAGTAAAATTTGTCATTAAAAGATAAAATGCTTCTTTATTTACTTGAAAATCCAAAAGCAACAAATGAAGCACTTGCAGAAGAATTTGAAATTAAAGAATCTTATGTAAAAACTATTATTTCAAAATTAAAAGCATCGAATCGCATTAGGGTCGAGGGACAAGGGAGCAATCGAAAAATTGAAGTTTTAAAAATTCCAAAACAGAAAGTAGACATCGAAAAGCGGGAACGCTATGAAAGACAACTGGACTTTTTAGAAGAGATCATGTTCTCTGATCTTGACGCTGTACATCGTTTGGAAGCATCGGCACAACATATACGAATTCTGAATAAATTTTAGGAAAGGAGGCGGAGGAATGAAAAAGCATAAAATAGAACAGAAAATCGAAAAGCACACAGAAAAAATTATATTACAACAGGGTGATATCAAATTCGAACTCACAGATGAAATGTTAAGCGCACTCTTTGATCTATTGATGTCAATGAAAGGAGATAAGTAGATGACACTTTATAGTTTTCTGAGTAAAGAAATGTTTATGGAAAAGTATGATTATTCTGAATCTACTTATCAACGTAGAATTTCAGAGTTTCGATCTAATCCTGAATTTAAAAAAGGTTACGTCTCTCCGACAAATTCAGAGGTTTGGATTATTGAAGAAATTTATCAGGCTTTTCTAATCTGGAAATCAAATAATAAATACAAAGGAGTATGACGATGGATGGTTCAATGATTATCACATTAATTTTCGGGGTTTATTTAGCTCTTCTCGCACTATTGAATATGAAAAAAGCTCCTTCTACAGAGGTAGCCGCCTCGAGAAAGAGCATCAAAAAATTAATTTCTACTTATAATCTATCAAAAAAAGTCTAGTGGTAATAAGTCAAGCTGAACTTTTAAATTATTTTCAAGGAAAAACTAATTTTTGAGCGCACTGAACTAAACCCGACCAAAATCGAATTTTTTCGGGTTAAACTCAAGGATTGCGTTCATAACGGTCTGTTATGAATCTATCACGCTCCTTGGGGGCGTGTAGAGTTGGTGATTACGTAGTAGCGTATCCACCAGACGCGTAAATTTTCTTGCGGT
>NZ_JAATJW010000120.1 GCF_011800755.1 Listeria valentina
GAAAATTCAACTTTCTGATCCTTCTTCAATAAAATGTAGTATTTTATTTTTAGTTTTTTCAGTTAAGCCTTGCTCAAAACGCAAAATAAGAACATCTGCTTGAGCGCTTTGCTTTCTTCCTAAAAGTTCATCTGTTGAAATGCTTAATATATCAGCAATCTTTTCTAATTCAAAATGTCGAAGTGGACGTGATCCAGTTTCTATTTTACTCATAGTGCTGTCATCAACACTAATTAGTTTTGCTAATTCTTTTTGTGAAATTTTTTTACGTTTTCGAAGGAAAACAATTCGTTCATGAATTTCCATAAACCACCACCAACCTTATTCAGAGTACAATTTTATAATAATACAATGAAATTCATCTCCAAAATGGAAAGGTATATTCTTTCTAAAATGAAGTGAAGTGGTGGGGTTCCATTCTGAAACAGAAATTATTTTTTATTTTTTTTTGCTTTTTCTTCTAAGAGATATTTTTTAAATCTCTCTACTTCGGCGTTTATTTCTTCATCTGTATCATCAATTTCTGAATCTGTATGAGCGGCTACTAAATCATCGTCATTGAATTCTTCATAGTTGAACGTTCCTTCAATGCCTAGGAGGTAGTCAGCAGAAACATTGAAATAATAAGTGATTTTTTTTAAGGTTTCATAGTCTGGTTCTCTTTTATTAGTTTCCCACATGCCAACAGTGCTAGTAGATACATTTAAATCTTTCGCCAGATTAGATTGAGACAATCCTCTTTTTTTTCTTAATTCTGCAATTTTTTTCCCAATAGTCATAACTAACCCTCCTTATCTATCACTATAAGTGATAAAATGAAAAAAATAAATGTTTTGTCACAAAAAGTGATTGACAATCACGGAATGTGATAGTATAATTATCACATAAAGTGATAAGAGAGGTGATTGAATTGAATGCATTAAAAAAAATTCGTATTGAAAAAGGGTTAACACAACAAGAAGCGGCTAAAAGAATTGGCATCTCTTACAGCTTGTTATCTAAAATGGAGGCAGGTTATAGAGGTAGTTCTGATAAAACGAAAATTAAAATAGCGAAATTTTATAACAAAACTGTAGGCTCTCTTTTTTTTGAGGAAGGAATCACGAAACGTGATAACAATTTAACAAAAGTATAGGAGGGATAAAATGAACGATTTAGTAGTTTTGAAAGATCATCAAGCTGTAACTAGCAGTTTGAATGTAGCTAATATTTTTGGAAAACAACATAAAGATGTTTTAAAAGCAATAAGAAATCTAAAAATAGATCAGCGCAATTTTGCGCAGATGTTCATAGAATCATCAGAGCCCGATTCATACGGACGCGATCGAAAAGTGATCTATATGAATCGAGACGGATTCACATTTATAGCCTTTGGATTTACTGGAGCTAAAGCAGATGAGTTCAAACTAAAGTATATTGAAGCTTTTAATGAAATGGAACAATACATTAAAAAGCAACTTGATACTTCAAATTTAAGTCCTGAATTACAAATGTTTAACCAAATGTTTCTAGCAGTTGCGAACGCTGAAAGAGAAGCAAAAGAAGCGAAAACAGAAATAAATGATATGAAGATGATTTTCAGCGTGAACGCTAACGAGTGGAGAGACAAAGTTAAAACTATCTTACGGAAGATAGCTAACAACTTTGGAGGGACTGAACCTTTCAGATCAGTTATTAATATGAGTTATGAAAGATTTGAAAGTCGCGCCCACTGTGATCTAAACAGACGATTAGAGAACAGAAAAATAAAAATGTCTGCAAAAGGCATGAGTAAGACGAGTATTCAGAAATTGAATAAATTGGATTGTATAGCAGAGGAAAAACGATTGATTGAAATTTATTTAACGGTTGTAAAAGAAATGGCTATCCAGTTTGGAATTAGATCAGATGATATAGACCATTTAAAAGTTATTTGAGCGCCGCCCACCACAAACGACGCTCAGCAAATCACAGGGGAGCGAAATGCTTAACTAAATCATACAACGCAATAAAGTAGCGTGCTTAAAAAATATACTACAAAAAAATGAAGGGATTAAGAAAAATGTTAAATACACAAGTGATAGCTTCGTCGGCAAACTGGATAGATGTCAATAAAGTAGACACAAAAAGAGTAAATACTTAAAAATTTTCAAAATAAAGAGCCTCCTTTT
>NZ_JAATJW010000121.1 GCF_011800755.1 Listeria valentina
ACTTATTCCGTAAGGAAAAGAAATGAAACATTTAGGGAAGATCATTTATCTTTCTAAAATATATTTTACGAGGAGGGGATAAAATGGGTTTATTTGGATTTTTTAATACTCCAACAGAGAAGAAACGCGATGACTATGATAAATTACACGATCTGCTAAAGGATGCAATTCGTGAGCATGATGACAAAATGGCTGAAGCTAAAGACACTTTTAGTAGCTATAAAAACGGCGTACCCAATATGTCGAACAGTAAAATCCCCTCTAATGATTTTGATCAAAAACGGGAGAAATTAGCATCAAAACTTGCGAAATATATTAGCAGTGAAGCAGATAAACGTTCGAAGCTCGTCAGTGCGAAAAATAAAGCATATGACAAGTACGCAGAATACAAAGCACAAGCGATCCACGAAGCAGCTGTTGAGAAAGCGAAGAAAGAAAAAGAGCGAAAAGAAAGGGAGGAGCGGCTAAAGAATGGGTAATGTGAAGATCAAAGCGAGCAAAGTTGCGGAAGCAAAAGCGCAAGCCAAAATTGTCGAAGACTCACTTCGCGAAACGCATAAAAAATGTTCAGACTTGACCTCCTATGTAGCCAGTGCAAAGTGGGACGGGAAAGCGCGGGATAGTTTCTTGACCTATATTGAGTTGATCGAAAAATACCACAAGGAAGTCGAATCACGCTACAAGAAGCAAAGAAAGGCTTTACAGAAATTGTCTGAATTTGAAGCTGACTTTGAAGAATCAAGTCAAGTACGTGAGGTGAAACGACTATGACAGCACAGGATACTTTTCGTGTTGAAGAACTATTTTTGATCGCTTCTGCCTTTGGCGGGGAATCCGTTTTCGGTCTACCGGACCGAGCGGTTTTCCAGCTGCAAGGCAAAGATGGTTTTCGTGAAGGATATGAGGCGCTTCAAGAGAAAGGGATTTTAAATGAAGCTGGCGAACTGACAGACGGGGGAGCACTCGTTGTTGAATCACTGGAAAATTATCAAAGCTGTCAGTCGTATGTTCGGCTCAATCAATTTCTATTCGGGTTTCGAGATGATGATTCTGAGAACGCGTATTTGCTGATTGAAGTGGAAGAAGATTCCGCTTATCGGTTCGAAGTTATGGATAAAGTATTCATTTTGCAACTTCTAAACCAGCAGTTCCCGCTACTTGGGAGAACGATGCCAGAAGAAGAGAAATCGTTTTTGATGCGCGAGCTTAGTGCGGAAGACGCTGAATTGGCGGCATTATGTGAGCCTGACGAACGTTTTTTGAGTATGGAATATTTTCACGTGAACGAGGAGCCACGCGTGGAAGAAAACCGTGACTTTTATCAGCAGTATTTCTTATTTGTTTGGAAAGAGCTGCTGATTGCGGTTGACGTGGTACGTGAGGCGTATTATCAGGTGAGCGGTTATTGGCTGTGGAATGAGCTTTACCGTGAATTGAAGTTTCCAGTGAAGGAGGCGCTAGAAAATGGCACAACAGGCATTTAGTGGAGAGGGCGGTTCAGGAACGATCTCGATCAATCCAGATGAACTGACACATATTGCAAATGAACTGATGGCGATTGCCAATGAATTCGAATCGGTGATTGCGCCAGCGATCAAGAAAATCAATCACCAAGAGTATGTAACGGCTGGAAAAGCAAAAAAAGCGATGAAGAAAGTATCCGATGCAAATGATCGCGTTTTGGAATTACAGGATCATTATGCACGTGCATCTTCACTTGTCTTTGAAACGCTAAATGCGATGATTCAAGCTGACCAAGAAGTGGGCGAAAAAATTATCGCGTCGCTGAACATCGGAGGCGATAAAGGATGAAGGATGTTCACTACATTGAAGCGGATTTTGAGAAAGCTGAGAAAAGCATCGGGAGCTTAATCGGTAAAGGCGTTTGGGGAAAAGGCGCCATAGACAGCTTGAAGGCAGTTTCGAAAAACTTGGAAGAAGCTGAAAGTGATATTGCGAGGTTAGACTGCATGTATCCTAATAAAGTAGACACCTTTTTTGATATACTAGTAAATAAATAGACACAAATGTCGAAAGGACTTT
>NZ_JAATJW010000122.1 GCF_011800755.1 Listeria valentina
AGCGATTGAACAATTGTAATGGGTAAATGATAAAATACGCAGAGAAAACGTAGATTGATGAGTTTTCTCTGCTTTTTTTGAGGGTACCCATATTACCCGAAAGTGCCTGCTGCTTGCTAATGTGTATCGTTTTTTGAATCTAGGGCATAAAAATCTACAGTCTGAAACGAGCAAATTGATATTTGCTCGTTTTCCAGTCAAGACCTATTTAAATAGATACTTTTCTCGCTAGGCACATAATTCCAGCAATAACTGCTAAAACTCCTGGCACAATCCAAAGGAATCCAACTAAAAAGAAACCAATAACACCTAAAATAAGTGTCAAAATTCCCCATAACTTAGCATTTTTCTTGATAAAAAATGAAAAGATAAGTAATAAGATGCCAGCGACTAATGCAAAGATGGCTAGGATAACAACCATACCGCTCGTTGCTGCTAGGATTTCCATATCAGAAGTGTTATACGCAGTGCTTGTCGCAAATTCCGATGACTGTGATGCAGCGCCTAATATTCCTCCACCTAAAATACCAAATAAGCCAGCAATTATCCCTGTAATTCCTGCTATTAAGGTTAAAACAAATTCAGCTTTTCTTGGATTCATTTCCGCCTCTCCCTTTTTCCTTTTTTGTCATAATATACAATATTCGACTTTATTATCATAACATAAATATCTCCACAAATCGTGACGAATTATTGACAATTTGTCTAAATCCTACTTTTCTAAGTATAAAAATACCTCATGTATCTTTAAAGCAATGCACTTATTCCCAGTATAATTGGGATCGGCACTAAACTAAAAAGCGTAGACAAAATGCTATAGTGTGAGGCGAGTTGTCACCGTCAAGTTAAATTGAGCCACTTTTGCTCATTAATTTTGAGCCACTTTCTTTTGTTTCTTTTTTTGCTCAAAAATTCCTTCTCGATGTTTTAATCGGAAGCTGTCTCCCGACAGCTGGATAATTTCAGAACGTTGAATAATACGATCAAGAATGGCACCGGTAATAATTTCATCCCCAATTAACTGTCCCCAATCATTTGGGGACTTATTTGAAGTCAAAATAATCGATGTATTTTCATAAATTTCATTAATAAAAGGATGGTCCCACCATTCCATATATTTATATCTCGAATGTGACAGGACAAAGGCGACGACGTAAAGTTTTATTCGTTGCTTGTTTTCCGTCGTTACCCAGATTTGTCCAAAATCAATCTGATCTTGTTCTCCCATGGGTGGATCAGGAATCGCTTCGTATTTCCGTTGGTGCACTTGCTTAGGTAATTGATACTCTTCACGAAGATTTTTCACATATCGTCTGAGTGTACTTTCCACGATATTCTCAAAGCCACGTTCTTCCAGCCAATCTTGAATTTGAGCGGTTGTTAAATTAGGATAAGTTCTTAACCAGTCTAAAATTCGTTCTTTGTGTTCATCTAATTTTTGTTTTCGGTGTTTGGTAGACGCGAGCCACGTAGTAAACATTTCAACGTCTTTATCCCGGTATTTAGTAACTGTGTTTCTAGAAATGCCCAGTTGTTTTGCGATATTTCTTTGAGAAAAGCCTAAGGCTTCCAATTCTTTTATTTTTGAATAAATCATGAATTTTCTCTCCACCTGTTTTGCCTCCGGATAAAATAGTCTCTTCTATTCTATCGGAAACAGTTAATTTTATAGGTGGCTCAAATCTAAATGAGCAAAATTGGCTCACTTTAGTTTAGCAGTCACATTTTGTTATTTACTAGCATTTCTTTACAAAATATACACTAACAAATAGCACCTCCAAGACTCTTCCATTCTTATTTTACTTTACTTCTCGTTTCTCGAAACTTCCATCCATAGATAATAAGTAGCAACAC
>NZ_JAATJW010000123.1 GCF_011800755.1 Listeria valentina
CCAGCCAGAATGTAGATATTCGAGGTTACAATGCGGCGGATGTGATCGCGCAAGGGACTACGCACGGAGCGAATAGTACCATCGGTCTTTATCCACAATCGTCGGTCATCTACAACGCTAATAACATCACTTGGGGAGCAGATACCCCGAATAGACCATCTGGAGGCGGTGAGGTAAGGGCATGAATGAGCTAAATAGTGTCTATAAAAAAGTGCAGTCTGAACTCGATGTGAGTGTAAAGGATATTCAACCAATTAATTTGAAAGCCACATTTTCAACACAAGATGAAAACACCGCACTTCTTCGTTTTGTTGTGAAAAAAGATGGCGAGCTATTGCCACTTTCTGAACCAGCTAATGCAGTTATTTACTTGGTTGGGAATCAGTTAAAAGTCAAGAAAGATATGGAAGTGGATAGAGAAAAGAGCACCGTTTCTTACTTGCTCACAGCAGATGAAGTAAAACACTACGGAAAAGTGGATGGTGAAGTTTATATTCACTATAACAACGAGGGGAAACAATCTCTTTCCGTCCATAAATTTTCTTTCAATATAGATCGTGCTTTAATTGACAAAGATTTAGATATTATAGAGAATGTTTATATTTCTGATCTAGAAGACATTAAAAGCGAGTATCTCGATCAATTTGAGAACTTAAAAACGGAACTAGAAGCAAAAGTGACTCAACTTCAAACAGATACCGCAGAGCTCCAGAAAGAAGCGAAAGAATTAGAAGGAAAATTTAACAGCATAGATCCAGAACAATTTGCCAAAAAAACTGGCGATACGTTTACGGGTTCTGTAAACCTAGACGCACAAGAGGCTTTGAATGTGCGCTATGGCTATTTATTCCACTATGTGGGGGCAAAGCCAAATGGTACAGTTATCACCATGGATTTTGGGGAAGAATTTGGCGTGTGGTCAAAACATTTAGAAATGACTGTTGGCGGTGAAGGTGTACAAAGTGAAGATGGCGAATTTGGGTTAGAGCCGATTACGTCACTTAATCCTTACGTTCGAGGGTGGGCACCTGCAAGCTACACAAGTAGTCAATCAACGATTGATGGTGTTAAAAAGCCCGCAAAGGGAACCATCACGCCAACAAGTGCGATTTCAGTAAAAAGAGATGGTGTTACAGCTTCAATAAAAGTAAATAATGGCTATGCACTCACTGATGAAGTATACGCCGTACCCGATTTAAACACAGCGCTTGATTTTGGGAAAGATTACTATGTGAATGCAAGCGCACAGAATGCACCTGTATCGTTAAAAACGGATACGCAAGGTTCACTCTATTCTATTCGTCGTTCTGCGTCGTCAGTGATTCAGATGTATATGCACTATGCAGGTCGAGTGTTCACTCGCTACTTCTTGAACAATGCCCCTTACATTCACTCTAAGACAGATGCAAACGGCTGGAGCGAACTCGCTTCTGTTTCTGATGCTCAAGCGAAAGCAGATAAAGCGTTGACTGATGCAAAATCTTACTTTGATACGTCTTTAACGGTTCAAAAAGTCACGTTGACCCCTAAGAACGGCTTCACAGCGTCTAGGACACTTACAGCAAGCTATGTAAAGATGGGCAATCGCTATTGGGTTAGTATAAGCGGCATCGTTGCCAAAGGCACAGGCACAGGAACGGGGATTTGCGCAACAGTCCCAACAATGCTTGCACCTGATACCGATTGGAATAAACTATTTTCGGGCGCACAACAATCTACAGCCGCAAGCAATCACGCCAATATTTATTTATCGAGTGGCGGAGATATTAATATCGTGGCGGTTGGTGCCGCAGATGTCAACACGGGTCTCGATGGCAT
>NZ_JAATJW010000125.1 GCF_011800755.1 Listeria valentina
CGAAAGATCCACAAAAAAGGCTTGTTTATCAGGAAATCGTTCGAATGCTAAAAGAAGGAAAATCAGTGAAAACAATTGCGACAGAAAATCGAATATCACGTCCAACAATTTATCGCATAAAGAAAGAATTATGTTTATAAAGGAGCGGAAGTCTAGTGAAAAGATTATGGGGCCATGATCTAGGAAGAGTAAGCCTCGTATTTATTTTGACTACTTTTCTTGTGCTGGAGTCAAGTCGTCTATTTTTATTTAGCGATGCAATTATGTTTGTCGTTTTTACATTGGGCTTATATTTGTTTCTTTTTACTTTACCCTATGTTGGAACCTATATTGTACGAAAAGAAAAAAGATACCCCTCAATCTTGTTAGGAGCTATTCTCTTAGTTTCGCTCCATTTGTTTATGATTGCTTATGCGGGATTAAACCCTCATCTAAACGAACTGGGAAGGGATAGTCAGATTTTGATCCCTTGTCTTCATGTGCTGGCGATCCTTTCAGGAGCTGTCTTAATAGTTCTTTATGCTGTGAAGCTGTGGGAGATTCGAGAAACGGATAAGCAGAAAGAAAAAGACTATTAAGAGACCTTATAGTAAAGTCTCTGAGTGATCTAAAGAGCTAGGGTTTATATGATAAGTAGCATGTTTTTAAATACTTACAAAAGTTTTTTTGTTCTTCAATGATTTTTTCAAGTTCGGCCAAATCTTCTAATGTTGCATAGTTTTTTATAAAATAAATACCGGCACGTCGTGCTCCCTGAATTTTCACTTTTTCTTTATGTTTATCTCGATAACGTTTCGATGCTTCTCTTTGAGCATCAGTCGTTTTTAACTTTTTATCTGTCATAAATGGATTCTCCTTTTGAATTTTCGTATAAGTAAAGCGGGAGGTGCTGTCCTCCCGCTTTATTTTATTTGTTCATTTCATCTAGCTCTTTAGCAAGTGGCATTATGATATGGGTTATTCTACCTAATATTTCACTATGATAATGAATTCGCTCTTTGTTCACTATAATTTCATAGCGAGAAAGATCAATCTGATAGTTTAGAAAAGCTACTTTTTCTCGGAGGTCCATGGGCTCGATTTCTTTTTCAATAGCCTTTATTCTTTCAATTCCTAATTCTACTTCGTTCATGTTAATCATTCCTTTTCTTTTTGGTTACTTTCTATATTTATATTATATAACGTTATCGTTATATAGTCAAGCCTTTTTTATACTTTTTTTCCTTTTTATGTTATCATTATAACAATCACCTTTTTGGTGGTTACTTTCTAGGCACGGGGGTGGTTCCTCGTGCTATTTTGATGGAAAAAATTAATTTTTTATTTCATTTATTAGATTCACATAGTTGTTCGTGTACAATTCTATCTCCTGTATTTTCATGCTATAATAAACAAGAAATCATGAGGTTCATGATATTAAAAGACAACGAAGAGGGGATGAGCATGGCAGAAATACGGATTAAAGAAAGTACCTTTATGGAACATGCAGTGGATTTGTCTGAAGCTGGGCAAGGTGATGCCTATGAACCATTAAGTTCAGGTAATATGAGCTATTCGAGGGCGAATTCAATTAATGATTTACGAACGGCCGTCATGGAATCCATTGAAGTGATGAATCAGGTGACTCAACTGTCAGAAAAAGATGCA
>NZ_JAATJW010000126.1 GCF_011800755.1 Listeria valentina
TGTATCACATGTGAAAGATGGACTACAACCCTTTTTCCTATTTGTTCACATTTTAGACACAATTTTTCAAATTTTTTCTTAGAGATAAAGAAACTGAGACAAAATGAGGCTAACGAGCCAAAAGTAAAAGAACAGAAATCGTTCAATGAAGCCATTTACAAAGATGTCTTGCTTAACGATTCAGTTCTTTTTTGTTTTATATCCCAATCTCTTTATGTCTACTTTATTGATTTTGATTCCCTTACTCGTGCATAACCAATTTTACCCATAGATTAAGCCCCCTTTTACAATCCTTATTAAAGCTACAGGTGAAAATACTAACCAAAAAAATACTCTATACTTTTTATCAATCCATATTTTACTAGGCAATAGCATTACTGAACCAAAATAGCTAAATATCCCAGTATACATCCATAGAAAGCCACTACTATCATCATTAGTAGCTCCCTCACTATAACACTTGTAAAAATAATACCTTCTCTGTTATCCCAGCATAAAGCGAAATTCCGTATATAATTAATAAAGAAATGTACAAAAGTACTTTTAATTTCTTCTTCATTCATAGTCTCCTTTTTTAAACAAGTCTATTGAACACTTATAAATCCTATTATACCAGCAACAAAAAAAGTTTGACTACTATGAATAAAGAAGAATGGTTGACATTCTTCTTTTTGTGTCTACTTTATTGACATCTATCCAGACACAAGTATCCTTTCTCAAATCCGCTTATTTTTTCTGTCTACTTTAGTATAACCCTTCCACTTTTCAATCAGTTATTATTTTTTCCCTAAAAATAATACAGATAGCCACGAATTCTTTCTAAAAATGAATTTTTCAATAAATATGGGAATAAATCCACTAATAAGAATACCCAACACTACAATAAAATATGGAAATTCCAAGATTGATAGTAATAAAGTTTTTGTAGCAACTTGTGGAAACCAGGACAAAATATATATAGACATACTATAATTTCCAAGTACTAAAAAGAGAATTCCTATTTTTTCAGGAATCTGATAAGCATAAGTAACACACATAATAATGCCAACAAAAGCGACAATAAGTTGTACAAATATATTGTTTAAAGAGAAAAAGCCAGCAAGAATAATTATGAAACTACTCAATATAAGTATACTTAGCTTATTAAAACATTTTACAAGAGTAGTATAATATGTTCTGCAAAGCATGCCCACATAGAAATAAATACTATATTCACACACACCACTTATGTTAAAAAGCTCGGAAAAGTGAGCAGAAAATAAATTTAAGAATAGAAGCAAAGGTAGAACTAGATATAGTGGAAAGTTTTTGATAATTAATATGAATATATAAATAATAAACAATGTGTATAGAAACCATAAAGATATAACAGCATTGCTAGTTGGATAAACTAGCATCTTACATAGAAGATCTAGTAGTCCATCAGAAGGACGCTCAGCAAAATGATTAAAAAGAAGTTTAATTGGTATACCTATCAAGCTGACGGATATATAAGGGATAATCAAGCGTACTGCCTTTGATTTTATAAAACTCAAATATGATGTTTTAGCTATACTACATATTTTTATGGCGAAGAATCCCGAAATCCAGAAGAATAAAGGCATATGAAAAGAATAAATAATCGAGTGTATATAACTAT
>NZ_JAATJW010000127.1 GCF_011800755.1 Listeria valentina
ATGAAAACACCCTCAAAAAATGAATAACGAAATTTATGAGTATTTTTCCAAAAATGATTTAGTAGCAATCGAGGATTTTTCGTTTAAAATAGTAGCCATGAAAAATACAGAAATTATTTCTATATGACAAAGAATATTTATTAAATTTTGTGCTGATTTTTTTGAATTTGGTGAGGTTATTATGAACTATATTTACTACGGAGAAAGAGGGTAGGTTCTTCAAGGAAAACGATGGAATCAAACTTTTCCATTGAACATTATTATGAAGTCTGGTCAAACTAGGACATTAAAGAGCTAGACTGTGCAGGATAGGAAATGAATCGGCATATTGGACGCGCTAAACTTTATCCTTGATGCGTGCTTTGACTGGGAACGGACGTTCTGGTATAATAAGCGTGTTGAGGAGGATTTACATAGTGAAAAAATGGTTGATTTGGGGATTAGGATTGCTGCTGTTGCTTTCTGGATGCAGCAATTTTTTAGCGTCATCTGAAGGAAGTGAACCCAAGCTTTCAAGTGAAACACTAAAGGGTGCGCAATTTGATTTTTTTGATGTCGGACAAGGTGATAGTACCTTGATTCGTGCGGATGATGGCACAACGATTTTGATTGATACGGGGCGGCAAGATGATGACCGGATTATGACGCTTCTAGAAGAAAAACAAGTGAAGAAAATTGACTTGCTACTTTTGACGCATCCACATGCTGATCACATTGGAAATGCGGATAAAGTCATTAAAACGTATCAACCTAAAGAAATTTGGATGGATGGCCTAGCGTTTAATAGCTCGACTTATGAAAGAGTGATCGATGCTGCGCTTGCTTCGGATGCGCTTTATAAGGAGCCGAAAGCGGGCGACAAGGCAAGCTTCGGACCGTTTAATTTGGAAGTATTAAGTCCTAGCAAACTAAGTGGTAATGCAAATGATGATTCGATAGCGGTCCATTTGACTTATAAGGAAATCTCCGCGGTTTTCACGGGAGATGCTGAAAAAGGACGAGAAAAGGAAATGATCGAAAGCGGCTTACCGCTGCAAGCTGATATTTTAGATTTAGGGCACCACGGCTCATCAACTTCCAATTCCCCAGCATTTCTAGATAAGGTGAAACCAGAAGTTGCGATTTATTCGGCTGAAAAAGGGAATAGTTATGGACACCCACATGTTGAAGTCCTAGAATGGTTGAAAGAGCGCGATATTACGACGTATGGAACGGATGTGAATGGCACAGTCACGCTTTCGACAGATGGTAAAAAGCTTAACGTTGTGACTGAGAAAGAAGGCGAAATCAAGTCAGGAAGCAGTTATTCTTCAAGCAAGAAAACGGAGGAAGCATCGAAAACAGAAGACAGCGGAAACGAAGTGATGCCTGATTCGATCAATTTAAATACAGCGCCTGCAAAAGACTTGAAATTTTTACCTTTGATCGGGCCAGAGTTAGCGCAGAAAATTATTGAGCATCGGCCATATTCTTCTATTGATGATTTAAAACGGATCAATGGTATTGGAAAGGGCATTGTTCGCCAAATTAAAGAACAAGGACTTGCGACTACGAGATAGTCTAGTGGTAATAAGTCAAGCTGAACTTTCAAATTATTTTCAGGGAAAAACTAATTTTTGAGCGCACTGAACT
>NZ_JAATJW010000128.1 GCF_011800755.1 Listeria valentina
GTCCTTTCGACATTTGTGTCTATTTATTTACTAGTATATCAAAAAAGGTGTCTACTTTATTAGGATACATGCAGACACTATTAGCTAGTAATACAGATGTTCTAGATAAAATAAAGCGTGGAGAAAGTTCAATTGTTGAATACAATGGAGAAAAGATAGATTTAAAGTATTTATTTGGTAATAATCGTGATTTACTAAATAAAATTGCAACTAGCAAAAAAAATATAACATCTTATAATAATCTATCCCCATCATTGAAAAACTTCTTAGCGAAAACAAATGCAGAAAGTATTAGAACTAGTTTACAGAATATGATTTCAGATTGGGGCAAAATACCATTTAGAGAACAAAAAGTTCTTGAAGTTGCTTATAAAACAAGTGGACGAGCTCCATCCGGTGTACAGGAAATGCGTGCCAAGGGAGATAATAACTTCAAAGGCGGAAATGTAATTCTTGGTGATGGTGGAAAGAATGAGCCTTTCCTAACTCCTAGCGGAAATTTTGGCATTTCTCCAAACGTTAATACGCTTTATAATTTACCCCAAGGAACAAAAATTTGGCCGTCTCAACAAGCATTTGAAAGAGAGGTTCCACATTTTGCAAGTGGGACAAATGATGTGAAAAGCTTTAGTCCTTCAATCACGCCAGTGAATACACCTTTCTCTAAAGAAATAGCGGAGAGGAAGGCAATCAGAAAAGCAACTGGATCATCAGCAGAAGAAAATATGCTTGGTGTTTTAACGGCAATTCTGAACGAGACTAAAAAACTTGTAAAGAAACCTATTGCAAAAGTTGAAAAGACAGATATAAATGGTGAATTAGGTAAGGCTGTAGGCACTGAATTTTACGGGGGTGGTATCACTCTATGAAGCCACAATTAGACCTAATAATGAATAATAATAAGCGAGTACCTTTTACAGAAATTTACGCTAAAGATGTTATTGACTTGGGCAGAGAAGCGCCTATTTTAAAAAATAATGATGTGGAATTTGCGTACACTGACGGTGAAACAGAAGCAGATGCAAATTTTCAAGCGTTTCCTTTTGTTTTAGAATTTGTGCTAGAAGTAGGTAGTTGGGTGTTTTTGCAAACAAAATTACAAGAAATGTATGAAGTCTTGTATCAAAGGAAAGCTTACTATCTTCATACTAATTTGATGCCCGGGATATTTTATAAAGCTCGTGTGTCTGACCTCCAGTTAACAAAATGGAATGGCTCAATTGCTCAAATAAAAATCGAATGGAGTGTCATAAAAGGGTGTGGAGAATCCTTTGGAACTACACTAAAGCCTTTCACTCTAGAATCGGAAGAATGGCAGATTGGGCAGGGTGTGCTTGCTGAAGATCATCAGTATATTCATACCAAGAACCATATTCAGATTTATAATGGTGGAAGCTTTGAAATCAACCCAAGAATGCATGAGCTGAAAATAACTATTCAGACGTATTCCCAAGGCGGTTTTAAGCTCACCAATAGAACGACTGGGGAAATGTTCAAATTCAATGACAATGAACGTTTATATGATACAGATACCGTTGTCATTGATGGATCCAAAATCTATAAAAACGGAATTCGGTGCGGACGCCTGACCAATCTAGGGTTGATTTCTTTGGCTCCCGGCATGAATGA
>NZ_JAATJW010000129.1 GCF_011800755.1 Listeria valentina
AATGGGCTATCAATTGCACCTGTTCCGTTTACGTCATCACCCTTACCAGAATCCACAAAGTATTCAATTGTTCCTTGATTTAATCCGTAAATACGATTAATTAAATCTTCCATCTCTAGATATCGGTTATTCAAGTCCGCTATCTGCGTAGAAACCTGACCTACTCCGTCAGAAAGCGCTTGTTCAGCATAGCTGATTCTATCATGTAGCGTCTTAAAAGCTTGGCTAGGTGCAAGGGAAGAAGCCCGTGCATCTACGACCTCTGTTATGTTATCTCCGCCTGCTGCAATGACATTGTTGGAAGTTCTCACGTTTGCAGCATCAATTGTTTCTTTTATCTTCTCTAGATCACCAGAAAGCAGATCTAAATTTTCGTTGTAATCATCTTTAAATTTTGTGCTAAAAAGAGGATTATCCATTTTATTGAATTCAACCATCCTATGCAGCTCCTTTCTTTTTAATGGCTTTTGCAAGTTGCGCCATAATGTTTACAATCGTTTTCTTATTGTTTGAAAGCGTAATTTCTGGAGCTTTTCCAGCACTAAAAGGGTATTGCTTATAGCCCACAATTTGAATGTCATAATTGAGCCCCATAGGCTCATAAATAAAGCGCACATAGTCGCCTTTGTCGCACTCATACGGAAGTTTTAAGTTAATGCTTCCGGTAGTAGCTGGATAATCCTGCAAATCTAATCTCAAGCGCCTATCCATATTCCCTACAATGGTGTAGCGCTCATCTGAAACTGGATCCTGAATACGTATCCCCCATTTAGAAGATTCTGGGCTTGTGTATGTTCGAGGTGGAAAATAGTAAGTATCATCTTCTTTCTTTTTCCCAAATCCTTTTATTTGTGTCTTCATGGAAAGCGTGTCAATATCAAAACTTACCTGATCTGTATTGTATTGATATCGGATTTCATTTTCGGTTACTTGCCCATAGTCTTCCCGAGGCATGAAGGTTAGATGTTTATTATCTGCAAGCATCACTAGTTTATAGTCTTCGAGCACTTCTTGAATGAGCTTCAAATAGTTCCCATTCCCGAAATTTTCTTGTTCGACTTTTTCAACGACTTTATTCTTGTCAATAAATTCATATGTGAACCCCATAGCGCCTAACTGCCCCGAAAAGATATGTTTGAGACAATCCACAGCACTTAAAGTTCCTGTTCTTGTGTTGTATTGATAACCGTCTTGCATCGTGTAAGAGATGTGCGGAGCGGTCACCTTCTTAAATATCCTGTTCCCTTGCGCTTCATGAGAAAGTTGTTTCACAATGAATTCTTGACCAAGAAAAAATACTGAACTCTCATAGTCCAGTAAATCAAATTCAAATGGATTGGCTTCTGTTTTTTCTATTTCAAAATCTAATTGCCATTGTTGATTTTCTACCCAAGTTTCACAAAAACCGTCAATATCAAAACCAGTCAATATTTCTTTAAACTGTTTATCATAGTCTGATACAAAAATATCTGCCATCTCATCACCTACTTATACAGAAAACGGAAATCCCATGCTGTTTTTACACGGCTCACGTTATCTATATCTATTTCATTCATGCCGGGAGCCAAAGAAATCAACCCTAGATTGGTCAGGCGTCCGCACCGAATTCCGTTTTTATAGATTTT
>NZ_JAATJW010000012.1 GCF_011800755.1 Listeria valentina
TCTTATCCCTTGTTCAGTACAAAGAATTAACAGGGGGAAAGTAGTTTTTTATTCAAGTCTCATTATAGGCGTGCAGTGCCCAAGTTTGACTGGCTTTTTTGAATGTGAATGGCCTTAAAGGTTACAGATTAATTTTAGAAAAGGTATTGACTATTAAATCGAAACCGCTTACAATGATATTGGTATTTAAAAACAATAAACCTGTATCTTTTAAAAAATGATTAAACATATTTCAAGTGGTTATAAGACTTAAAAAATACGAGTTATTTGGTAATGAATACCAGGAAAGGGTGTTTGCGTATGGAGTACAAAGATTTATCACCATCAGTCCTTGGAGAAGAGAAACTTCGAGTCATTATCCAAGAAAAAACAGCAGTTGGCGCAAAAGAACTTCCGTCTGAACGAACGCTTGGAATTGAACTCGGGATAAGCCGAACCTCACTAAGGCGTTCACTTGATGTGCTTGAAAAAGAAGGCGCTATCAAGAAAAATAACCGCGAAGGCATGGAAATTAACGAGAAGCAAACTATTAATTTGTTAGCTATGAATTCGATGAGTGAGCAGCTAAATAATAAAAATCAGCAGCAATCCATCCAAGTTCTTGATAGCGGGCTAATAGCAGGACAAAAAGAAATAAATTTATTTTTACAGCTATCTGCGAGACAGAAACTTTTTGAGCTTAAAAGAAAAAGAGCCATTGATGGTCAACCGTTTATGTATGAAATTTCATATCTAAATGCTGAACAATTTTCTGGAATTGAAGCGTTGAACTTTGAAAACAGGTCGCTATATAGTGCTTTAAAAGAGCGGTTTGGGGTAACGCCTACTTATGGTCGCGAAGAAATTCGTTTTATTCGTGCGGATCAGAGTCAAGCAAAATTACTGGAAGTGCCCCTTCATACACCGCTATTTGAAATCACCAGTAAGGCGTTCGATCAAAACGATGAGCCTATTGAATATAGCAAACAATATTTAATTGGAAATCAAGTCACTTATAAAATTAATGCGACAAATATATTTGATTATTTAGAAGATGAGGAAGAACAATGAGCGAGAAAAAACCTTTATTTCAAAAAGTTGCAGACGAGTTGAAAGAGAAAATTGAACGAGAAGAATATAAGCCAGGAATGCTCATGCCCAGTGAAAAAGAATTACAAACGATTTTTTCAAGTAGTCGGACAACGATTCGCCGAGCAGTTGACCTCTTAGTAGCAGAAAAGCTTGTGATTCGTAAAAATGGCGTTGGCTTATATGTGGAACCAAAGTTAACAACGCAGAATATCTTGGAAATGACAGGTGTAATGAAAAGCGGTTCTGCCGAGTCAGCAGTTCGAGAAGTTAAAGACTTTTATATGCGCAAAGCGGGAAAATTTTATGCGCAAAAGTTTGGAATCAAAGAAAATGAATTGCTTTATTTTATTCGTCTGCTTCAAAAAAATAATGATGCACACCGGATGGAGATTTTGCTTTTGCCACTTAGTCTTTATCCCAATTTAAGGGTCAAGGATTTACAAATTGTAAGCATTTTAGAGTTAGTAAATTCTGGCAGGCAGGCACTATTTGCGCTTGAACAGGAGCTGCAACTTGTTAAAAGTACACAAGAACAAATGAAGTACCTGCAAATCGATGAAGATACACCGGTCGTCAAATTGAGTACAGTTTATTATGACGACGCAAATTCCCTAGTAGCAGTAGGCTATCGCTATGAAAATGCGATGTTAACTGAATATATGATTGACTTTAACTAATAGTTTTAGAGGAGGAAGAAAAATGATTGAATTCTTGCGAGTAGATCACCGCTTACTTCATGGACAAGTAGCCGTATCTTGGTTCGGTGCTCTGGATGTTAATACCATTTTAGTTGCTAATGACAGTGTGGCTGGGGATGATTTCCGTAAATCTGCCATCCGACTTGCGAAGCCAGACGGCGCTAAACTAGTAATGAAGAGCATTGCAGATAGTATCGAAGCGATTAATTCAGGTGTAACCGATAAATATAAGATGCTTATCGTTGTGGAATCTGTTGATGACGCTTACAAACTAATTGAAGGAGTTAACGGACAAATTTCGTTGCTCAATTTAGGTGGAACGAAGCAGCGCGAAGGAACGAAGAATTTTTCGAAGGCGGTGAACTTAACATCCGAAGAAGTAGCGAAATTAACGGAATTAAAGCAGAAGCAAATTGATGTATTCATTCAACAAGTTCCAAGTGAAAAAAAGATTTCATTTGAAGCATAAAAGAGGAGGGAAACAAAGTTCATGGAAAATAATATCATTATAGCTATTCTATTAGGGCTTACAGCAATGCTTGCTAATGCAGAATATCTATTTGGTTCCTCGATGCTGTCGCGTCCACTCGTGACATGTACCATTACAGGAATCATCATGGGAGATGTTACAACGGGGATTATCATGGGGGCAACCCTTGAACTTGCTTTTGTTGGAGCGTTTTCTATCGGAGCATCTATCCCACCAGAAATCATTTCCGGAAGTGTTCTTGGAACGGCTTTTGCCATTGGAGCAGGTGAAGGAACGGCCGTTGCACTAGCGCTTGGGATCCCAATTGCATCACTCGTTCTCATACTTAAAAACCTTTGCTTTATTTTTGTCTTACCTTACTTCGTTCATAAAGCAGATCGCTACGCAGAGGAAGGAAATTCAAAAGGAATTGACCGAATGCAGCTTTGGGGTGGATTTTTCTCCATTAACTTACCTATCGGTTTGATTGTAGCTTTTTCATTTATCGCAGGAAACGGAGTAATTAAAACTATTTTGGATGTAATTCCACAATTTGTGATTGATGGTCTTGGAATCGCGACAGGCCTTCTTCCGGCATATGGTTTTGCTTTGTTACTTAAACTGATGATCAACAAAAAAAATGCCGTGTTTTTTGCATTTGGTTTTGCACTTGCTGTCTATTTAAAAGTTCCAGTTACAGGAGTTGCTATTTTTGGAGCGTGTCTTGCGCTTATTTTAACTGGCTATGCCGCATTTAAAGATGACAAACAAACGAATCAAAATTCGAAAGATTCAGATTCGAAGCTTGCTAAAGAGGGAGGAATCGACTATGAAGATGAAGAGTTCTAAAACACTCACCAAAAAAGACTTGATGAAAGTTTTTTGGCGCTCTTTCACGATGGAATGGGCTTGGAACTATGAGCGACAATCGAACTTGGGTTATTCGTTCGCCATGATTCCAGCGCTTGATAAAATTTTTGAAGGCAATAAAGAAAAGCGAATCGCTTCTTATCAACGTCATTTAGAGTTCTACAATGTGACGCCTTGGCTTTCCACATTTCCACTTGGGATTTCTGTAGCCATGGAAGAAGAGTCAGCAAAAGATCCAGAGTTTGAAACGGATTCCATTAATAATATTAAAGTGGCGTTGATGGGTCCTCTTAGCGGGCTAGGAGATTCGTTTTTCTGGGGGACACTTCGAGTTATTGCAACTGGGGTGGGAACTTCGCTTGCTTTACAAGGAAATATTCTAGGCCCAATTTTATTCTTGCTTATTTTTAACATTCCAGCGATTGCCGCACGTTATTATGGGTTATTTATCGGATACAACATCGGCGCTGGCTTTATCGAGAAAGTACAAAAAACTGGACTGATGGCGAAGCTCTCTTATGGAGCATCCGTGCTTGGATTAAGCGTAGTTGGAGCAATGGTTGCTACGATGGTAACGCTTGAAATGCCGCTTAAGTTTGGAACAGGGAAAGATGCCGTAAGTATTCAAAGTATTTTTGATGGCATCGTTCCAGGGATTTTACCGCTGTTATTCACACTCTTTATCTTTTGGTTAGATAAAAAAGGGCTAAAAGCTCATTGGATTTTATTGATGATTGCGGCAATTGGTATCTTAGGCGCTTATACAGGTTTACTAAAATAGGTGGGTGAAAAGATGAAAAGTATGGAAGATTATATCAATCTCGAACAAACGATTTATCAAAACATTTTGCAAAACAGACATGATATTTTGCAGGAAATAACACAATTATCAGCTACGGAATTGGCTAGTTACGAGTCCATTGTTATTTTTGCAACTGGTTCCAGTTCAAATGCAGCTTTTGCAGCACAACCTTATATGGCAAGCAAATTGCAGATTCCCATTTATATTGAGGAGCCTTCTTTTGCAGCTAATTATATGATGCATTTGAATCAAAAGACACTATATATGGCTATTTCACAAGGTGGTCATAGTTACTCAACGATTCATATCGTGGAAGAAATTGAAAAATACGGAGGAACAGTCTTTACTTTGACGAGTGACCCTGAAAGTCCAATTGCGAAAACAGCGAAGCATGTGATTGGGATGGGCATGGGACTGGAAGAAATGCCTTATGTCACAGCTGGTTATAGTGCGACGATTCTCATTTTGGATTTGTTAGCGCTGGAGCTTGCGCATCAAATGAAACGACTAAACGTGGAAGACTACGAAAAGGAACTGGATGAGATGAGAAAAATCTCTTGTTTCTTGCCAGAAGTGATTGCAAAAGCTGAACAGTGGATTGAAGGATTAAAAGAAGAATTTTTAACGGCTGATCGAATGATTTTTGTCGGTTATGGAAGTACTTATGGCGTTGCGCGAGAAGGCGAGACGAAGATCACGGAAACGGTACGGATTTCTGCTTTTGGTAAAGAATTAGAAGAATACATGCACGGTCCCTATATTGGTTTAGCGAAAACGGATCGAATTTTCTTTATTGAACCTCACGGGAAACTTGAAGGTCGTGCTGAAAAATTGAAACAATTTTTGGCGGGGCACGTGGAGACAGTGTATACGATTTACGCAGATAAAGTGGAAGAAAGACAAGCTCGTGATCTGATGCTCGGTGTTCAAACAAGTGAGTATCTTGCGTCACTTTTTACTACTATCCCAGTGCATTTACTAGCTTATAAAGTTTCACAATGGAAAGGAATCAATTTGGAAATTTCAGCCTATCCAGAGTTCGACAACATAACGGGTTCAAAAATTTAAGAAAGAAAGTAGGAATGAAAATGTTGAAATTTGACGAACAAGCGATATTAAAAAATATGGAAGGTGCGCTGAAACTTCGACCGCAAATCAATGAAGTTGTGGATGCAATTTATGAACGTGGGTTTCAAAATGTATGCTGGCTTGGAATTGGTGGTACTTACGCTTCGGCGATGCAAGCTGTTGTTCATATGAAAGAAAAATCAAGCATGGAAATTTTTTATGAAAATGCCGCTGTTTTTTTAACAACAGGAAATAAGCGAATTACGAAAGATACATTTGTGATTATTTCTTCAGTTACCGGAAGCACTGAAGAAGTTGTGGCTGCTGTTAAAAAATGTAACGAAATCGGTGCGACAGTACTAGGCTTTATTGATGAAAAGGAAGCGGCCCTTGCTGGTATGGTAGACCATTTGATTTCTTATCCGCTAAATGAACAATTGAAGTTCTTTATGGTGGGAGACCGTTTGATGCAACTTGCTGGTGAATTTGAAGATTATGAGGAATTCTACGCAGAAATGGATGCTCATTTTGCAAAGGGTATTGTTGAAGTGGAAAAAGCAGCTGATGAATTTGGAAAAAATTTCGCAGAAGCTCACCATGACGATGATATGCATTATTTTGTTGGGGCGGGAAACCAGTGGGGAGCGACTTATTCTTATGCAATGTGTTATTGGGAAGAACAGCACTGGCTCAAGACAAAATCAATTGAAGCGCATGAGTTTTTCCATGGTATGTTTGAAATTGTGGAGCGCGACACGCCGGTTACGATTTATGTGACAGAAGATAGCCAGCGATCATTGAGTGAAAGAGTAGTGAATTTCATTCCACAAATTTGCGGAAATTACACCGTTATTGATGCTAAAGACTATGACGTACCCGGGATCTCAGAAAAATTCCGAGGAGCACTTTCGCCGTTTATTCTTCATGCAGTAAACAATCGGATTGATGTACACATCGAAAGAATTAACCGCCACCCAATGGAAATCAGACGTTATTATCGTCAATTGAAGTATTAAGGAGTGTGGCAAATGTGAAAGCAGTTTTTGTTTGTATGCACGGGAATGCTGCACGTGAATTGATTCAATCAGCTGAAATGATCTGCGGGGAACAAGAAAATGTCGGATATACATTTTTTGATACAGGGGAAACGCCAGAAGATCTAGCCGTTAAAATTGAACATGCAGTAACCAAGCTAAATGTAGATGAAGGGATTTTATTTTTGACAGATTTAAAAGGAGGGACTCCTTTTAATGTTTTAGTTAGGAATCTGGATAAGTTTGTGCAAGCGGAGCTTTTAACAGGCGTGAATATTCCGATGCTACTCGAAGCTTTAATCAGTCGCGGTTTATTTTCACTAACAGATTTGGCAAATCAGGTACTGGAGACAGGGAAACTTGGGATTTACCGCTATGAAGAACCAAAAAAATTTGAAGATGATGATTTTTAAATGGAACGAGAGAGCTTTCAAGGAATTTTCTTTGAGAGTTACTCTCGTTTTCTGCTACACTGAAAAAAGAATGAAGCGAATAGGTGGAGAGATATCAATAAAGTAGACATAAGATGGGTGTCAATAGAAAAGTGGAACACTAATTTCTAAAGTGTGACTCCACTCCTAAATGTTGATGTGTTTGGAAAGTTTTATATAAAAATATCTAAAATAAACAGAAAAATCATATAGGTATGAAGGCTTATTTTTTTGCTAATATATTAAATAGTTTCAGGATGTTACATGTGAATGTTTTTCCCCTTTCTAGGTGTAATCTACACCCAATTCTAAGTTCAAGAAAAAAAGAGAAAGTAAACCCCGGAAATCCACTGAATATTTTGACCTAGGATATTTGAATGATAAATGAGTTCGATTTATGCCGATCATCTCCTATACGTTGCCTTTTATTCATGTTAAAATAAATCCATGTGTAAATAAAAATGACAAAATTTGAAATGAATTGAATAACTGGCTGTTGCAAAGAAGCAGCTTTGAATAAAGGAGAAGGTATTTTGAAAAAATTATGGAATAAAATCGGCGCTGTCGTTATGGCAGGAACTTTGGCAATTTCTGGACTTGTTTTTGCACCAAATTCAGCGGCTGCGGCAGATGCGCCAACAATTAATGCAAACGGAGCGATTGCAATCGAAGAAAGCACCGGGAAAATTCTTTATTCAAAAGATGCAGACAAGATGATGGGGATTGCTTCGATGACGAAAATGATGGATGAATATATTCTTTTCGAGCAAATGGATGCGAAAAAAATCAGCTGGGATGACAAGGTGAAAATTTCCGAGTACGCTCACAAAATTTCGCAAGATACTTCCCTCTCAAACGTGCCTTTACGTGAAGGAGAAGAGTACACTGTGAAAGAGCTTTATGAAGCGATGGCGATTTATTCGGCGAATGGAGCGGCGATTGCTCTTGCTGAAAAAATGGCCGGTTCGGAAGGCGACTTTGTGAAAATGATGAACAAAAAAGCCGAACAACTCAAACTTGGTGAGCACCATTTTGTCAATTCGACAGGCTTGAACAACTCGGATTTGAAGGGCATGCAGCAAGTTGGCGATAAAAATGATGAAAACAAAATGACTGCAAAGGGCATGGCGAAACTTGCGCAACACTTGATTCAAGACTATCCTGAAGTTCTCAAAACAGCGAGCACAACGAAAAAAGATTTCCGCCCTGGAACATCTGACCGAATTGCGATGAGCAACTGGAACTGGCTGCTTCCGGGACTTATTTATGGTCGCAAAGGTGTAGATGGACTGAAAACCGGAACGACTGATTATGCTGGAATGTGTTTGACTGCAACAGCCACTCAAAATGGCATGCGCGTAATTACCGTTGTCCTTCATGCTAACGGCGGAAAAGGCAGCGGTCAGCACAACAGTGCGCGTTTTGACGAAACCAATAAAATGCTCGATTATGCATTTGATAACTTTAAGCTAGAAGAAGTTCAGAAAAAAGGCAGCAAAATTAAGAAACCAGCCTCAGCAAAAGTAGAAGATGGGAAAGAAAGCACAGTTTCACTCACAGCAGGAAAAGACGTGTCACTTGTCGTGCCGAATGCGGCGGGTAAGCCAAAAGTGGATACAAAAGTCACGCTAAAAAATAAAACCGTAACAGCACCTGTGAAAAAGGGAGATAAGCTTGGAACAATGTCGCTTTCGCTTAAAGGCGGAGACAACCTTGGTTATGTAGATGGCAAACAGTCAGCAAGCATTCCCGTTTTAGCGGGCGAAGATGTGGAAAAAGCAGGCGTCTTTTCGCGTTCTGCAAAAGCAGTGGGCGGCTTCTTCCAAGGAATTGGAAACTATGTGGTAGATGGCGTGAAAGGCTGGTTCAACTAAAAATTTAAAAGCCACTTTTTAGTGGCTTTTATTTTGGAATGAATAGCGAGAATCAGTTGTTCTTTTATTAGACAGGTGAAAATTTACAGCAGGAATAGAAGAGCAAGGCATGATTCTATTTGAGTAGACTGCTAGGCTCTTTTTATGGCTAAATCATTGGGAAAACTATCCAACGAGCATTTTTCGAATGGCTCATAGATAAATTTCGGTTTCGCGACCGAACTAGGCAGCAAGGCAGAAAATATGGGAAAATAAAAAAGATAAATGCAACTAGAATTGGACGAAAGGAAAATGAAGAAATGAGTTTTGGACAGGCCTTTGTGACTTTTTGGAGAAACTATTTTAATTTTAAAGGAAAAGCTACGCGAAGTGAGTTTTGGTATATAGCTTTGTGGATTGTGCTAGTGATGTTCACTTTATACGTTACTTTTCCGCTAGCGGCAACCATCTTTGAAATTATAACTTTTTTCCCGCTTCTTACCCAGTTTTTTAGAAGAGCTAGAGATGCGGGACTTAGTAAGAGTTTTATTGCGTTTTTCATTTTAACAGGTTTCTTGGTAGAAGTAGCAACATATATGCCGAAGTTTGAAGACTCGATTGTACTTGCAGTTGTTTTAGTCCTATATCTTATAGTTGTAATTTTTGTTGGCGTGAAGCCATCAAGAACAACCGAATAGACTAACATTGCGTTTTTTTTATAATTGTGTATAATATTACTTAATAACAAAATAACTTAAAGGTTTTCTAGGGTTCCGCAGCATTTTTGCTGGGCTGGTCCGAGAGAAAACTCATCGTTTTTTGGCGATGTCACGGAAGGATAAAAGCCTGGGAGAAACTGATTAATCTATCAGTTGTCTCCCAGGCTTTTTTATATTCAAAAATTGGAGGTTTTTAAGGTGAATGCAAATTGGATTAAAGTTTTTATCGCAGTAATTTTCGAAGTTTTTTGGGTGATTGGGCTTAAACATGCAACAGGTACAGTGGAGTGGATAGGAACCATCATAGCAATCATTATTAGCTTCTCCCTCATGATTATGGCAGGGCGTAAATTACCAGTTGGAACAGTTTATGCCATTTTTGTCGGACTTGGAACAGCAGGAACCGTGTTTTCAGAAATTCTCTTTTTCGGAGAACCGTTTAAACTGGCTAAAGTACTACTTATTTTACTGCTTTTGGCTGGTGTGATCGGACTTAAACTCGTGACAAAAGATCAAACCACAAAGGAAGGTGAAGCATAATGGCTTGGCTAGCGTTGATTATGGCAGGGATTTTTGAAATGTTCGGAGTGCTAATGATTAATAAATTACACAAAGATCAAAATCTGCGAGCTTTTTTGTTACTGGTTCTTGGATTTGGCCTTAGCTTTGTTTTCCTCGCTTACGCGATGAAAACAATCCCGATGGGAACAGCTTACGCCATTTGGACGGGAATAGGCGCCTCTGGGGGAGCTATTCTTGGCATGCTGTTTTATCATGAATCGAAAGATTGGAAGCGTCTCGTATTTATCGCAGTGGTTCTAAGCGCGGCTATCGGGCTTAAACTTGTATCCTAATAAAATCAAAACCCTAGCAAACGGGAGATATGCTTCTAACATTTGATTTGGCAAAACTGCAAGAAAAAGGCTGTGACGTCACGACTCCAGTTGGTGTAACGAATTCAGCGCAAAAAGAAATCCGCTTGAAAGCCGAAACGGACTTGCCTGTAGAATTTGCTTGAGAGAAAAGTAATTCACGATCTATGATGAAAGTAAGCAAGCCGAATTGGAAGTAACACAATTGGATAAATATAAAACAGACCACCTCCGCACAGTTTTAGTGTGGCAAGGTTGGTCTGTTTTTTGTTGGCAAGCTTTCTTATTATAAAAATATAAAGCGCTTACTTTTTAGGAAGAGGAGAGAAGAAAATGAGTCAGATTAACGAAGTAACACGTGAAAATTGGATTTTATCAACCTTCCCAGAATGGGGAACTTGGTTAAACGAAGAAATTGAAGCGACACAAGTTGAAAAGGGTAGTTTTGCCATGTGGTGGCTGGGTTGCACAGGGATTTGGCTAAAGACACATGAAGATACGAACATTTTGTGTGACTTATGGTGCGGAACAGGGAAGCGCACGCACGGGAACGGCAAGATGAAAAACGGGCATCAAATGCAGCGAATGAGTGGTGTTCGGAATTTACAGCCGAATTTGCGAACGCAGCCGTTTGTGATCGATCCATTTGCTATGCAAGGAGTTGACGCGCTTGTTGTAACCCATATCCATTCGGATCACTTGGATATTAATACGGCAGCCGCGGTTCTTCAAAATAGTTCGGAAAGT
The DNA here is from genome assembly GCF_011800755.1 of Listeria valentina. Classification (GTDB taxonomy): domain Bacteria; phylum Bacillota; class Bacilli; order Lactobacillales; family Listeriaceae; genus Listeria; species Listeria valentina. The sequence goes on from NZ_JAATJW010000012.1 coordinate 10,635, forward strand.
GTTCCCTTCATCGGACCGAAAGAAGTCGTGGAAACTTGGATTGGCTGGGGAGTTCCGAAAGAAAGATGCGTTGTTGTGAAACCTGGGGATGTGGTGCAGGTGAAATCTGTGAAGATTACGGCGCTTGAAGCCTTTGACCGGACGGCGCTTGTCACGGCTTCGGAAGGCGAAACATTGGCAGGCAAGCTGCCGCAGGATATGGATCAAATTGCGGTCAACTATTTGTTTGAAACATCTGGAGGCTCGCTTTACCACGCAGGGGATTCGCATTATGCCAACCAGTTTGCTCGCCATGGAAATGAACACAAAATCGACGTTTGCCTAGGGGCGTTTGGAGAGAATCCGCGTGGCATTACAGATAAAGTGACCTCAATTGATATGTTGCGCATGGCGGAATCCCTTAATGCGAAAGTAGTTATCCCCGTTCACTATGACATTTGGTCCAATTTTGCAGCGGATCCAAAGGAAATTTTGACACTTTGGAAAATGAAAAAAGACCGCTTGCAATATCAATTTAAACCTTTTATCTGGCAAGTTGGCGGCAAGTTTACCTATCCAAATGACCAAGACCGGTTGGAATTCAATTTTGATCGCGGCTTTCACGATGTGTTTACCACGAATCCAGATCTTCCTTTTCCTTCGTTTTTATAAAATCAGCAAGTAAAAAGGAGCAGAGACTAGAATGAATATTTTATTAAGCTGTTTTGAATGGTTTGCTAATAATATTTTGCAGAAACCCGAGTTTTTCATCGGAATTATCGTTTTTATCGGCTACTTACTACTTAAAAAGCCCATTTATGAATGCTTTGCTGGATTTGTAAAGGCAACCGTTGGCTACATGATTTTAAATGTTGGGGCGGCCGGGCTTGTATCCACTTTTAGACCCATCCTTGCAGGACTAAATGACAGATTTCACTTGGATGCCGCGGTTATCGATCCGTATTTTGGCTTGAACGCAGTCAATGCGGCGATGAAATCCATCGGTCTGACCACTTCATGGACGATGATTGCGCTACTTGTCGGATTTATCCTTAACATTTTGCTTGTGCTATTCCGCAAATTTACCAAAGTAAGGACGTTATTCATCACAGGGCACATCATGGTTCAACAAGCGGCTACAGTTACATGGATTGTGTTCTTTATTTTCCCAGAATTCCGCAATGTAACGGGAGCCATCATGGTGGGCATCCTAACAGGACTTTACTGGGGCGTAACCTCCAATTTGACGGTTGGCCCTACCCAGCGCTTAACGGGAAATGCAGGGTTTGCTATTGGACACCAACAAATGATCGCTGTCTGGTTAACCGATAAGGTAGCGGGAAAACTCGGCGACAAAGATAAAAATCTCGATAATATCAAATTGCCAAAATGGCTCTCGATTTTTCACGACAATATTGTGGCAACCGGAACGCTAATGTTACTTTTCTTCGGGACGATCATGGTTATTCTTGGCGAAGATTATATGCGCAGTATCAATCCTGAATTCACGGCAACAACTTCATTCCCAATGTATATTTTGCAGCAATCGCTGATGTTCGCTGTTTATCTCGCGATCCTGATGCAAGGGGTTCGGATGTTTGTTGCGGAACTCACAAACAGTTTCCAAGGGATTTCTAATCGGATCTTACCGGGAGCGCTTCCGGCGGTGGATTGCGCGGCGACTTACAATTTTGCCCCGCCAAATGCGATTTTATTTGGTTTTATTGCTGGCGCTATCGGGCAATTTATCACGATTCTTGGCTTGATCGTTTTCAAATCACCAGTGCTCATTATTACTGGCTTCGTGCCCGTGTTTTTCGATAATGCGACGATTGCCATTTACGCCAATAAGCGTGGTGGAACTCGTGCGGCGCTGATTTGTTCATTTGTTTCGGGCGTTCTCCAAGTAGCGATTAGCGCCTTTGCTGTCATGTTCGTTGGGCTTTATAAGTTCGGCGGCTGGCACGGAAACATCGACTTTGAACTTTACTGGCCATGGGCAGCAGTAATTATGGATAAACTGGGTGTTATCGGTTATGCGATTCTGGTCATTTTGTTTTTATTGGTGCCGATTTTGCAATACAAACGCGCGAAAAGCAAAGAAGCTTACGAACAAGGACTTGAATAAAATTAGAGGAGGAATTCAAGATGTTAAAAGTATTAGCGGCATGCGGGAATGGAATGGGATCGAGCATGGTCATTAAAATGAAAATTGAAAAGGCACTTCGAGAAATGAATGTGGCAGACTTTACAGTGGATTACTGCAGTGTCGGCGAAGCGAAATCACAAGCGGCAAGTTATGACATCGTTGTCGCATCCAAACATTTGATTCATGAACTGGATGGACGCACAAACGGGAAATTGCTTGGGCTAGAAAACTTGATGGATGACACGGAAATCAAATCAAAACTAGCAGAAAGTCTTGCATAGGAGGGATTCAGATGAGTTCGGTTTCCTTAAAACAATCGCTTGTCGATAACCATTCGATCCGACTTAACGAAACAGCCGCGACTTGGCAGGAAGGCGTTTTGAAGGCTGTGGCACCGCTTGTCGAAAGCGGTGCCGTTGAACCGAGATACGGCGAGGCGATCATCCGTTCAACAGAAAAATTTGGTCCTTATTACGTTTTAATGGAAGGAATGGCGATGCCGCATGCAAGGCCCGAGGACGGCGTTTGTCGTGATGCTTTTAGCTTGATTACCCTCGAAAAGCCCGTGTCATTCTCAGATGGGAAACGAGTGGAAGTACTTTTGGCGCTCGCCGCAACTTCAAGCGATATTCATACAGGCATTGCGATTCCGCAGATTGTAGCGCTGTTCGAAATAGAGGGGATTATTGAAAAATTACAAGCGGCAAGAAACGCGGAGGATGTCTTACACCTAATTGACGGGGCGGATGTTTCCAAGTATTTAAGTAAGGAGTGAAGAAGATGGCAATTCCAAATTTACAAGTGGCACTCGATCAATCGAGTTTAAGTGAAGCGCTCAAAACGGTAAGAAAAGTGGGCGAGGAAGTTGATATCATTGAAGCCGGAACAATTCTATGTTTGGCGGAAGGAATGCAAGCGGTGAAATGCTTGCGGGCACTTTATCCAGATAAGATTGTCGTTGCGGATACGAAATGTGCCGATGCAGGTGGAACGGTTGCAGGCAACGCAAGCGATGCGGGGGCGGACTGGATGACCGTGATTTGTTCAGCGACAATCCCGACGATGAAAAAAGCGGCCGAGCAAGTATCCGAACTACAAGTGGAACTTTATGGGAATTGGACTTACGAAGATGCGGAACAGTGGCTTGAAGCTGGGATTTCGCAGGCTGTGTACCATCAAAGTCGGGATGCGCTTTTGGCTGGGGAAACTTGGGGCGAGAAAGATTTGACACGCGTTAAAAAGCTAGTCGAAATGGGCTTCCGGGTTTCTGTTACAGGTGGTCTTGAGAAGGCAACGCTGCAATTATTTGCTGGTGTAGATGTGTTTACATTCATTGCTGGGCGTTCGATCACGGAAAGTGCGGATCCAAAAGCGGCTGCCCGTGAAATGAAAGAGGAAATGCGGCGGATTTTTGGTGGCACAAAATGAAACAGCCGACTTTTGGGATTTATGAAAAGGCCTTGCCGAAGCACTTTTCATGGCAAGATAAATTTGCTTTAGCGAAAGAACTCGGATTCGAATTTATGGAGCTTTCGATTGATGAATCTGATGAGCGGCTTGCGCGGTTAGATTGGTCACGGAAGGAACGTGAAGAATTTCGGCAATTCAGTGTTGAATCAGGCATCCGAGTCCCTTCAATTTGTTTAAGCGGACACAGACGTTTCCCGCTAGGTTCAAACAAGCAGGAAGCTCGTGAAGCGGGGCTTGTCATGATGAAAAAAGCTATTGATCTCGCGGCGGATCTTGGCGTGCGTGTGATTCAACTGGCGGGATATGATGTGTACTATGAGGAGAAAAGTATCTTAACGCGTGCGTATTTCATTGAAAATTTGCGTTTGGCACTTGACTGGGCTGCCGAGAAACAAGTGGTGCTCGCGATTGAAATCATGGATGATCCGTTTATCAATTCGATTACCAAATATTTGCGGATAAAAGCTGAACTGGGATCTTCTCCGTGGCTCAAAGTCTATCCAGATATTGGGAATCTATCGGCTTGGCCGGAAAATGATGTTGGCTTTGAACTGGCGGAAGGAATGGCCGAAACGGTAGCGATTCATTTGAAAGATACACTTCAAGTGGATGGATTATTTCCCGGGAAATTTAAAGAGGTTCCGTTTGGTACGGGCTGTGTGGATTTTGTTGGGGCGTTTAAGTCGCTTCAAATGCTGCATTATGCGGGGCCATTTTTGATTGAAATGTGGAGTGAATCAAGTCCTGATTATTATGAGGAATTGGTTGCGGCAAAGCGTTTCATTGAAGAAAAGTGGAAGGAGGCAACGGCAACATGGATGAAAAGCGAATCGCTGAACTAAAACAAGCGGTTTATGAGGCTAATATGGCACTTCCTGAAGCAGGGCTTGTTAAATTGACTTGGGGAAATGTTAGCACGATCGACCGCGATGAAGGTGTGATTGTGATTAAGCCGAGTGGGGTTCCTTATGCGGAGATGGCGCCTAGTCAAATGGTGGTGACGGATCTCGAAGGGAAGCCGTTTTCTGGGCAGCTCAAGCCTTCATCTGATTTGGCTACGCATGTGATTTTGTATCAGAACTTTGAAGGGATTGGCGCGGTGGTGCACACGCATTCGAAATGGGCGGCAAGTTTTGCTCAGGCGGGAAGGTCGGTTCCAGCTTATGGGACGACACATGCAGATGCTTTTTATGGCGAGGTGCCGTGCACACGGCAGCTGACGGAAGCGGAAATTACGCGTGACTATGAAGGTGAAACGGGGAACGTTATCGTGGAGACTTTCCGGGGGAACCAAGTGGATGTGGCCGCCGTTCCTGGCGTCGTGGTTCGCGGACATGGCCCGTTTTCTTGGGGAGAAGATCTTAAAAAAGCAGTTGAAAATAGTATTATTTTGGATGAGGTTGCGCATATGGCGCTTTTGACGGAGCTGCTCGGTGGGAAGGAAACGATACCGGACTATTTGCTTGATAAGCACTATTACCGCAAGCACGGCGCTAACGCTTATTATGGGCAGTGAGACGGTTTTCAAATGAAAGAAATTCTGATAAGCTCGAAATAAAAGAGGTGCGGAATAAGATGCGGATGCTAGATACTCGTTTTTATTTGTTTTTAAAGCAGTTGGTGGAGCAAAAAGAATTTCAAAGTATTTCTTCACTTGCACGGATGTTGGGCTTTTCTCGGCGAACGATTTATCATTATTTAGAAAAAGGCAATTATTTGTTGAAGCAAGAAGGGATTGAACCGCTTGAAAGTGTCTCGGGGAAGCTTAGCCTATCCGCCAAGCAAGCGGCAGCAATTGAAAACTGGCTGAAGCAGGCAAGTGAAACGAAGTATCTACTAAAAGCGGAAGAAAGAAGGCAACTTATACTCGCGTTACTTTTAGTGGAAAACCGCAAGTGGCAGCTAAGCTCATTGCAGGTTGTGCTTGATGTTTCGCGCAATACGATTTTAAAGGATATTCAAATTTTGAAATCGCAGTTGGTAAAGCAAGGATTAGAAGTGAAATCAACGAAAGCTCGGGGTTACTTTATTTCGACGTTAGAAATAAAGCGCCGCGAGCTGCTTTACGATTTTGTTTACCGGATTGAAATGGAACGAAATGATCCGCTTTACGCTACTTTGCTTGAGTTGCTGCTTGGGGATGCGACTAGAAATGAGCAGGAATTTCTTGCGAAAGCTCGGTGCGCGGTTGAGACAGCGGAAGAAATTTTAAGCAAGAAACTGTCGGAACAAGATTTGCGGATTTTAATCAAAGCCATGCAGCTTTACCAGATTCGCGTGAATTCAAGTCAGCCGTTTTACTGGGAAGCGATTGACCGAGCTTTGATTCATGAACGGCTAGAGTTTACAGCAGCAAAGGCTTTGCTTGATGGGGTTCCAGAACTGTCTCGACCAGAAGAATATCAAGTGGAACAGGAATATTACGGAGCTTTGTTGCTTTGCTTAGATAAAAATGAAGATGCGCACTTTCAAAGCGTGCCTTTCGGGGAGCTGCTTCAAATTTCTGAGCGGATCATTCGGCTGTTTGAAAAGATGATTGGTCTTTATATCAAACAAAAAGAAGAATTGACGGAGCATATCCAAACTTATATTAAAGTCTTGTTTTATCGTCACCAGTTTCAAATGGAGTTGCCGGCGTACTCGCTTGATACCGTGAGCGAGCAATTTCAAAAAGTTTTTGGATTGACGAAAAAAGTCATGCAACTCATGGAACAAGATATTCTTTATAAACGTTATTTTAGTGCAGCTTTCAAAAATGAAGAATTAGCGCATCTGGCAGTTTTTTTCGAGGAAGCGATTGTCAAAGAACAAACTGACGTGAGCATTTCCAAGGTTTTGATCGTATCGGATTATTCAGATGTTCTTAATTCGCTTTTAAAAACGCAAGTGAAACAGTTGCTTCCTGAAGTCATGCTCGTTGGTGCTTTTTCAAGTGAGGATGCCCGTTATTTTCCGGAAAAAGTGAATTTTTGCATTGCTACGGATCCGAGTTATTTTCACTTTACGGGGCAAACGATACATGTTCCGGTGATTTTAACGGAAAGCGCGAAAAAGAAAATTTTGCAGGGCTATAAAAATGGAGAAGCGAAGCCAAGAAAACGAGTTCAGCTTAAACAAATTTTAAAGCAGCAAGCGGGGCTTGAAGAAGTTTCTGAGCGTTTATTAAATCAAATTGAAAGTCTTTATGGGGAGATTTCTGAAGAAACGGTTGTAAAGCATTCTGAAACGACAAAATTAGAGACTTTTTTAGCCGATTCGGAATTTGCACAAACTGAAACAAAGGCGAGCTCCATTACAGAGGTGATTCGAACACTTAAGGAGCCATTACTCGAGCGCAAGTTCGCACAGGAAAGCTACTTTGAACGCTTACTCATGGAAATGGAAGCACACCGGACCGCTTTGATTTATCCAAAAGTCATGTTGATTTTAACAGACTACCGCTTTGGATCGTTTCGGGCTGGCGTAAGTTTATTGTATTTAAAAGAATCGGTTGTGTTTACGGAAAATGAGGAAGTAACGTTATTTGTTCTCATCACAACGGAAGAGAGAATGACGCATGTCCCTCTTTTATTTGAACTCGATCATTTGCTTCAAAATGGCTTTTTGGATGCTCTTAAATCCGGCTATACGATGTTCGAAAGTTTCTTGCTGGGAGAAAAAGGGGTTGCGAAGTCTGAAAATATCGAGTAAACTGGAGTTAATATAAAAACAAGAAAACGTTGACAAGAGCTAGTAGCAATTTTTGAGCTTAAAAGAGAGCAGGTGGCTGGTGAAAACCTGTAGCTGAAATTTGTGAATCCGTCTTGGAGTGAATGGTGGAACGCCTGCTTTGGCAAGTAAGTCATTCCGGTTTCGGGGCCGTTAATCCTTAAGTGAGCTGGGGGTCAAATGATCTCAATCAGGGTGGCAACGCGGATACAACTTCCGTCCCTTTTCTGCATAGTTAGTGCGGGGAAGAGACGGGAGTTTTTTGTTTTTTAGCTTAAATAAAGGAGGAAAAACGAATGTTAGATGTAAAATTGTTGAGAAATCATTTTGATGAAGTAAAAGCGAAACTCGCACATCGCGGGGAAGATCTTGGTGAATTTGAAAAATTTGGAGAACTTGATGTGCGCCGTCGTTCTTTAATTCTTGAAACGGAAACGCTTAAAGGGGAACGAAATCGTGTTTCAGAAGAAATTGCTGTCCGCAAGCGGAATAAAGAAAATGCAGATGAGAAAATTGAAGAAATGCGCGTAGTTGGGGATAAAATTAAAGCATTTGACCTCGAATTAAAAGAAATTGATGATAAGCTAAACGATATTTTGATGTCGATTCCGAACATTCCACATGAATCAACACCAATTGGGGATTCGGAAGATGATAATGTCGAAATCCGCAAATGGGGCGAGCTGCTGAACTTTGATTTCGAAGCAAAGCCGCACTGGGACCTTGGCACAGATCTAGATATTTTGGATTTTGAAAATGCCGCGAAAGTCACAGGAAGTCGTTTTGTTTTTTACAAGAAACTAGGGGCGAGGCTTGAACGCGCTTTGTTAAACTTTATGATGGACCTACATTCAGAGGAACATGGCTACGATGAAATGCTACCTCCTTACCTTGTAAATCGGACGAGCATGACAGGTACCGGACAACTGCCAAAATTTGAAGAAGATGCCTTTTTAGTAGAAAAAGAAGATTATTTCTTGATTCCAACCGCAGAAGTGCCCGTAACAAATTACCATCGTGATGAGATTCTCAATTTAGAAGATTTACCAAGAAAATACACAGCTTTCAGTGCATGCTTCCGTTCAGAAGCTGGTTCAGCTGGCCGTGATACACGCGGACTTATCAGACAGCACCAATTCAATAAAGTGGAGCTTGTCCAATTTGTTAAGCCAGAAGATTCCTATGAGGCGCTTGAAAAATTAACAAACAATGCAGAAGAAGTATTACGTCGCTTGGAACTTCCATATCGTGTGCTTAGCATGTGTACAGCCGATTTAGGCTTCACGGCTGCTAAAAAATATGATTTAGAAGTTTGGATTCCAAGTTACGGCACATACCGCGAAATTTCATCTTGCAGTAACTTTGAAGCATTCCAAGCTCGCCGCGCTAACATCCGTTTCCGCCGTGAGAAAAATGCAAAACCTGAGTTTGTGCATACGCTAAACGGATCGGGCTTAGCCATCGGACGGACAGTAGCAGCCATTTTAGAAAATTACCAAGAAGCAGATGGTTCTGTGCGAATTCCGAAAGCATTGCAAGGATATATGGGTGGTATCACAAAAATTGAAGCACCAAAAGCTTAAATGAACTTAAAAACAGGTCAAGCGCGCTGATAGTTTCAGCGGCTTGACCTGTTTTATTTTGTTTGTAGTGCTTGCTTGTCGAGCGTAATTTCACGTAAATTTTTACCCAATAAAAGTAAGTTTCGCGTTGTTAAATTACGGTTGATAAAGATAATGCGATCACTTACATGACGTTCAACATGTTGTTCAAGTGGGATATTCGTAAGCAAAATATCGCTTTTTTCAGGAGCAGTTTCATCAACGAATTGAATGTTGAAACTATTGCCATATAAATTGCAAATTTGCTCGCGGATACGTAAGTAAGCAAGATAAGGTAGATCTGTCGATATTTTAATCGTTACTTTCGGTTCATAGAAAAGATGAGCTCCGATGTAGCTTAGTAATAGTGCGTATTTAGAAACTAAGTAATCGCTCTTTAAAAAGATTTCATTTTTTGTCTTCTTATATAAGTTATCAATCAACTTCAAAATATTGCGATGCAAACTTGCGGCGATCGGTGAAGGCATCGTGGGATCAAAAGCAACTTGGTAGTCATAACCATTGATGTCAGTCGAAAAATAATGGAAAACTTTTGCAAATAAATGAAATGAAAAAGCATTTAATAGAAACAAATCTTGTTTATCTTCGGGGATTTCCATGATGGTCTGGTTGATCGTGTCAAAAAGAATCTCGGTCGCTTGATAGACAGAACTATTATTTTTTTTATTTTCAAGAAAGTTCGTTTTAAGAAGCGGCAAAGTTTGTAAGTTTTCATTCTGGATAATAAGTAGGAGATAGAAAAACGCTATTTCACCGGGAGCAGAGTTGCTGAATGTTGTAGAAAAAGGAGCTGTCTTTTGCTTGAAAAGTGAAAAAGCCTTGTTATCCTCTAAAATTTCTGCCCAAGCTGGATCGTACTCAACAAAGTGCTGATTCCGCCGTCTAATCATAGCAACAGCAATTTGGTACATTAACTGACGTTTTTGAAGTGCGGTCAAATGAAGGTTTCCTTCTTTGATTAATGAATTTACAAGGAAGTCTACATATTGCTCATTGACGCCATCAAAAGGCCAACCTTTTCCAGCATAAACTTTCCATAATACAATGTTTAAAAAGAGCCTAATTTGTGTTTCTTTGCCTTCAATAATGGCATTGTTTCGCGAGATTTTCATTTCATAAGGTACGATAGCATCGCGAAACTTGTTTAGCGTGCGCCTAACCGTCGCATCACTAACAAAATGGTCATAGGCGAACTTTTGCGTAGATCCGAAGTCTTCATTTAAAAGAGCTTTAAATAAAGTGAATCCAAGTGTTTCTTCAGTCAAAAAAATAAGCAAATCACGTGGATTGGCATCTGAATGATTGGTTTCGAATCGGATACCACGCCCTTTGGAGACGTGGATTTCTAACTCACTATCGCCAAACTCGTCAATATCTGAAACGAGCTTGTTAATTAATTTTAGCAAGTATGCAGGTGTGACATCTAACTTTTCTCGTAATTCTTCAGTTGAAAACCAGCGATCTACTCCACGAAGGATGGCAAGCAAATCCCATTCTTTCTTTAGCGTGGAATCGAACATGTCCAGTCCAATTTTCATCTGTGTTTCCCCCTCAATATAGCCCTATACTATTATTTTAGCCGTTTTCCCAGTTTACTAAACAAAAATGCTCAGAAAGCAAAAATAGCATTTTAAAAAAGCGAAACCTGATTACTATTGTTAAAAATTTCAAGTAAGATGAGGTCATGAAATGTGAAAGGACTGGGAAGATGTTTAAAAATTATCGTTTACTTGCGCAACCTGTGTATGATGTTAAACACGAAAAAATTGTTATGCATGAGCTTGTGATAGGGAAAGTAGAAGGAAATAAAGGCACTTTTATAAAAAATGATGACCAGATGCACGCTTTTTTTGAAGAAAATTATTCAGCATTTACAAATTGGTTGCAAAAAGAACTCATGAAGGTTTTGGCCAATCATATCTATCCAAAAGTTTCGATTAACATCCGCTCTAGCCAATTCTTTCATTTAGAAACAATGAAAATGTTTGAAAAGCTAAAACCATATAGCGGCCAAATTGTTATAGAGATCACCGAAGACTTGGTGCGATTGCCAGAAACGAAAACGCACTTTACGCCGACTGAACTAGATGCCTTTTTATACGGCAAAATTTGGTCGTTACAAGCATTTGGATATGACGTAATGCTTGATGACGTAGGTTGCGGTATCAATAGTTTAGAAAGAGTCACTTACTATCTACCGCTTATCACAGGATTTAAAATATCGCTCGAAAAATTTGAGTTAACAATACTTGAGGCTTTTATAACGGCTTGGAAAAAATTTGCAGATGAACACGGAAAATTGGTAGTTCTTGAACATGTTCGAAGTAAAGCCGTTTCTTCTATGCTTGAAGGAATGAGTTTAGTCCTTCAACAAGGAAACTGGCTTGATAAAGTTGTGAAACAAAAAGTATCATAAAAAAAGCGTATCCTCTTCCCATGAAAAGGATACGCTTTTTTTATTGATGATGATGCTTAAAAGCTTTAAATTTACGTTCATTTCGTTCCATTGCCTCAAGTGAAAGTTCTACATCTTTTACAACCGTTTGTGGGAAAACATCCAACCAATTTTCAATTACTTTCTCTTTATCTAGCAATTGCTTTTCGATGACGGTTCTAGTAAGAATTTTTCTAGGTTGTTCTGGAAGGATAAATCTAATCGTATAAATAAATCGCTCATCCCAAGGATTAATAAATGTCATTTTTCTACCCCTTTACCTTTCATTCTATCTTCCACTTTTTATTATAAATGTAAAAAAGGGACTATGAACACCTAAAAAAGTGTTATGCTAACTAAAATTATGAAGTTTTTGATCTCGAGTTTTTTCCTCTGTAATTTGGTCAAGCGTCTCGCGAATTAGTTTGAAGTCACGTGGCGCAAGGATCCGATGAATCGATACAATTGCAGGTCCCTTCGGAGTTTGAGAAGGAATATTTGTCAAAATTAAATCTGGCTGTTCAGTGCTAGAGTTATCAATGAAAGTAATATTGTAGTTGTTTGTAAAATACTCTTTCACTTGGTTAATGATAGATTTGTTCGCGATATAGGAAAGGTCGGTGTCCAGACGAACTTTAATCCGTTGTTCAAAGACGTGAAGCGGTGCAATCAAGCTCAGAAGAAGTGCGTAGCGAGGCGCTAAAAATTTCTCTTCCAAGAAAATAGGATTATTTGTTTCTTGATAAAGGTCATTAATCAGTTGATATAACTTTTCCTTTAACATAGGTAGTTTGTGTTGTGTATAAGGAAAAAACTCGTTTCCGCTTATACTAGTTGAGAAATTGTGAAATAGATTTGCAAATAAGTGCTCGGAAAAAGCAGCAAGTAGGAAAAAACGCTTTTGACTGTGAGGTACAGGCACGATTTCGGTTTCAAATTTTTCCATGAACTGTTCCGTTGCCTGGTATAAATTTGTGTTTTTAGAACGGTTAAAGCGAAAATTACTTACGAGCAAAGGTGTGGTTTGCTTAGATTCGCTTTGGATGATGGTCATGAAAAACAGAAAAGCAATCTCACCTGGATATTGTTGCGTGATAGGCGTATAAGGCTTGACTCGATCCTTGAAAAGTAGATAGCTATCATTTTTGTCAAGCAGCTCATGCCAAGACTCTTCGACTGAAACATAGTGGTTATTCCGACGTCTAATAGCACTGATGGCAAGAAAATACATGATTTGTTTTTCTTGTACTTCCGTAAGTTCGATGTTTGTATCTGCAGCAATTCGTTTGGTTACAAAGTAAAGGTGATGTTCATCAATATTTGTAAAAGGCCAGACTTTTCCAGCGAAAAGACGCCAAAAAACCATATTTAAAAAAAGCCTGACTTGAGATTCCCTTCCTGAGAGAACTGCTGTACTGCGGTTTAGTTTTAATTCATAAGGTTCGATGGCTTCCTTTACCTTCTTAATATGACGCCGCACAGTTGTTTCGCTTAAAAAGTTTTCGAAAGCAAACTTTTTAGCGGATACAAAATTTTCGGTGACAATACTATAGAAAAGTTTATAAGTACTGGTGTTGCTAATTAGAAAAATTAAGAACAAGCCAATATCAATGTTGTTGCTTTTAATTTCTAAGTAAACTCCCTTCCCTTTTGAAACATGAAGCGCCATCTGATCGCTCTGAAACTCTTCTAAGTTATCCCTTAAAGAAGCGATCGCTTTTAATATTAAGGAAGATGTCTTATTTAATTGTTTAGCAAGTTCCTCAGTCGAAAACCACCGATCCTCTTTTCTAAGTAAATTTAAAATGGACCATTCAAGCTCAATATTTGTGTCAAGAATGTCTAGATCTAATCTCATTAGGTTTCCCCCTCCCAATATTTCCATTAAATCTTATTCATTAAAACACATAACCAAAGTGCAAATGAGCATAAAAAGAAATATCAAAAAACGTATTTTGATTATTCACCTAAAAAATGTATGGTAATATGCAACCGCTTTCTGAACAAAGATTGATTTCCCTTTTTATTTTTAAGCAAAAAGAAACTTTTTATAATCGCGTTTTTGATTTTTTAAGAGGGTGATTTCGCACTATACTAAGTTTCGTTGGGGCGATCAATTGGCGAACACAAATTAAAAATTGCGCAATTAGGTTTTTAATTTTACGTAAATGACTATGAAGTGTTATTCATAATTGTTTCACCCAAAATTCAAAATAAAGGAGACGAATAATGTCTAAAAAAGGAAATGCAAAAAAAGTTTTAACGCTTGCAGCAACGCTAGCGCTTGTAGGTAATGTTTTAGTAACTCCGGTAACAGCTTGGGCAGCAGACGCTGAAGAAGCTAGCCAAGTTGATGGCGCGATTGTTACTGAACAAGAACAAAAAGCAGAAGCAACTGAGAACGCAACAGTTACTGAAGGAAATAATGAAGCAGCAGCTGAAAGCACAACTCCAGCTGTAGATGCAAATACAAACGAAGCTGCTGAAGGTGTTGACCCAGCAATCGGAATTTCTGTAGGTTTCACAACAAAAACTACTATTACAGGTGACACTTCTGTAGTAAAACAAGGTCTATCTATTGTTGATGGAGAAACAACTGGTCACTTGAAAATCAGTGTACAACGTAGCACTTTAGTTGAAGGAAGTATTGCTGCACAAACAACAGCGTACATTTACTTGCCAGATGAGCTTAAAGAACTTGCAAATACAAAAGAATTTGTTGAAAACATCTCTGCGCAGACTGGTCACATGATTTGGGGTGTAGATCGCCAACCAGAACCAGTTAAATCTGAAAAAATCACATACAATGCTTCGAAACATCGTTTAGAAGTTGTTAATCCTAAATTTACTGGAACAATTGTTCAACCAGTAAATGGTGTTGTTACGTATGTAGATATAGATTTAGGGGCTGCTGTTCAAAAATCAGGCGTACGTATTCCGGATGCAATTAACGGAAAATATGCGTTCAAAGGTAAACAACATGGTGGAATCAATCTTATCGGTAAATTAAGTGATACAGATTATATTTATGTTCAAAAACTTGACCCTGGTTATGGTGTTGAAAAACCAGAAATCGAATTCACTGAACAACGTATTGAAGAAGTTGAAAAAGACTCTCATTATACAGATGCAATGGCACTTCAAGGTGTAGTAGCTACAGATGCTAAAGACGGTTTAATCAGCAATAAATTGACTGTAACAAGTAACCAAGTAGATACTCGTACTGAAGGAAATTACCCTGTAACTTATCGTGTTGTAAACAGCACTGGTCTTGCAGCTGAAAAAACTGGGTATGTTAAAGTTGTTTCTAAATCTGGCGGCGGCAACGGCGGCAATGAAGGTAACGAAACTGAAGGTACCTTAAAATCTGCTGATTACACACTTGGAGAATCAAGCATCGTTGGTAATTTCGATGGTGATATTAGCTATGCAAAAATCATGATCAACGGAACTGAACTGGGAAGCAAAGGTGGAACATTCAGTAAAGACGGAAGCTATTCTTTCTGGATTGGTGTAAACACAATCACTAACAAGAACGATAACGTAGTTATCATTGGTTATGACAAAGATGGCAATGAACTAGATCGTAAACAAGTAAACATTAAAGAACAAGTAGTTGCAACTTCTGGAACAATTAATCCAGGTGCATTCTACGAAGGTTCACAAACAAAAGTTGTTGGAACTTACACAGGCGATGTGAAACAAGTCGACATTTATGTAGACGGACAGTACAAAGCAACTGGTGGAGATTTCAAAGCTGATGGAACTTTCGACGCTTACACAGGTACTCTTAAAGCTGGCCAAAAAGTAAAACTAATTGCGTATGATAACTTCAAGCCAAATGAGCGTAAACAATTAGATGAAAAAACAATTACTGTTCAAGGTGCTCCAGTTGTAACTTCTGGAACAATCAACCCAAGCTCAGCTTATGATAAAGATGTACAAATCACAGGTTCTTATACTGGTGATGTGAAACAAGTTGACGTATACGTTGATGGCGTATACAAAGCTAGTGGTGGACACTTTGACTCTAATGGGAACTTCAACGTAAGCACAGGAACCCTAAAAGCTGGTCAAACAGTAAAACTAGTTGCATATGACAACTTCAAACCAAATGAACGTCATCAATTAGATGAAAAAACAATCACTGTTCAAACTATGTCGAGCACGAATCTTGAAGGTAGAATTCTAAGTGCTTCATACAACTGGAATACATCTTATGTTGAAGGAACTTACAGTGGCGACATCGAAGTTGCTTACATTGAAGTAGACGGAGTAGTTCAACCTTGGGGTGGATCTTTCAACGATGATGGAACTTTCAAGTATTGGACTAAAGCTGTTAAACCTGGTTCGAAAGTAATTGTTCACGGTTATAACAAAACAACTCAACATAAAGAATTAGCGACATATTCTTTTGAAGCGTAAACAACTAAGTAAATTCTGATTCATTGAGATACCTCTAATAGGTATCTCAATGAATTCAATTTTATGGAGGATATAGGAATGAAGAAAGTTCTATTAATTTTTAGTGCCTTGTTCGTCGTTTTTCTAACGGCATGTTCAAGTGGTGCTAGTGATAACAAATCCAATGAGGATAAAAAAGAAACAACGAAACAAAGCGTATCCGTTTCTGAAAACGATAATGCAGTAACGGTCGACAACATGAAAATCACTTTAGAAAACAGTGATGTAAGCAAGGTTTCGGATAAAGATAATTCTGGTAAAAAAGTCTACAGCTTTAAAGTGAAGGCGGAAAACGTAAGTAATGATCAAAAAGGCATGGGAACAGTTGATTTTATGCTTAAAACAAGTGATGGCAAAACGGTAATGCCAGATTATAGCTATGCATCGTTTGGGGATTCTTTTGAAAAAGGCGAATCACTTACAGGAACTGTTTATTTTGTATTGAAGAAAGGCGTTACGCCAAAAGAATTACAATACAAACCTGGTGATGATGTAAAAGCAACTTGGGAAGTTAAAACGAAATAGAATAGTGAGATAAGAAGGTGTCAGAATGAAAATTGTTACGATTGGTTTAGGTTATATTGGCTTACCCACAGCCATTATGTTTGCGAACCATGACCAAGAAGTCATTGGTGTCGATGTTAAAGAAGATGTTATCAAAATGTTAAATAACGGGCATGTGCACTTGGAAGAGCCTGGACTGGAAGCGGAACTGAAAAAAGCTGTTCAGTCTGGGAACTTCAAGGCACAGCTAAATGTGGAACCAGCGGATGCGTTTATTGTTGCGGTTCCAACACCGAATAAAGACGATCAGTATAAAAGTTGTGACTTAACGTATGTTCTTGATGCAGTGAAGTCGCTCGTGCCGGTTCTTGAAAAAGGAAATACGGTAATCGTGGAGTCGACCATTGCCCCACGTACGACAGAAGATTTTGTGAAGCCGCTGATTGAAGAAGCGGGATTTGAAATTGGAAAAGATATTTTTCTTGTGCACTGCCCAGAACGGGTACTTCCGGGGAAAATTTTACATGAACTAAAATATAATAATCGCATCATCGGTGGTGTGACGAATGCGTGCACGGAAGCTGGAAAAAAAATCTATAGTATTTTCGTTGAAGGCGAACTGATTACTTCTTCGGCGTCTGCGGCAGAGCTTTCGAAACTGATGGAAAACACTTATCGCGACGTGAATATCGCACTTGCCAATGAGCTTGTGAAAATTGGGGAGGATTTAGATATTGATGCGCTAGAAGTGATTGAGATGGCCAATAAACATCCACGTGTGAATATTCATTCACCTGGGCCAGGTGTTGGTGGACATTGTCTGGCAGTCGATCCGTACTTTATCGTGGCAAGCACACCGGAAACGACACCACTGATTCAAACTGCTCGTGCGATCAATACGTCGATGCCCGATTTTGTTTTCACGAGAACGAAACGTTTGATGGAACAAATTGATGGAAAGAAAATCACGGTTTTAGGGGTAACGTATAAAGGCAATGTGGATGATATTCGAGAAAGTCCGGCGCTTGAGATCACCCAGCAATTACTCGATGATGGTAGCTACGAAGTGAGTATTTTTGATCCGCATGTGGATCAAGCTTGGATTGAAAAAGATTGGAAAATAGCGACACGCGAGAGTGACTTATTGCTTGTTTTAACGGATCATAATGAATTTAAAACATTAACCGAAGCGGATTTAAGCGAGATGAAACAAACGTATGTACTCGATACGAAACAAATATTCCCAAGTGAAATTGTAGGCGATCAGTATTTATCTCTAGGGAATATTGCCTCGCTAAGTCGGATTGAAAATGTCCCTTCGTTTTAATCAATGGAGTAGGAGAGTGCGATGGAGGAATTAATTGATTTAAAAAGAATATTTGGCGCGATTAGCCGAGGCAAATGGTACATTTTGGGGGCCATTGGCTTATGTGTGTGCGTCATGAGTATCTATCTTTGGTTTATTGCCACACCCGTTTATCAAAGTAAGACACAGGTTTTGGTTAACCAAGTGGACTCCAGCGAAAGTAACATTCAAGCACAAGATGTTCAAGCCAATTTACAGCTTGTGGATACGTATAGTGCGATTGTAACAAGTCCACGAATTTTAAAAGAAGTGGAAAAAGAGTTAGACAATAAATATTCTCAATCTGAGCTTGCGAACGCTATTCAAGTTAGCAATAATTCCAATTCACAGATCATTGAAATCGCGGCGGAATTTCCAAGTGCGAAAGGCGCAACGGAGATTGTGAATAAGACAGCGCAGGTTTTTGAAAGACAAATACCGAATATTATGAAAGTTGATAATGTTACAATCCTTTCACAAGCGCAATATGCAAAAGGACAGGCTCCTGTTAAACCGCATAAAAGCTTAATGCTAGCCCTTTCGTTTGTTGTGGGTACATTAATTGGTGCGATGATTATCTTCGTTCAAACGATCTTTGACCGGACGATTAAAAGTGTGGAAGATTTACAAGAAACGCTTGGGCTTACCGTGCTCGGAACGGTGAATGCCTTTGAACCAGAACAGGTAGAACTTGAAAAAAGTGTGGAAGGGGGACGAATAAAAAATGAAAAAAAGAACCGAACGGAAGCAATTAATCGCGTACAATGATCCGAACTCTCCTGTGAGTGAGCAGTTTAAAACGATCCGTGCAGGCATTGATTTTTCAAGTATCGATTCGACCTTCAACACGATTTTGATTACGTCACCAGAAGCGGGAAGTGGCAAGTCCACGATTTCAGCGAATTTAGCCGTAGTCAATGCGCAACAAGGCAAGAAAACGCTATTGATTGATGCAGATTTGCGCAAACCAACCATTCATAAGACGTTTTCGAAGAATCTATATACCGGACTTTCTGCGGTTTTAACGGATGAAATTAATCTTGAAGAAAGTTATCAACCAACAGAAGTGGAAAACTTGTTCGTGTTAACGAGCGGAGCAATTCCACCGAATCCAAATGAAATGTTGGGTTCGAAAAAAATGGCGAGTGTGCTCGAAGAATTACAACAACTTTTTGATTTAATCATCATTGATACGTCGCCGATTACGATCGTATCAGACGCACTTGTTCTTGCGCCGCAAACGGATGGGGTAATCCTCGTTACTCGTTTTGGCTCATCGCTTAAAGAACGGACGAAGCAAGCGGTGGAACAAATTCGTATGACACGAGCACCAATCATTGGAGCGGTTTTAAATGGAGTCAGCGAGAAGAAAAGTAATTACTATTATTACGCTTATAAATAGTTTTGGGATTTAAAGATGCAAAAGTAATAAATGGAAAATTTAAAATAATATCTAATTTGGAAGGGTGATGAACTGAAAATGTATGTGGCAGAAGGAAATATAGGGAAACGTGTCGAACTTTTGGGAAGTCAGCTGGATTGCTTAACAATGAGCGAAACGATTGAAGAAGTGGCGCGCATTGTGGAAGCACGAATTCCGACGCAACATGTTGTTATCAATGCGCATAAGATCAATTTGATGGCTAAAAATCCTGAACTTAAGGCGATTGTGAATGATTGTCCACTCATTAATGCGGATGGGCAATCGATTGTCTGGGCAGGGAGAATGCTTGGGTATGACGTGCCAGAACGTGTCACGGGGATTGATTTGTTTTCGGAACTTGTGGCTATCGCAGCAGAAAAGGGATGGCGTCCGTTTTACTTCGGGGCAACGGAAGAAGTTGTGGAGGAAGTGGTCGCGAAGCATCAGGCGGAATATCCGGATCTTGAGATTGCTGGTTACCGGAATGGCTACTTTGATGAGTCGGAATCCCTTGCGATTGCGGAACAAATTCGCGATAGCAAAGCAGACCTTCTCTTTGTGGCTTTCTCAAGCCCGCAAAAAGAGTTTTGGATCAATGACTATAAAAATGTGATGAAAGTGCCATTTGCGATGGGAGTCGGTGGAAGCTTTGATGTGATCGCAGGGAAAACTAAGCGTGCCCCTGTTTGGATGCAAAAAGCTGGACTGGAATGGTTTTACCGCTTTATTCAAGAGCCGCGCCGGATGTTTAGTCGGAGCGTGACAGGCAATGCCTCGTTTCTCTTTAAAGTCGGCAAAGCGAAGATGCATCGTTATTAAAAATCGGGAGGCTACAAAGCATGTCAAAACGAATCTATTTTTTGGATTCATTAAGAGGAATTGCAGCGGTCACGGTTGTTGCGACGCACCTTGCAGGGACTTTTAAAGAAGAAACGTTGATGAAAGAAATTTTTGAACCACTTGGAAGAAGTGCAGTCATTTTATTTTTCTTATTAAGTGGCATTGCACTTAGCTTAGCCTTAAAAAACAAAAGTCCATTTACCTGGCAAGATTATGCGGCCTTTTTAGTCAAACGAATTTGCAGAATCTACCTTCCGTTTCTTGTCATCATTCTTTTAACGGAGTGTTTATATTTCGGGTTCACACCAACGGGTATTCCGAGTTTGTCGGCGTGGTTCAATACGGTCGGATCGGGTGCTCTTCAGTGGAAGGTTTTTCTGGAGAATGTTTTTATGGTTGGTAATTATGTGGACCGAATCGATCCTGTTATTTGGTCGCTCATTATTGAACTTCGGATTTCAATTGTTTTCCCGCTTTTCTATTACCTTGTTGAACGCAAAGGTGTGAAGTGGGGCGTCGGATTGATTGGCTTATCGTTTGGATTTGGGACGGCTCTTCTATTCGTCATAGATCAGCAGTTTTTAATTGGACAAACGATTTTCCATCTAGGATTTTTCATCATTGGTATCTTGATGACACTTCACTGGGAAGCGATTCGAGCATTTACGAGAAATCAAAAAGTACTGGTTATGCTCGCTTCGATGGCCCTTTATTTCCACGGATTTGCACTAATTATAACGGGCATTCATTTGCCACAGGTGTTCTCGGACGTGGTCATTGGTACCGGCTGTGTAGGCATACTTCTCGTTTGTTACCAGTCAAAAAAAGCACAAGATTTTCTTGCTCGACCGGTTTATCTGTTCTTAGGAAAGATTTCGTTTAGCGTTTATCTGGTGCATTGTGTAGTGTTTATCCCTTGGATTTATTTACTACATCAAATGATTTCATCAGTCGTTGTCATTGAATTACTTAGTTTGCCGCTTATCTTTATCGTTGCTTACCTTTCGTACTTGTTATTCGAAAAACCAGCACAACAATTTGGGCGCAAACTTGGAAAGCAAATCAGTCAATTTCACTTGCAACTTTCCGAGCCAAACAAGGAAAGGACTAATGGATAAAGGAGGCGTGACCATTGACTAAAAATAAGCCATTAAATATTTATTTCTTTTTCGTCATCATGTCGGTTTTTCCGCTAGTTGACTTCTTAAATGGGCTTTTTATCAGCTTCAATGTCCCTTTGCCGCTTGGTACGGCATATCGCTTCTTTTGTGTGGTGTACTTGGTTGCTTGCATTCTTCATGCAGGTTTAAGAAAAAATCTTTATACGCTGATATCCATTAGCTTTATCGTTGGGTCGCTCATGTTGCTATTTTTACAAGCGATTGTTCTGCAAAACTCAATGACCTTTTTGTTCGCAGACCTAGCCGTTTTCACGAAATTTTTCTTATGGGTTCTGATTGCCTACTTTGTTTATCAACGCAAGGAAATCTTTTTAACCATGAATTACAGCAAAATTTTTCTAGCCGTAAGCATTCTATTTACGCTAGAGATGCTGATTCCTTATTTTTTAAATGTTGGAAACCAAGCGTATGTGAATAGTAATGCGGGCTATAAAAGCTTTTTCTTCGCAAGTAATGATTTAACGATTGCCTTTATGATTAATGCCACATTTGTGGGCTGGCACTTCATAAAAGCACTCGAAAAAAAAGCTGTGTTTCAAACGCTAGCTCTCATGGTGCTTTATCTAGGCATCATCGTTACCTTGATTTTAATCAGTACAAAAACAGGCATTATTTACGGCATTTTATTTACCGTAGGCATTTTGATCCACTTTCTACTTTTCCAAAAAAACTTTAAACCGATTTATCGTCTCGTCATCTTCATCATAGCGGTGGCAGCTTTAATTGGGCTCGTCACAGCGGGGTGGGATTTCATTATCTCGGCAACATCCGGAATGGTAGATCGGATCACTTATTTTTACCGTTTGTACAACGGAAACTTAGTCAGACTTTTAACGAGTTCACGAAGTGACTATATGGTGGCTGGCTACGAGTTGTTTGCGGATAATCGCAATAATTTCTTGATTCCGCTTATCGGTTTTGGCTTTGAATATCGTTCGATTAATTTTGAACGATATGGCCTTATTGAAATGGATCCGGTAGATGGCCTTTATGCACTTGGATTAATCGGGGTTGTACTCACTACAGTGATACTTGGTTATTTCTTCTTTGTATCACTTAAAAAACAAAATCGCAGTATTTATACAATCGCCTTCATGGTTCTGATGTTCTATAGCATTTCAGCAGGACATGTGATGTTTTCAGCACTATCTTCAACCATGCTCGGGCTTGTGTGCGGCGGGATACTTTTACAAAAATACAAGCATTCTTCTGAAGAGGAAGAAGAAGCCGTTTCGAAGGAAGTGAAACAAAGTGAATATATTGATGGTCGGACCGAAGTCTGACTCAAAAGGCGGTATCGCCACCGTTATCGCGAATTTCAAAGATTATTATCAAGGTGAAAATCAAGTTTTCTATTTGGCTACATGGACAGAAGAACATAAACTTTCCGCTGGCATGAAAGCACTCCTCACGCTTCGGAAAACGATTAAAAAGAAGAAAATAGATGTGGTTCACTTCCACGTTGCCCAAAAAAGTAGTTTTTACCGAAAAGCACTCCTAGCAAAGCTCGTTCCACGCGATGTACCAGTCATTTTCCACATGCACGCGTCTCAGTTCGATACCTTTTATAAAACAGCAAAACCTGGTGCAAGAAAGAAGATCCAGCGTGAATTGAACCGATTAGATGGGCTTGTTGTTCTAAGTGAAGAGTGGGCAGGATTTTATGAGCAAATCACGGATACACCCATTGCAATCATTGAAAATGCCGTTACCGTTAGTGCCCATCCTCATTATAATTCGCAAGCCACAGAAATCATTACATTAGGCCGTTTGGGGAAACGCAAAGGCAGCTACGATATCTTGCACGTCGCGAAACAATTAGAAACAGAGTTTCCTGCTATTCAGTTCACTTTGTATGGCGATGGTGAAATCGAAGAAGTTGAGCAGGAAATGGAAGCCTTAGCGAGCCAAAATGTCCAGTTAGGCGGCTGGCTTTTGAAAGAAGACAGAGAGAAAGTCATCGCGAATACAGTCTTGCATTTACTACCGTCTTATCAAGAGGGATTACCGATGTCCATTTTAGAAACCATGGCAGAAGGAATCCCGAACTTGGCATCTGACGTTGGGGGAATTCCTCAAGTGATTCAAGATGGTGAAACGGGCATGCTCATCAATCCGGGAGATATTTCTCGGATGACTGAGAAATTAAGAAGTTTCTTGAAGGATAAAGAGTTACGGGAGAATTTATCTCAAGCAGCTCATCACAAAGTAAAAACAGATTTTTCGCTGGAGAACTACTTCGAGAAGTGGAATCTCTATTATGAAAATTTATTGGAAGAAAAAACAAAAATACCGTTAGGCTATGAAAGCTCAAGTGAACGGTAAAAAGAATGGAGCTGAATAGAGATTGTTAATATGGACAATTCTAACCTTCGTATTAGGACTATTACTGATGCCTCTTGTTCGTAAGCTAGCCTTTTTGATAGGTGCAGTGGATACCCCGCGCGAAAGGCATGCGCATACGAAGCCAACCGCAACACTTGGAGGACTGGGGATATTTCTTAGTTTTACGATTATGTTTTTCCTAGCCCCTATCGATCATTCCCATACGATTCCTTTACTCGTGGGTGTGCTCGTCATTGTTGGAACAGGTGTCATTGATGATATTAAAGAACTTTCACCCAAATTAAAGCTAGCGGGTCAAATTATTGCTTCCCTTTGTGTCACGGTTTGGGGAGGAGTCATGGTTCACCATATCTATCTACCATTTCTTGGCAGAATTGAATTTGGTTATTTCGCCATCCCGATTTCGATCTTTTGGATTTTAGCCATCGTGAATGCAGTTAACTTGATTGATGGCTTAGATGGCTTAGCCGGAGGCGTATCCACGATTGCGCTACTCACTATCGGCGGCATGGCTCTCATTTTAGGAAACATCGGGAGCGCCTTTACAGCCTTTTTACTCGTGGGCGCACTACTGGCCTTTCTTGTCTTTAATTTTCCGCCCGCTTCCATTTTTATGGGAGATACCGGTGCCATGTTTCTTGGTTTTGCGATCGCGATTTTATCGCTGATGGAATTTAAGAATGTCACCTTAGTTTCGCTTCTTATTCCGATTATCATTTTAGGTGTTCCTTTCACAGATACCTTTTTTGCGATCATCCGTCGATTGAAACAAAAAACGTCGATTTCGACTGCAGACCGGTCGCACATTCACCACAGACTTTTAGCCCTTGGATTAACGAATCGACAAACCGTCTTGCTTCTTTACTTGATTGCGGCAATATTTTCAGGAATTAGCTTCTTGCTTTATTTCTCAACCACTTGGGGATCGATTATTTTGATCGTTGTTTTACTGCTGCTTATTGAAGTCGCTGTGGAATTTATCGGTCTTATTGATGAACATTACCGACCACTATTTGATCTTTTTATCGGTATTGGGAAAACAAGACGAAAACTCT
Source organism: Listeria valentina (assembly GCF_011800755.1). Lineage (GTDB taxonomy): Bacteria > Bacillota > Bacilli > Lactobacillales > Listeriaceae > Listeria > Listeria valentina. The sequence goes on from NZ_JAATJW010000012.1 coordinate 35,155, forward strand.
ACCTGATTCTTAGTAAAAAATCACGATGAGACTTTGTTCATAGAGAGCTCACTATAATTTAAAATTAGGAAGGATATTTCTATAAATGAAAAAAATTGTAATTATTGTGCCTTACTTTGGCACCCTTCCAGAAAACTTTGAGGTATTCGTAAAGTCATGTGGTCGAAATGAAAATATTGATTTTCTTTTTATCAGTGATAATGACTTACAAATTGACTATGAAAACATTCGTTTCTGGAAGATGACTTTTCAGGAATTTAGATCACTTATCCAACAATCGTTTGATTTTCCCATCGTGTTAGAATCACCATATAAGCTTTGTGATTATAAGCCAACCTATGGGAAAGCTTTGCAAGACCAGATCAAAGAATATGATTTCTGGGGTTATTGTGATGTGGATTTGATTTTTGGGAGAATTGATCATTTTGTAACGGAGGATATATTAGATCAATTTGATCAAATCTATCATTATGGGCATTTTACACTTTATCGAAACAATGAACTGAATAATGCTCGCTTCATGTCTGATAAAGGGTTAAGCTATAAAAAAGTGTTCACATCTAATCGAATTTACTTCTTTGACGAAAAAATAATGCCTGAAAAATTTGATTTGCTTAAACTGCCTAGGTACGAGGCAAAAGATTTCATTGATATCGATCCTTGGAAGTTCAGAATGATTGATGTTTGTGAGGAAGACGCAACCAATTACAAGGCAAAAACAACCTTATTTGAATGGGAAAATGGTCATTTATTCAAATGCGTGTATCATGCAGAGACAAAATCAATTATAAAAACCGAGTACCTTTACATTCATTTCCAAAAACGAAAAATGACGGACCATACACAAGGGACCAATCATTTTTTAATAACAAACAAAGGGCTTGTACCAAGTCATGGAGATGTACAGGCGGCGCACTTTTCAGAACTCGATACCAACCATGTTTTTGAGGACATCAAAAAGCGATTCAAAAAGCATCAATTTATTTTAAATCGAAGAATCAAACGATATATCTTAAAGTAATTTTGGGGTCGCCGTTTCGAGGGCTTAAAGATTTTCTAGAATTATTGTCAGGAGTAAAAGGAATATGAAAATTTTAAAAAACTATGCCTATAGCATGACGTATCAGATACTTCTTATGCTGATCCCGCTCGTAACTGTACCATATGTTTCACGAACACTCGGTGCAGAAGGAATCGGGACCTATGCGTATACGTATTCTGTTGTTCAGTACTTTATCTTAATCGGAAACTTAGGAATTTCGGTATACGGTGCGAGATCAATTGCGCATGTTAGGGAATCTGATCAAGATCGATCAAAAGTATTTTTTGAGCTTATGATAATAAAACTATTGATGTTTGTTGTTTCGGCATTATTATATGGATTATTTGTTTTTCTCTACGGGGAATATACATTTATTTTCGTCTTACAAGGTATTTTTATTTTAGCAGCAGCAGTGGATATTTCATGGTTTTTCATTGGATTAGAAGATTTTAAAAAAACCATTTCAAGAAATATCGTCGTAAAGCTAGTTGCTCTCATAAGTGTTTTTATCTTAATTCAGACACCAGATGATATTGCTTTATATGTTGCCATAAATGCTGTCTCTACTTTTCTAGGAAATCTAACGCTTTGGACGTATTTGAGGAAAAAGATACACAAAGTCGCATTTAAAAATCTGGATTTGAAGCCACATGTTCGGCCTGTATTTTTCTTGTTCTTGCCACAATTACTCACACAAGTTTTTGTGAATATGAATAAGTTGTTTTTGGGAAATTTTTCTACCTTGACGCAAACGGGGTACTTTGAGAATTCAGATAAAGTAGTCCGCATGTTATCAGCTTGTGTAACAGCCATTGGGAGTGTGATTTTTCCGCGAATATCGAATGAATTCCACAAGGGAAAATCTGATGTAGCGAATAAATATACTTTGTTCTCTTTTCAAATCATCAATATGATTTCGATTCCTTTACTTTTAGGAATGATTTTGATTTCGAAAAACTTTTCGGTGCTCTTTTTCGGGAAAAATTTTGATGGCATTGAATATGTATTAGGGGCACTTTCAGTCGGGCTCTTATTCATGGGCTGGGGATCAATCATCGGTCAACAATATATGATCGCATCGAATCAAGTAGCCAAATCCATTGCTTCCCTTATCGTCGGTATCCTCGTTTCAATTATTTTATCCATTTTGCTAATTCCAACTTATGGAGCATTTGGAGCAGCAATATCATCAGTAATTGGTGAAGGAATCATCGCTATTTCTCAAATCATGATGATAAGAAAGAGGCTGCGAATCAATGTGTTTAAAGAAACGGCGAGCTACTTGCTTGCAGCGGGCATTATGTTTGCAGCAGGATTTGGGATAGGAAAACTAGTTCATGGATCACTTTATTCCATGTGTGTTCAAATTGCGACGGGAATTATCGTTTATGTGATTCTCATGTTGATTATAAAACCAGCACCTGTGCGGATATTGATGGACAGAATCAAAAAAAGATATCAAACGAATCATTAAAAGTTTAGATTTAATCGTTCAAGGTTAAAGATCCGTAAATATGAAAATAACTGGAATCATGAAAGTAAATGCTAAAGGGATATTGTGATAATTTTAAGTCTTTAAACACAAATATCTTCGAAAATGATGGCCGGGTAAAAATGAAAAGACTTAAAAAATAAAAAAAGGAATTAATAAGAGGTGTAAAATGAATAGTAACATTTCAAAAGACCAACAATTAGAATTGCTAGATCAATACTTTGTTTCAACGATCGAAGCACTTGATTTACTTCAAATTTCGAAGCAAAGTTTTTATTCACTTGTCAATCGTGAAAAGATAGTTCGTGTGAAAAAAGGTGGCGCAGTTCTTTATTTTCGAGATGAGATTTTGGAGCGCGCGAGAGAACAAGAATTTTTGCGCAAGAAGTATCGACCATTTGATTATCAAAATTAGCTACTATCAAAACACCCAATTGATGAAAGTACCAATTTATTTTCATCAATTGGGTGTTTTGTGTGATAAAGTATTGAATTTTATTGATTTTTGACACAAAAAATACATAAATAAAAAATTGGAATGGAACAAAGTGGCAAGAAGAATATGGTGGTTTTGGTAATCTAAAAGTAGCTTAAAGTTTTAAGGGAGAGATCTAGCATTCCTTAAAAAGTTACATAATAAGTGGGGGGAGGAAAAGTAGTTAGAAACTGCTAGATTTAGGAAACATTAGTAAATCAATCTATTTAATGCTGACCATTTGTAAAACATCCAATGGGCAGACATAACATGGGAGGTAAAATGATGGAATTACGAAAATGGATAAGTTTAGGGGCTGTTGCGGGAACGGTTTTAGTTGTCCCGTTTTCCGCTTTAGCTGCAAGCGATGGAGGAACATATCAATCAAATGGAGTGGTGAAGTTCGTTCCTAATACTGGGATTACAAAACCAATGAACCCAGATGTACCGCAAGAAAATATTGCACCGGTTGATCCGACAACACCAAATGGGGAACCAGAGCCAGGAACACCAGGGCCACTAAGTATTGACTTTGCATCGAGTATTGATTTCGGTACAAATGAAATTACTAATAGTGATAAAACATATTATGCAAGAGCGCAAAAATTCAATCAAGAGGGTAAAGATGGTGGCTGGACTTCCAACTTTGTGCAAGTCTCTGATAACCGCGGTACCAACGCAGGTTGGACACTGACTGTAAAACAAGAAGGACAATTCAGCAATGCCGATGCACAAAATAAAGAGCTAGTTGGTGCGCAAATCAAATTGGCGGAAAGCCAAGCAGTAAGTAATGCAGAAGGAATGGAACCACCAGATGTAAAAGACGTTGTTCTTGACCCAGCTGGAGCTGAATCACTTGTCATGTCAGCACAAGTTGGAAAAGGTGCAGGAAGTTGGATTGATAAGTGGGGAAGCGTGACAGACGAACCAGCTGCAGAAGGTAGCGATGTTACTGAACCTACGAAGGTAAATAAAGCTGTTTCGCTATTTATTCCTGGTAAATCAGCTAAAGATGCTGTGCAATATAAGACAAAACTAACTTGGAAGCTATCAGATGTTCCAGGAAGTAACGAATAATTAAATAAAGAGGGGAAAAAATCATGAAACAAAAAACGATCAAGATTGCAGCTGTTTCTGCTTTAACAGCAGGAGTTGCTTTAACTAACTTTGGGCTTAGTTTCACGGCATCAGCTGCTGCACCAGCAGATTATAAATCAAATGTCATTGTACAATTTTCACCAAGTGATCAAATTGTAAAACCAGTAGACCCAACGGATCCTTCGAAAACTCCTGAAGACGGTAAAGGTCCAATTGACCCAACGGATCCAAAAGGCCCACAACCTGGAACACCAGGACCGCTTAGCATTGACTATGCTTCGAGCCTTGATTTTGGAACGCAAAAAATTACATCTACAGACGAAGTTTATCACGCAGCTGCTCAAAAATTTGGGGATGCGAGTCGTGGAGACGGCCCAAACTACGTCCAAGTAACGGATAACCGTGGGACTGAAACAGGCTGGTTTTTGAAGGTTAAACAACAAGGGCAATTTGTTTCAACAGACAATAAAGAATTAACGGGAGCTGAATTGGTATTTTCCAACGGCGTTGTAAATACGATATCGGTTTCTCCTAAACCATCTGTTGTGAAAAGCTCATTTTCACTTACACCAGACGGAAATGGAGTAGCTGAAAATATTATGGCTGCCAAAGTAGGAGAAGGTGCAGGAACTTATGTGCTTGCGTTTGGTGATGATACAAGTGGCGGCGACAGCATTTCACTAAAAGTTCCAGGTAGCACAACCAAATATGCGGATAAATATGCAACAACATTATTATGGACACTGGAAGACACACCATCTGGTATATAAACTAACCGAAGACAAAAGGCATGTTTGCGATAGTCAAATAGCGCCTTTTGTCTTGTTTTAAGGAGAATAAAATCAATGAAAAAGGCTGTTGGATTCTTTTTAAGTTTTGTTTTGATTTGCCTGCTAGGCGTCACAACAGATGTACATGCGGCGGAATTTAATTTTGCTGCTGAAACTCAAATTCCGAGCAATCAAATTGATAAGAAAAAATCTTATTTTAATTTGAAAATGAAGCCGGGACAAAAACAAACACTGACGATTAAACTGCGCAATGATACGGATAAGGCAGTCGTTATCAATCCGAAAATTCATTCGGCAACGACCAATATGCACGGTGTTGTCGAGTACGGCGAAACGAGCGATCAAGCAGATAAGACTTTACCCTACTCGTTAGGGGATTTAATTAAGGTGGAAAAGGAAATTACCGTTCCTGCCAAAAAAAGTATGGATTTAAAGTTAAATGTTACGATGCCGGATAAGCCTTATGAGGGGCTGCTTGCTGGCGGAGTTACGCTGGAAGAGAAAAAGAATACAACGGGCAAAAAGCAAGAAAAGGGCTTGAGTATTGAAAATAAGTACGCTTATGTGATTGGGATTACATTACAGGAATCAGATAAAGAAGTGAAGCAGGATTTGAAACTGAAGAAAGTAGAAGCTGGGCAAACGAATGCGCGCAATGCGATTTTCTTCACGCTGCAAAATCCGACTCCTACGTATTTGAATCGCTTTGAAATAGAGGCAGAAATAACGCGGGAAGGGAAATCAAAAACGCTCTATAAGACTTCGCAAAAAAATATGCAAGTCGCACCTAATTCCCACTTCGCTTATCCTATTTCGCTGAATGGCGAACGGCTTAAAGCTGGGAACTACACACTACATTTGAAGGCGAAATCTTCTAAGGAAAGTTGGCAGTTTACGAAGAACTTTCAAATTAAGCGAGATGAAGCAAACAAATTGAATAAGAAAGACGTGACGATTGAAAGCCCCAATTATTGGTGGTTAATTGCGCTGATTGCGGCGGCTGTGATCGTGATAGGTCTTATCATTTTCTTCATTTGGAGACATAAAAGAAAGAAAAACAAAAGAAGGGCTAGATGATGACTAAACGAAAAAAGGTGAAATCCAAGCATTTGGATTTCACCTTTTTTCGTGGAATAGTTTGGCCATGTAAAATTCATCGTAGTAGCGATTATTCATATAAATGGCCTCTTTTTTTAAGCCTTCTTTCTGAAAGCCAAGTTTTTCATATAGTTTAATGGCCGGAAGGTTTGCTGTGATTACCGTCAGTTCAAGCCGGCGTATCCCCCTGTTTCTTGCCCAAGTGAATAGTTCTTCAAAAAGTTTGGTGGCAATGCCGTTTTTTTGGAATTTTTTTCGAACGCCGATCACGAGGTATCCGGTGTGCTTGATTTTTGCGAGTTTAGAGGTTTGTGCGGAAATGAAGCCGATAATCTGGTTTTGAACTTTGGCGCCTAACAAAATACCGTTTTCTTGAGTTGTCTGTATGAAATGCGCTAATTTTTTTTCTTGATAAACTCGCTCTTCTGGTAAATAAAGCATGAAATCGGTCTCTTTATCTAGCTGTTGCATGCAGTGAAATAATTGTTGGGCTTCTTCGGGGGTGATTTTTTCGTAAAAGACGTTCATGTAGCTCGGCCTCCGTTCATGTTTAGGCCTATTATAGCTAATTTAGCGGGAAATAAAAACATTGGAATTGCGACAAAAATAAGGCGGAACGAGGCAAGAAACGTGAAGGATGGGCTACAGGAATTTGGAAGCGGTGTTCGCAGATTCTGAAAAAGTTTGGATTAAATGGTTTCATTGACTGTAAAATGGATAAACAGTAAAATGAATAAATGGAATAAAAAGAATGGACAATTTTTTCGGCAAAATGTGGACTTGATACTTTTCCATTTATTATACGTGAAAATGAGTATTCAAATTCTGTTATGTTTTATGGCTTTTCGGATGGTGCGCTTAAACCATTAAAACAGACTGGAATACGTTGAAAAAGGCGGGAAACGGATTTATTAAGTGGAAAGGGTGAATTTGAATGATCTCGATTGAACCTTGTAGTTCGGGACAGATTGATTTATTGCGATCAGTTAGTATTGATACGTTTATTGATACTTTTCGGGAACAAAATACGGAAGAAAATTTGCAGGCATATGTGGATCGTGCTTTTGATGAGGAACAGTTAGAAAAGGAACTTGCTGAACCAGAATCGGCTTTTTATTTGATTTATATGGACGGGCAACTGGCTGGCTATTTGAAGCTAAATTGGGGAGATAGTCAAACGGAACAAATGGAGCACGATCATCTGGAAGTGGAACGGATTTATATTCGAACGATTTTTAAAAGAAAAGGCCTTGGACGAATGCTTCTTGATCATGCTTTTGAGGAAGCTAGAAATAAAGGGAAAAATACGATCTGGCTGGGTGTTTGGGAAAATAATCAAGATGCTTTGTATTTCTATAAGAAACTCGGCTTTTTTGAAGCGGGGAAACATGTTTTTCAGTTCGGCGACGAAAAATAAACGGATTTGATTTTGAAACGTTCAGTTGAAATTTGAAAAAATTATTGACTTAATTTCAAGTGGAATTTGTTGGTTTTCTTAATGAATATGACTATTGAATGAGGGGTGGCTTAACCGCTTTGGTTAAGCCATTTTAGTTCTTGTTTTTGAGTATACAATTCATTTTTGTATTATTGACTATGATAAATAAAAGACAAAATTGGTTTTTTTTAAAGAAAATCGAGAATAAAGTTCACAAAATGTCCACATATTTTCAGGTCAAAGTATGGTAAAACTTCATTGAATTAATTATAAAAAGAGGAGATGAATTTTCATGTCTGGACAAATCAGAATGACCCCAGCTGAATTACGGGATCGCGCAAAAACTTATGGAACAAGCGCTCGTGATATCGAACAAATGCTACAACGCTTGTCTCAATTGCAAGAACAACTTCGCAGTGAGTGGGAAGGTCAAGCTTTCCAACGTTTTGACGATCAGTTCAATCAATTGAAACCAAAAGTGACTGAATTCGCTAACTTGATGGATCAAATTGAACAACAACTTCAAAAAACTGCAACTGCGGTGGAAGAACAAGACCAACAGCTTTCTCAAAACTTTGGTTTCTAATTTTCTGCCTTGAAACATACATAATTGTGTGTCTTGAAAAGCCATGTAGCCCTTCGTTACATGGCTTTTTCTGAAAGATGTACAACTAAACGGGAACGGAAGTCTCTGAGAATAGGGCAAGTTGAAAAAACGGGAGTGACTAAACAGGATAATGCGGAAAATAAAATGGAAAATACTGCTGTTTTTGATTCTAGCAATCGGGTTGACGGCTTCTGTCTCTATTTTGGGGCTGAATCAGTCTATTAGCAAAAATCAAAATCAGAGTCAGAATGAAAAAAGAGATAGTGCGACTAAAAGTGAACAAGTACAAAAAATGAATGTGGCGCTAGTCAATGAAGACCAAGGAGCAAAACTTTCAGGGAAAGACTATTTATTTGGGAACGATATCCAGACGAGTATATTGAAAGATACAACGCATGACTGGTCAACGGTAAGCCGTGGTGTTGCCGAAAGTGGACTAAAACGGGATGTTTATAATTTGATGATCGTGATTCCAAGTGACTTTTCGAAAAAAGCCTTGTCACTGACATCGAATTCACCAGAAAAGATACAAATCTATTACAAGATTAATGATACAGGAAATAATGATTTAAAAGCGGAAGCAGAAAAGACGGCTTCTGACTTACTTTCGGACATGAATCAACGTGTGATTGATGTTTATTTTGCAAGTATTTTAACGAACTTGCAAGAGTCACAAGACAATATCAAGAATTTAGTTAATAAGGAAAAGAAAAATAATGATCGCTATAACGTGGCGGTACATGATCCACTAGCAAGTTATACGGATCAATTTAAAACGGTGCAAGACTATACTGGTAGTTCGAAAGATAGCTTTACTGGATTCCAAGATTTGCTGAAAGGGCATGAAAAATCTCTTTTAGAGGCGGATCAAGAAAATAAAGTTTACGGGACGGACCTAGCTAGGTTACTTAAGATGCAACAGGATCATACACCTTTTGGAGCGACATTTGAAGACAATTTGCAGAAGTACACGGCGAGTTTATCTGCGGACAATGTGCAAAGTCAGCTGGGAGCTTTACAGCAAGCGAATGCACTTTTATATCGGGAACTGACAACGACAGAAAATACAGCATCATTGATGACGCAAACGCAACAACTGCAAAATTATATAGCGGATGTTAATTCGCGCATTATGGCGGTTGACCAATCGCTTAATGATACGATCAATGCGGAAATTCAAGATGCGGTCAGACAAGATTTGATTCGGATTCTTTCTGGGGAGTCCGGGGGATCAGATGAAAAATTCACGATGGCTACGCTTGATCCGGATATCAATAAGCGCTTTACGAAGACGATTGAGGATTCTATTCGGAACTTGCAATATTTCACGGAAGATGATGCAGCGATGCTTGGTATTGATACGGAAGCGTACAAGAAGATTAAGAAACTGGCCAAGCAATACATGAATGAGCACCCTGAAAAATTCAGCGATGCGGAAAAAGCGCAAAATCCATCTGAAAATGTCATTAAGGGTCAGATTGTTGATGCGCAAAACAAGAAAGCGCAAGAATTGAAGGGCACGGGAATGGCGATTGAGTCGAACCCACTCGATCTACCTGAAACAGATCCTGACACGGAAACGGAAATTCGTTTAAATTTGGATAGCAAGTTTGACTTGGAGAACTTAGTTTTGTCTAAAGATGGGCAAAATGTAGAGTTCCAATTTGTGAAGCAAGATGGTGGTCAAACTATCATTAAGTTTTCACAAGCGAATGGTGAAGCGGGAACTTATACGATTTCGGCAACGGCCAAATTGAAAGATGGTATAGCAGCAGACCAAGTTCCAATTTTTGGTTCGCTGAAAATTAATGCGGCAGCTGTGCAAAAAGTTAAGAAAGAAGTGGTTGAAGGTACAAGTGTAACGCCTGATCCGGGAACTGGCGACGGGACAACAGGTGGCGGCGAAGAAGGTACAGGTGGCACAGGATCAGGATCTGAAGGAGGCCAGCCAACTGTTGAAACGAAGGAGGAAACATTTATTCAGGAAGTTTATTCGTTTGAATTTGAAGACTTGCCGTTTTATAGCAAGGATGATTTCAGTTTGACGGATATGTTTAAAGAACTTCGTTTGATTGTGCGGAACTACGAACGGACAGGGCTTTTGTTCCAACTTTATTATGGACTTAATCCTTGGAATAGTGCTTATACGCCAAGTGGTTCGCTGGATAGCCAAGCGACGGCTAATTCATACTATGCGATTTTTAATCGAGACGATTTGCTAGAAGCATTCGCAACAAAAGCTTCGGGAAATTTGACGAAGGCTTATAAAGAAAAATTGGCTGCGTTTGAGTCGCGGATTGCTGACTATAAACAAGTGATGGGGGATGCGGATTCGCGTTCACAAGATGTGGCGACACGGCTGATTGCAACAAATCAAGAGGCGATTAGCCAAAATGAAAACTTAGCGAGAATGTTGCAAGATATTGACACTTGGCGTGAGAAGAGTTCGCAACTTGTTTCGGAAAATCAAGTTGTGCTTGGAAATAGTTCGGATGAAATGGCGGCTGCTATGGCACTGGATAGTTCATTTGGAAGTTTGCTTGCTACGAGTCAGAATTTGGCAGACTCAACAGGGCATAACTTGGATTCAGCGAAAGGCGTGTATGACACGTTTGATGCGATTGACCAAGAAGCGAAAAATATTCAAAAAAGTGGCGAAGATTTGATCTCAGAAGCGGGTGGTTTATCAGGCTCGCTTGCGAAAAAATTACAAGCGGATCAAACTTTCTCGAAGAACTTTTCGAAGGTTATGAAGAACAGTCGAATCGGGGATCGTCAAAATGAAAACTTATATAATTTCTTGAGTAGTCCGGTTGAAAAAGTGAATGGCAAGGCGATTGTTGCGGCAGATAAAACGACGCCTTACTACATGGTGCTGATTTGTACGATCATCGCTTTATTCTCAGGGTATGTGATTTCTGTTTTTGAGAAACGCCGCATTCAAAAGGACCAATTCCGGGAAGAGCTTTCGCTTGCTTCGCGTAACTTGCCGATTACAAGTGTTACGGTTGGTATCGCGGTCATTGAAGGATTACTGATCGGACTTATTTCTGGAAAGGTTTTTGATGTGAGCGAAATAGGTTACTTCTTCTGGATTGGCATTTGTTTGCTGTTGATGCTACTTCTGGTATCGGGTTGTACGTATTTACTGCGTCAATTGCAAATGGGCGGGATGTTTATCATCTTGCTTGTGCTAAGCATGTATTTATTCTTAACGGATGCAATCGGACTGAATGTTGATAAGTCTTCTATGTTTGGAACGATACAGAAGTTTTCACCGTTACAGTATTTAGAAACGCTACTTAGCCGAATTTTGAATGGTGAAAGCAATATTTTGATTTTGACTTATGTTTGTATCGGTATTGCGATACTTCTGATTGTTTGTAACTTGTTCGTTGTGAAAAAAGAAATGGCTGAAGCGAAAGGAGAGGGAGCACATGAAAGTTAAGCTTTTAAGTTTAGGTTTGCTTGTAATACTGGCTTGTTTTTCTGCTGCTCCCCTTGCGCTTGCAGCAGGATCAGGCTATTTGGAAAATGATGGCAACATGGATTTGAAAACGGACCGCCTGCAAAAGACTGATGAGGAAAAGCAAGAGGAGCTCAAGAAGGCGGAGCCGACAATGCTCGATCAGTTGGAATTGCCACTTTTCACCAAAGATCTTGAAAAAAAGATTAAAGCGCAACAAAAAAAGGATAAAAAGAATTTTAAAGATATGCAGGATCAGTTGTTTACGGGGAAACCGGTGAAGGATGAGACGACGAAAACTGCGCAGAAGGAGCTTTTTAAGAAAACGAACGTGACTCAAGCTTCTGAGACGGATCTTGACGATCAAACTAAGAAAGAAAAAAATACGGAATCTAAGTCGCTATTTGCGATTATTGGAGCCGTTGTTGTGGCTCTTGTTGGTGGAATTTATTTTGCAAGTCGAAACATCATGGATTAAGGGAGGATTAAGAAATGGCGAAAGAGACGCATTTGAACGTGACGGTGGATTTTTCGAAATGGGGCGCTGAAGTATATGATTTGCGTATTCCTGTCGGGCAACCGGTGCGAGCTTTGATTGATAATCTGAAAGAAACGCTTAAAATCGATATGCCGGATGCTTCGAAATGTTCTATTAAAGCTGTGAATAAAGGCATTTTATTAAGTGATGATGACAAAATGGTGGATTATCCGATTACAAACGGAGACATCTTAGAAATTTTATAAAAGGGAGCCGAGATGATGAAAAGTACAATTGAAATTGATGGTGTTACATATGATTTTACCTGTGAACAAAATGAATGGCGTGTGAGCTTTGTTGAATCACGTACGCGGATTAAAGATGCGGCTCAGCTAGAGATTTTAACGAAGCCGTCGCCGTACTTTGTTCCTGTGAAGATTGAACATGAAAAGGAAACATATACGTTTTGCTATGAAATTGCAGACACGATGTACCGCTTTGAAGATGTAAGTCAAATGGAGCGGAAAGATAAATTACGGGCACTTAAAAATGTGGCAGAACTAGAGGCACTCATTGGTACCCGTTTTACGTTTTTCCTTCACCCGGGAAATCTTGTTTTTGATGAAAATTTGATGCCGAAAATCGTTCATCGCGGGTTAAAAGGGATTATTCATCCATATGATCTTACGGATGAGCTGTTCTTTAAGCAATATCAATCGCTTTGTGTGGCGATGTTTTCAAAGAAATACCAATTTGACAATTTATATGCCGGGTCTCTTAAAAACGCGAGGGGAACCAATTTTGAGCGGCAGATAGCAGACACAAAGACGTCAGAGGAAATTGAAGGTTTCTTGCAAGAATCGTTTGAAAAAGAACTAGCGGATTCGAAGCGGAAGATGATGTTGATTTCGAAGAAGCGGTTCCGGATGTTTAGAGGGCTTGCGGTCGGTTTTATCATTGCGACGTTGCTACTTGCTGGGCCGGTAGTTTATTTTGCGTTTTTCAAGGTGCCTTATCAAGACGACTTGCTTTTGGCGAATGAGGACTTCCTCAAAACGGACTATACGAAAGTGATTTCGGACTTGGAAAATGACAATCCAGAAAAATTGCCGAAAGCTTCGAAATATGAGCTGGCGTATTCTTATTTGCAAGGCGAGAAGCTTGATGACAAGCGTAAAGACAACATCATGAAGAATGTTAGCTTGAAATCGGATGAGCAATATTTGCTTTACTGGATTTATAATGGTCGTGGTGATTTTGGCGAGTCGCTTGATTCTGGGAAACGGCTTCAAGACAACGAACTTGTGGTTTACGCGCTTACGAAACAGCTGGAAGAAGTCCAAAATGATAAGACACTTTCTGGCGATGAGTCTGTGAAGAAACAATCAGAAATTGAAGCAGAACTGAAAAAATACATGGAAAAAATCAACGGGAAAAACGATTCCGAATCCAAATAGGGGAGAATGAAGATGGGACAGAATACTTTACTTATTGTTAGTAATGGGAAAGCTTGTCATAAGCAGCACGTGTCTCCTGATAAGGTGACGGAGATCAGCGGCAACAAGGAAGCGACGGTATTTTATCCGGAGTTTCCTGAAGCGGTTAACGTGCGTTTTGAAGACGATATGTGGATGGCAGGAAATACGGCGCTTGAGCTTGATCAAAAGCAAGAGCTTGAAGTAGGCGAGAACGAACGGTTGTCATTTTACCTGACAGAAAATGTAGATGTGCAGTCATTTGATACGGCTGGCAAACTTGTACTCACTTTTGGTGCGGGAAAAGAAAATGATGTGATGCTTGCGGGCACAAATGCGGATTTTGTCTTTGTACGCGATGACAAAATGCAAACTTTCTCCGTGCAGGTTTTCGCTGGAGAAGTTTATCACAATTTTGAACGATTAACGGGACGCATGGAGCTCCAAGTTGGCGATCAACTGTATGTAGATGGGATTACGCTTACGATTGGTCAAGATGACTTGACAGTTGCGGCGGTCAAATCTCGTATTTCGACGAATCTTGCACCATTATTTGCGGCGGATAATGCTTTTGGACCGGATTATCCAGATTATCACCGTTCACCGCGGATTATTTACCGTGCGCCAGAGGATAAGTTTACGCTAGCAAAACCTTCTGCGGCACCTGCAAAGCCTTCGGAAGGGCTATTAAAATTGATTTTACCTCCGCTTGTGATGATTGCAATCACAGTGTTGATTTCGATTTTCCAACCACGCGGCATTTATATTTTGATGACGCTTGCGATGACAGGGATGACGGTTATCATGTCACTTGTTACGTATATTAAAAATCGCAAGGAATATAAAGTGAAGACGAAAGAACGCGAAGAAAGCTACGATTTGTATTTGAAACGCCGCACGAAGGATTTCCATCAAGCGAGCGAAAAACAACGTCAAGCCTTGCTATATCATTATCCATCTGTGGAAGAAATTGCGGAGATGGCGACGCGTGTGGATTCGCGAATTTACGAAAAAACAAGATTGCATCATGACTTCCTGACTTTCCGAGTTGGGACGGGAACAGAGCCGATCAGTTTTTCTGTAGATTATAAGGAAGAGGAGTTTTCGCAAGATAAAGATCCACTTGCGGAAGCGGCAAGTCGGCTTAAAGGACAATATATTGATGTGAACAATGTTCCGGTTGCAACAGATTTGATGAATGGCCCGGTTGGCTATATCGGTCCACGTGGTCTCGTGCTAGAACAACTGCAAATGCTTGTGATGCAAACGGCGCTATTTCATAGTTATTATGATTTACAATTTGTGACGATTTTCCCGGAAGAAGAAAAGAAAAATTGGGAATGGATGCGCTGGCTGCCGCATGCTAACTTGCGTGATGTCAATGTCCGCGGTTTTGTTTATCATGAACGTTCGCGGGATCAAGTGTTAAATTCACTCTATCAAATTTTGAAAGAGCGGAAACAAGCACTTGCTGAAAGACCGAACAAAAATGAAAAACTATTTTTTGCGCCACATTATGTGGTGTTGATTACTGATGAAAAATTGATTTTAGACCACACGGTGATGGAATTCTTTAATGAAGATCCATCGGAACTTGGGGTTTCGCTTGTATTTGTTCAAGATGTGATGCAAAGCTTGCCTGAACATGTGCGGACGGTTGTCGATATTCGTGACCATAGAAGCGGAAATATTATTCTTGAGCAAGGCGACCTTGTGAACCGGGCATTTGCACCCGATCACTTACCGGAAGACTTTGATAAGGAAATGATTTCGCGTGCGCTTGCGCCGCTTAATCACCTTCAAAATTTGAAAAACTCGATTCCGGAATCTGTGACGTTCCTCGAAATGTATAATGTGGAACGTGTGGAAGAATTAAATATCGGAAACCGCTGGACACAAAATGAAACGTATAAGAGCTTGGCTGTGCCTCTTGGGCTGCGCGGAAAAGATGACATTGTCAACTTGAATCTGCATGAAAAAGCGCACGGGCCACATGGTCTTGTTGCCGGTACGACGGGTTCAGGGAAATCCGAAATTATCCAATCATATATTATTTCACTTGCGGTCAATTTCCATCCGTATGAAGTGGCATTTCTTTTGATTGACTATAAAGGTGGCGGAATGGCGAACTTGTTCAAGAATATGCCACATTTACTAGGAACGATCACGAACTTGGATGGGGCGCAGTCGATGCGTGCGCTTGCTTCGATTAAAGCGGAGTTGCAAAAGCGGCAGCGTTTATTTGGTGAGCACGATGTGAACCATATCAATCAGTATCAAAAACTCTACAAACAAGGCAAAGCGAGCGAACCAATGCCGCATTTATTCTTAATTTCAGATGAGTTTGCGGAACTTAAATCGGAACAACCGGAATTCATGAAGGAACTTGTTTCGACGGCACGGATTGGGCGTTCACTTGGGATTCACTTGATTCTTGCGACACAAAAACCAAGTGGGGTTGTTGATGACCAAATCTGGTCGAACTCGAAATTCAAGTTGGCGCTTAAGGTGCAAAATGCGAGTGATTCAAATGAAATCTTGAAAACGCCAGATGCGGCGGATATTACGCTTCCTGGGCGAGCTTACTTACAAGTCGGAAACAATGAAATTTATGAGTTGTTCCAAAGTGCTTGGAGTGGTGCGGATTATGTGCCTGATAAGGAAGATGTGGATTATCTCGATACAACGATCTATGCGATTAATGAACTGGGACAATACGACATTTTAACGGAAGATTTGAGTGGGCTTGATAAGAAGGAAGACTTGACGAAACTGCCATCTGAACTGGATGCCGTGATTGACTACATTCATGAATATACGGAAGCGGAAGGAATTGAACCGCTACCACGTCCTTGGTTGCCGCCGCTTGAAGAGAAAATTTTCTTGCCGGAGCTCCATCCAGTGGATTATATGACAGAATGGGCAAGCGAAAAAGCACCGCTTCTTGCGACGATTGGTTTCCTAGATATTCCAGAAATGCAAGCGCAAGAACCACTTACGCTTGATCTTGCGAAAGATGGGCATTTAGCAGTCTTTTCAAGTCCAGGATACGGAAAATCAACTTTCCTTCAAACAGTTGCGATGGATCTTGCTCGAGAGCATAGTCCAGAACGGTTGCATATCTACTTGCTAGATTTAGGAACGAATGGTCTTTTACCGCTTAAGGATCTGCCACAAGTTGCGGATACGATCATGGTGGATGAAGAAATCAAGATGCAAAAGCTGATTCGCCGGATTACGCGTGAACTTAAAGTTCGGAAGCAAAAACTGAGCGAATATGGGGTTGCGAACATTGGCATGTATGAAAAAGCTAGCGGGACAGAGGTTCCTTCGATTCTACTTGTGATCGATGCGTTTGACTCGGTTGCGGAATCGCCATACAAAGATGACTTTGAAAGACTAGTTGCGCAAGTGGCTCGTGAAGGTGCGGGCGTTGGGATTCATCTTGCGATTAGTGCGGTACGTTCAAATGCGATTCGGATTCAAGTGCTTGCAAATATTAAGACGCAGATTGCGCTTTACATGATTGACCCGACGGAACCACGCAATATTGTAGGGAAAACCGACTTGACGATTGAGGAAATCGCGGGGCGTGGACTTGTGAAACTTGAGAACCCAACTTCGTTCCAAACGGCACTTCCAGTTGCGGGTGCGGATACGCTTGAGATTATCGAGAATCTGCAGTCGGAAAGTAAGCGAATGAGCGAGGCGTGGACTGGCAGCGTGCCGGATGCGATTCCGATGGTACCTGATGTTCTGCCGATTGCGGAATACTTGGAGAAGAAAGAAGTAACCGAGATGCTCGAAAACGGGGGAATCCCATTTGCGGTCGATTTCGAAGATGTTCAGCCGTTTGACTTATCACTAAATCAGCGTGGTCATACTCTCGTTCTTGCAGACTCGCCTGATGTTGTGGAACGGTCGATGCAATCGATCTTGGAAATGGCTGTGAAGAGCGTGGGCATTCAAGTGGCGTTGTTTGATAATGGTTCAACTCGTTTTGGTACATACCAAAATCAAGTCGATTTATATGCGAGCGACGAGGCGAGCTTTACTTCTACGATCGTTGAGCTTTCAGGTGCATTTGAAAATCGTGAACATGCTTGGCGAGATGTTCAGGCTACTGGCGTCACCTTGCAAGAGTTTTCGAAGCAATTTGAACCGATCGTTGTGCTTGTGGCAGATACGGCATTCTTAGCAGAGACTGTTGCGCTTGATGCACAGAAACCACTCCAAAAACTTGTGGAGCAAGGCGAGAAGATGGGCATCTACTTTGTTGCTGGTGCTGTAAGTGGGCAAATTTACCGCGCTTACGACGACATTTCAGGCGTATTCAAGAAACAAAAAGTCGGCATCTTAGTGGGCAGAATCATCGATCAAAATGTGCTTGAAGTTATGAACAAGCCATATAAAGAACAACCGCTACCGCCATATGAAGCTTACTATATCAGACAGGGGCAAGCTGAGCGGATCAAACTGGTTGCTCCACTATAAGAAGTCTAGTGGTAATAAGTCAAGCTGAACTTTTAAATTATTTTCAAGGAAAAACTAATTTTTGAGCGCACTGAACTAA
>NZ_JAATJW010000130.1 GCF_011800755.1 Listeria valentina
AGATTAAAATCTTACTCTCAAATTGCGGACGAATTAGAAATAAGTATACGTTCAGTCCGTGAATATCTCAAAAGAGGGAAAGAAAAAATTCAAAACCAGATTGATCAAAGTTTATTTTGCACGACAATTATAAATTAAAGAGGTTATCCAAGTTCAGATGTTTTAATTCATTGTTTATTCATTCTACTCATTTCAATTTCTTCCTCTTCTTCTTTTTTATATTGTATTTCTGAGTAGTCTTTAGTGTAATTATTGTCTAAAAATTTTTGAATGAGGATGTTGTTTTTTTTGAGTAAAAGCCCTTTCGTTGTAGTATAGAACAATTCCAAAGTATACCTTCTGTATGTGAAGCGGTATGTAACTAAACCATCTTCACTTGTATTAGATGAGTGAAAAATTCGAAAGTCAACATAATTTCCACTCAAGCTAATTTTGTGCAAACTGTATTTGTTTTGAGGCAAACTTTTATTTACAACATATTCAATTTGAGCAAAAAAAGCTTCGTATGATTGACTTTTATTAGGAGCATTTGAATCCACAATTAATTGCAGAACATCCATTTGGTCTAAAGTTTTTTTGTTAGAAGGGAATATTAAAAAACCTAATGCTGCTATAAATTTTCTGCTACTTATAGTGTACTGAACATGGGGCATAGAAGTAAATTGAAAAGAAAAGGATCCTGAGTTAACAGCGATGATTTTGGGAAGTTCTTTTTCAAACTCAATTTCAGAAGCAGGCGGAGAGCTGTTTCTCCGCCAATCATGATATAAATTTATAATAGTCTTATTGTGCTTTTCTATTAATAAGTTGTATTTTTGTGCAAAATTTTCCAAGAAATTAGTTTCAGCAATAAGGGTAGCGCAATGTAGATTAATAAGGCTGTCGTTACTTTCTTCGATTTCAGCAATAATATCTTTAACTTTATCTGGTTGATGAGCTTTTATCCACTGTAACTGTTTATTTGTCAGTACAAATAATTCTCCATCGAAGCTATCGATTTTGTGCAAAATTTTCTTTTTTTCATGTTTGCCAGATTGGATAAGATCTTTAAGTTGTTGTATGTAATCATCTTTTAGACCTTTAGTGAGAATTTTTTCATAACATTCATGAGCAGATAGTCCAATTTCTTGATAAGAATTGGTCTCGTTTAGTGATAGAATTATAGGTAAATTTCTGATGAAATCATTCCAATTTTCGATAGTAGACCTTACTTTAGGAATTTTTTCTAATAGTTCTTGTAAGTTTCGAGCTCTTAAAGCATTTTTTTGCATACTTTGTTTGCTTTTCTTAGCATTACCAGCAATACTCCCGAACTCAGTTATACAATCGCTACCCACATTTAACTTTTTTTTGCTAATGGTATTTTCAATATAAAAAATATACTTATTGGGAGTACCACATAAAGAACAGCGCTTCCATTTTTCTTTGAGAGGCCCCATATCTTCTTCTGTTTGACCGTTGGGCCCTTTTGATTGAATCCATTCATCTGAAGAGATGGTTAATAA
>NZ_JAATJW010000131.1 GCF_011800755.1 Listeria valentina
TTATGTATGTTCTATCACAAGTATATCTAAAAAAAGACTGTAAACAAAGTTTTTCACTACTTTGTCTACAGTCTGGAGCGATAAAATATCGCTCTTCTTTTTTTATTCTCCCTCTTCTTTCTAAATTGAGATTGTGCTACAATGAATGAAGTGTGAAAAGATGGAACTTCAATCAAGTTTTTAACATCTTCGATCCGATTATTTCTGGAGGTGTATGAGATGAGCAACCATAATATTTCCTTTCATAGAAAAAGTCCGGAAGAGTTGCTGAAACAAATTGAAAAACTAAAGCGAGGAAAGCTGAAAATTTATATTGGTTCAGCACCAGGTGTAGGCAAAACTTACCGTATGTTAACAGAAGCTCATGAACTGCAAAAGGAAAATATTGATGTTGTTATTGGACTGGTTGAAACACATGGTCGAAAAGGAACTGCAGCGCTTATTCCGGGACTTGAACAGCTTCCACTTCGCGAAGTCACCTACAATGGGAAAATTTATAACGATTTAGATGTAGATGCCATTATCGAACGCAATCCGGAAGTAGTGATTATCGATGAATTGGCGCATTCAAATATGCCTGGTTCATTCAATGAAAAGCGCTATCAAGATGTTCAAAAAATCCTTGAACACCGCATTAACGTAATCACAGCTGTCAATATCCAACATTTAGAGAGCCTTCGCGGCGTAGTTAGAGAACTTACAGGGGTTTCGGTTCGTGAACGGATTCCTGATAGTATTCTTGATGCGGCTGATGAAGTGATTTTGATTGATGTTACGGCTGAAACTTTACAAAAACGATTAAAAGAAGGGAAAATCTATCAAGAAGATAAAATTGAACAATCCCTTGAAAATTTCTTTACCACAAAAAATTTATCAGCACTCCGCGAAATTGCCCTTCGTGAAGTAGCAGATGATGTTGATGATAAAGCTGATAAAAAAGCAGCGCGCTTACGAGCAGCAATGATGAACGAAAAAATTCTCGTTTGTATTAAAAATGACGCGAATGCAGAAAAACTTATTCGTCGTGGCTTTCGAATTGCCGATCGATTGCGAAGTGAACTTTTTATCTTAACTGCAATTGATAAAGACCTATCGGAACTACCAGAACAGACGCAAAAAGAATATAAAGAATGGCAAGAACTTGCTGAACAATTCCATGCCCACTTTTTAGTAGAACCGATTCAAGAACGCAAGATTTCGCAAGTTATTACGGATGTAGCTAATCAAAAACACATTACACAAATCATTTTAGGTCAGTCCGTTAAGTCACGTGTCGAAGAACTTGCCAAGGGATCTATTGTTAATGCTATCATGCGGCAAACAGACGGTGTTGACATTCATATCGTTGCTAATTCTAGAAAAAGTTAAAAAAGGAGAGAAAAACAATTGTTTTTCTCTCCTTTCAGACTGTCGAAAAACGCCCATCCCTCCATGAGAAAGAAGAGGGATGGGCGTTTTTTTCTATAAAAATGGA
>NZ_JAATJW010000132.1 GCF_011800755.1 Listeria valentina
AAAGTCCTTTCGACATTTGTGTCTATTTATTTACTAGTATATCAAAAAAGGTGTCTACTTTATTAGGATACATGCAAGCTTTAAGAGAGGACTATGAAGTGGTAAGTGCCTATCTAAGTGAATACCTTAATGCTTGTAATGAAGAAGAAGTATATCCTGAAATCGCAGGGACAACAGGCGAACAAGTAGAGGAATCAGCTGATTTAGATCCTAATTTAGAGATTGAAGAAGTAACGGATGAAGATGATCATATAAGTACATTTGCAGCTGATTTAGCCCCGATTGCTAGATTAGATGACCATGAAACCATAGATTATAGTGAAGCAGCAGAAAAAGTTAATCCATCTCTATCACCATTAAATGAAGAAAAAGATGAAACTATTGGAGAAGTAATTGGAAAAGCGGTTGAAGAAGAAATAGAGAATAATGATATAGAGGTCGGCGAAGATGAGCTAATGAGAAAGGGCTACAACCGAAATAGAGCCATAGCTTATGCAAAAAAATGGTATAAGCAATATAATAAAAATTACAGAAGATTCGGTTCCGATTGTACGAACTTTGTTTCTCAATGTATTTATAACGGTGGAAAGCCAGAGAAGGTTTTGCGTCCTGTCCCTGCTAGAACATACAGCACAACGAAATACTGGTATAGTCAACATGTGTATATCAAAACTTACTACACATATAAAACCATTCAAGTTTCAACACCGTGGATAAATGTATCTGATTTTGCAAGCTACTGGTCAAGAAAACAGCCTGTTCGTTCATTTACAAATGTAAATTCAGCTATATCTTATGCAAGACCTGGAGATGTGATTCAATTCAGGAAAAAAGGTGCTGGAAGATACTTCCACTCCACTCTTGCAGTTAGCAAAAGCAGTGGAACGCTGAGGTTAGCAAGCCATACATCTAGTTATTATAATAGAAGTATTCGAGATATTATGAAACAAAAAGCAATGAAAGGAGCTTCCATAAGAGTCATTAGATTTTAAGAGGAGATGAAATATGAAAAAAAGATATCTATTTGTAAGCATAGTCCTATTGATTGTGGGAGGCTTTATGATTTTTTCTTATCTTCAACCGCCAATCATTGAAGGACAAAGTTCGAATTGGAAAATTAAATATGAACCAAGAAAAGGGGACGAAGCAGATTCAGAAAAATTTCCTTGGATTGGAACTATAAAATGGAAAAACTTTGGAGAAGTAAAGCTAATCAAGATTGAACAAATCGTTGGGGGAAAAAACTATCCGTTATTTGATGGAGATATGTTAAAAAAAGGAGAAGGGAATTTTAATGGAAAAACTTTGATTGATAATGAAACTTATTATAATCCCCCCAAAAAAACAGAGCTAAAGCAATCTACATACTATAAAATCGTGTGGGAAAAAGA
>NZ_JAATJW010000133.1 GCF_011800755.1 Listeria valentina
CCGTTCCTCTTTTTCCATTTTGAAACCGCGCTAGCTGAAAACCCTATAATTTGTGCGATTTCTTGATCCACCTTGCCCTTTTTTCGGAATTGAAAATATAAATCTTTAGTCAAATTAATGCTTTCATTTTTTATGCCCTCCAGTTTATTCTCTTGCGCTTCAATCCCTCGCACAGCAATATCGTATAGCCTCTGCTGTTCATTAAAATCAAGCTCAGCGTTGTTGGCGATGGAGTATAGACAATCTTTTAAGAATGATTTATCATCTTTTCTTTTATCTCTTATGACCTCCAAATCTCGACAAATCACCCAAAAAACCCCATAATTGAAATCTACACGAGCCATTTTTGTTGGATTATTCGTTGTTTCTAGCACTTTACCTGTATCTCCTTTGTCCGCTACAGCGGAGTTATACTTCATTGTCACTCTATCGCCTATTTTCATTCCTCTTCCTCCAATTTTTTCAGTCTGATAATCGTTTCTAAAGAACTCGCGATTTGTGCATTTAATATAGCTTGTCTGTCTTCTTCAAGTAATACACTAATAGCTTCGGCGAAATGCTCAAAGTCATGTAATGTTGATCCATTCAACGCATATACAAAAGGCGCTGGATTTTTTATAATGAGTTGAATTATTGACGATACTTCACCCTTCATGCTGTTTTCTCCTCTCTTTAATTTCTTCAACTGGAATAATCAACTTTAGATTCTTCAAACTTTCCGCATCATCACTTTTAAAAATGTCGATTGTTCCATAATCACCATCTATATATTTAACTTCGATTTCTTCGTTCGCCTCAAAAATCATTCCTATAATGTCAAAATAAGTTACTACATCGCCTTCTTTGAATGGTCTATTCACTCAGCTTCCCTCCTCATAAATATCTAGAACACCATCTTTTTTGGGCAGGAGAATGCCTGCCGAAACAACCTCAACATTTGTTCCTCTTTCGCCGTTTTCATCGTCTTTTATTGATACAACAATCATTTGATTGTCGTTGTATTGCTGGATAATAACAAGATTGTCTTTTTTTATATTTACACCTTCTATATTCTTAAATTGATCTAAACCCGCCTGTAAAGTATTGGAAATTTCTTTCATTGTTTCGAATGTTTCCATTTATTCGTCCTCCTCTACTTTTTTCGCAATTTTCATGTAATCAACCTCATGAATCTCGCTCGCTTCTTCAATTTCATCTTTTGTGAGTTTTTGTTTCCAGTACCCTTCATTATCGACATCACATTCAGGGCTATAACTTGACTTTGCATGCTTTGTTATGCATGTATCCTAATAAAGTAGACACCTTTTTTGATATACTAGTAAATAAATAGACACAAATGTCGAAAGGACTT
>NZ_JAATJW010000134.1 GCF_011800755.1 Listeria valentina
TGTATTCTTTTAGGCGAGGTTGTGGTTACACAATGAGCTTCTGGGAAATCCCACAGTATCGAAGCAATTTCCAAATACAAAAATGAAAGGAGGCCCTTCCATGAATCTATTTGTCGGTTTAGATGTTAGTTCTGAGAAATTAGATGTTTGTTTTTTATCCGATGATGACCAGCTGACTATTCTTGAAGAAATCTCACTAGGCAACGACCTGAATGGTGCGACTACTGTCAAAGAAAAAGTGATCGCCTTCCAAGAAGCCTACGGCTTTCATCAAATTATTATGGGAATGGAGTCCACTTCCATGTACAGCTTTCATCCCGCCATGTTTTTCAATCAAGATCAAGAACTAAAAACATTAAATACAATCGTCACGATCGAAAATCCTTACCGAATTAACCAGTTTAGTCGCATGTTTGATGAAGATAAGACCGACCGTAATGACGCTTTTCGAATCGCCGATTTTTTAAGAATTCAGCGATTTACGACTTCCCCTATCAAAGAAGAAAAATACATGGCACTTCAACGGCTAACGCGGACTCGCTACCAGTTAATCAAGCAACTAACTCGAACGAAACAACACTTTCTAGAAAATCTCACGTATAAATGCAACACCTTAACGAGAGAATTAAAAACCTTAGATGGGACAACCTCCGTTTTTAGTTCAACCATCATGTCCCTAATGACAGACGAATACAGCTTAGATGAACTTGCTAACATGCCATTAGAAGAGTTCGCTACCTTACTTCAGAAAAAAGGAAAAGGACGCTTTAAAAATCCAGAATCCTTAGGAAAAGCCATTCGACGAGCCATCGTGATGTCCTATCGTTTAGGTGATATCGCACAAGAATCGATTGACGTCGTGCTGAGTGTCTTAGCACGCGAAATACACGCCCTAGAAGCAAGTATCAAAGATTTAGATAAGGCGATTAAACAATTGGTTACCGTTCTTCCAGAATATCAATGTTTAACCAGTATCCCAGGTGTAGGAAAAGTCTATGCCGCTGGCATGATTGCCGAAATTGGTCAAATCGAAAGATTTGAAGACCAAACCAAATTGGCCAAGTATGCAGGGTTAAGCTGGAAAGTGAAACAATCTGGAAATTATCAATCGGAACATACGCCTTTAACTAAACAAGGCAATCGGTATTTTCGTTATTACTTAGTTGAAGCTGCCAACTCTGTGAAACAATATTTACCGGAATATCAAGCCTTTTATTCGAAAAAATATAAGGAAACACCGAAACATCAACACAAAAGAGCCCTCGTCTTAACCGCAAGAAAATTTACGCGTCTGGTGGATACGCTACTACGTAATCACCAACTCTACACGCCCCCAAGGAGCGTGAT
>NZ_JAATJW010000135.1 GCF_011800755.1 Listeria valentina
CTTTCAAACATCAAGTTGAACAATCGAGTATTGCTCCAGTCGTGAATTGACCAATCCTTATCGAATGCTCACATAAATTTACTTGTTATGTTTTTTCTTACTATAAAGCTATTATTAATCTTTTTTTCGTTGATCTAATAAATACTTTCCCAATACGTTCACAATAAAAAACAAAATGAGGAAAAGTCTAGCATCTTCCATAACTTTATTCATTGGTATAAAATACGATGCTACTAGCAGCACAATGAAAAATTCCAAAAACAGAAAATGCATCTTCAAATGCTTTTTTCATTATTTCATCTCCTTACTACCAATTATTATCTTCCTACTCTTCCACACAATATTTCATTAATGTAATTATAATCAAACCATATATTTTCAGCTGAATGAGCCAATGTAGGCTAGGAAACTGTATAACTATCTCTTTTTTGTTGTTTTTTCATGAAAGATTCTCTTTTCGTTGGTTTTATTTTATATTACGATTTGAGTATAGCATGAAATAATTCTGTAAAACCAAAAAAATAACGAAAAGTCTATTTCAAGTCTTGAACAACCAAAAATCCACATTTTTCAGACTTTTCGGATTTTATTACGAACAGTCATTTTTTTATATTTCACCTCACCAAACATTAAAAAGAGTTACTAACTTATGGGCGCTTGTCAAAAGAGATAAGTAGTCTTACCGAAAAATATACTTTAATTAAAAATTTGCTAATATGAGATTTTATTTTGTAGAAAACATTTATTTGAATTAACTTGAGATACTGAAATTTAATTCTGAAGTATTAGTCATAGTGTAATTTTCTTTGATTGTGACAGGTTCAGTAATTTCTCTATTTGTCACCTTTAGATTTTCGAGTTAACGAAGAAATTTTTTATATTTTAGTAACAAAATTCACTCTTTCTTCTTTTAGTTCGCGGTATACTTTTCTGTGATTGTTAAAGTTGTTGAAAATAATGCCATTTTTCAAGTATCTATTGATTTAGGTGACGATTCTATTTTTGAAATAGCAAAAGATAAATCACATCTTCTTGAATTAGCGATGGTTATATGAATCGTGATGCAACTCTTATCCAAACCAAGTTAAATGAATCTTATATTTATCAATCAAGTAGCCTAGGTAAAAACTATATGGTCGATTTCGCTTTAAATAGTGAGGGTTATGTTATCGAAATATTAGTTACTTAATTTGCTCAATAATTTAGTAGCAAGCTATGACACACTGGTTTATACATAGAAGCTAGAATGGGATATCATTTATACAGCCGGATCACTTAGGATATGAAGGCATTAGCATTAATACTATAG
>NZ_JAATJW010000136.1 GCF_011800755.1 Listeria valentina
TTGGCAAACCATTTTATCAGTCTAAGGAAATACCAGATTCCGTTCAAGATTTTGCGGAGCTGATGGGAGGTGTTTCTATTGCCAACTAAAGAGGCGATGACTATTATTCGTGAATCCGCTACCTTTCTAGATATAAAAAATATACTCTCAACCATGAGCAAGCGAGCCTTGGTTTGTTTTATCCAATTATTAAGAGACTATCAGCATGAAAATAAAGCTGCGGGAAGCCTTATAACAGAAATTATCCAGCTCGCAGAATCTGAACTAGAAAAATACAAGCAGGAGGAAGCGACCTTATGAAATATCCCTATTTACTGCTTAATGAAGCACCCTCTAAAATACAAGAAACGTTTGAGGCTAGCATGAAGGCAATAAGTGAATTAGACACACGTACTTTACTAAGACTTCATAACCGTTGCAAGCAAATGAAAATAGAAAGTCGTTTTGCACAAATTGCACTAAAAATTACGCTTATAAGCCTTTCTTTTGAGCTTTACAAGCGGAGGCAAGGAGGCATTTAAATGCAAGATCAAGTTTTTTATGAAGGGATCTATAAACAAGGATTCGGCATGATTGCAAAAGCGGTCATGCGGGATCAGGAGTTAAGTATAGAGGCAAAAGCCATTTATTCATATTTATGTAGTTTTGCTGGTGCGGGCCAAACCGCATTTCCAAGCGTAGAACTCATATTAGCAGAGTTAAACATAAGCCGTGAGCGCTTTTATAAACATCGTAAATTATTAATAGAAAAAGGGTACATCAAAGTCACGCAAATGAAAAACGAAAAAGGGCAACAACAACAAAATATTTATCACATTTTGAATGAAGTAACCCAGCAGTCGGATTTCAAGACTACGGATAACCCGCAGTCAGAAAAACCGCAGTCAGGTTTTCCGCAGTCGGATAATCCGCAGTCAGAAAACAAGTACAGTATAAGTAACAGTCTTAAAAGTAACAATATAAATAATAACAGTGCTGCTGCTGAAAATAGTAATAATAAATTATATAGTGAGCTGTCTGATGCAAATAAGCAGGCAGCAGCATCCATTCCCATTGATTTATTTCAAGATTGCATCACAAATTGTTTGGGAAATGTATGTCAATTAAGCCCCTATCAAGTACAGGACTTAATCGCTTGGGAAGAAGACACAAATAGACCGCTTGTTAACTTCGCGATCTATCACGCTGGTATGCGAGGTGCTCGAGGTTACCCGCTTATACAAGATATTTTAAAAGAATGGTCACAAGCGAATATTACAGAACTTGCTGCTGCTGTTGCCTATGAACAACAAAAAAAGAATAG
>NZ_JAATJW010000137.1 GCF_011800755.1 Listeria valentina
TTCAGTGCGCTCAAAAATTAGTTTTTCCTTGAAAATAATTTAAAAGTTCAGCTTGACTTATTACCACTAGACTTTTCAATAACTAACTTGTTGACAAAATTAATTATATCGAGTATTTCCTTATTCCAAGCTGGTGCACCGTAACAGGTTAAAGGTTTAAATTTTGTCGAATTTGTGAATAAATGGATTGTTTTTCAAAAGTTTCTATGCTAGAATACAGCAAGGTTCCCACAGTAGGAGACTAAAAAATGAATTTTCTCGAGCATTTGGCTGAAGAAGCCCGCTTTCAATCAGGAGTAACAAAAGAAACATTTTCTTATCGCAAGAAGTTATTTGAATACTCTTCTTTGCATAAGGAAAAAACGATTGGAGTTCTAGAGTCAGGATTTGCCTTGATTGAAACGTATGATCAACGTGGTTACTGGATGCCACAAAAAATCATCAAACCTGGAACAATCTTTGGTTTTGAAAATTTCACTGATACATTTCAAACAGAAAATCTATTGGAGTATCGTGTAAAAGGACTTGAAAAAGGATCTTTTTATCGTATTAGTCAAGATTATATGCACCTTTTAATTGCTACAGACATTGAGCTTCAGCAGTTTATTCAAAACCAGCTAATCAATCATTTAGCAAATATCTCCTCTCGGTACCACTACAGTCAGTATGGGCTTTATCAAAAGCTAACGCTGGAGTTGTATCGTATCGCCCGTGACCTCAGTCTTCCCACAAACAATGCGACACTTATTTTCCCAAATTATATTAGTATTTCTTTTTTAGCCGGCTATCTTCGTGCTGGACGCAACCGAATTTCGGAACAATTTGAAGAGTTAGCTCGTGAGGGCATTCTTGAGTCTCGCAGGCCTATCATTTTGAACATGCAAAAGTTCTCACAAAAACTACAGGAAGATTATTTATCTTTCTAAGCACGAAAAACCCTGCTATTCCTTCGAATAGCAGGGTTTTTCGTCATTTCCCATTCTTGTTTCGCAATTGTTCAAGTTTATCTTCAATTCGTTTTTTGCTTTCCTGAGTCGCCGTTTGATCTTTTTTAATCTCAGCAAAAATCGTCACCATATCGCCTTCTTTAAGCCCATTTGGAAGCTCATTTTCCGGCCACTCGAGCGAAATTTCCTTTTCAGAGGTGATAAAAACAGCTATGCCATCTTCCACACGGTCAAGCGTCGCTTTAATTTCTCGCTTCATATTCTTCACCTACCTCGTAAAATATATTTTAGAAAGATAAATAATCTTCTTTAAATGTTTCATTTCTTTTCCTTGCGGAATAAGTTTC
>NZ_JAATJW010000138.1 GCF_011800755.1 Listeria valentina
TGCATGTATCCTAATAAAGTAGACACCTTTTTTGATATACTAGTAAATAAATAGACACAAATGTCGAAAGGACTTTTTATTATGGTAGACAACCGAAAATCACCACGTAAGTTTGATGAGGCATTTAAAAAATCTATTGTTAAACTTTACGAAAGTGGTAAAACTCAAAATGCTTTAGCGAATGAATACGGTATTGCTCTCTCTTCGATCGCCCGTTGGGTGAAACAATATTCAGAAGTAAAAATGGATGACGATACGATCCTTACGGCTCGTCAAATCAAACAGCTTCAAAAGCGAAACGCCCAACTTGAGGAGGAAAACCTCATCCTAAAAAAAGCGATTGCCATATTCACGCCTCGCTCGACGAACGATTAAAAGCGATACACATTCTTCGGTATGAGCACAGTATTGTAACCCTCTGTCGCACCCTTAAAGTAAATCGTTCTACTTATTACAAACGTTTTTCTGGAAAAGTAGCTCCAAGAACAAAAGAAAATCAGCGCTTAAGAAAAATGATTTTAGGCATTTATACTTCTTCTCAAAAACGTATAGGGGCTGCAAAGATCCGGCGGATCCTTTTGCGTGATTATGGCATTTCTATTAGTATCGGCCGGGTTTATCGCTTGATGAAATCAATGAACCTACCCAAAATGTCTACAGCAAAGCCTGTTTTCAAAAAAAATAAAAACAAGGTTCCTTTGATACGTCCCAATCATCTCAATCAAGCCTTCAATCCACCTGCACCGAATCAAGTTTGGACAAGCGATTTTTCTTATATTCCTATCGGGCAGAGAACATTTGCTTATTTATGCGTTATTTTAGATTTGTTTTCTAGAAAAGTCATTGCTTGGACCGTAGGGGCATCCATTGATACAAACCTAGCCATTACAACATTAAACAAGGCACTTCGTGCCCGAATTTTAACGGACTCTGTTCTTTTCCATACAGATCAGGGATCTCAGTATACCTCTTTTGAATTTAGAAAGTTCCTAGACAATCATCCGATTGTTCATTCCCTTTCTAAACCTGGTTATCCTTGGGACAACGCCGTAACCGAAGCTTTTTTTAAATATATGAAAAAAGAAGAATTAAACCGTCGGCAATTCCGTTCCATCGAAGAAGTTCGATTAGCTTGTTTTACCTACATTGAAGGCTTTTACAACACAAAGCGTCCTCATGGTACATTAGAGATGCTTACTCCAAATGAAAAGGAGGCTCTTTATTTTGAAAATTTTTAAGTATTTACTCTTTTTGTGTCTACTTTATTGACATCTATCCA
>NZ_JAATJW010000139.1 GCF_011800755.1 Listeria valentina
AGATTAAAATCTTACTCTCAAATTGCGGACGAATTAGAAATAAGTATACGTTCAGTCCGTGAATATCTCAAAAGAGGAAAAGAAAAAATCCAGAATCAAATTGACGAAAGTTTATTTTGCATGCAAATGTGCTAATTTTGTCGCACACCTGCCACCTATATATGAGAACTCGGGAGCAGGCAACCAGTCAAAAAAAGTATTATATGTGGTATCTGCTTCTCGGGTTCTTAAATTCCCTTTTCCTCCTGTTTGGATTTGAACAGGGGGTTTTTACTTGATATATTAAAAGTAAAAAAGGTGGGAATCTAATTGGGAGAAAAAGCAAGGGAAAGAAAGGGAGCTATTGTTGAGTCATTAACTGAAACAGCTGGTACTTACAGCGCAGAAGGTCTGAAAAAGTGGGTTGGAGAGACGCTAGAGGGTGGTGCAGAGCTTGCTGCTGATTTTGGAATAGATACCGTATTTTCCTTTATACCGGGAGTTGGTCACGTGTATACAAGCCTTAAATACAATAGAAGATTTAACAGAATTGAAAAAATGTATAAATGTTTATCAGCTAAAGTAGATATAATTTCAAAAAACTTAGCAACTATGTCAGATGATGACAAAGGGAAACTTGATGATATAGCTGAATTAATGTACGAAAAAGTAGCTGATACCATTCAAGAAGAGAAAATTGAGTACATGGTCAAAGGGTTTGTTTATTTATCCGAACACGAAGAATTATCTTTTGATATAGCTTATATGTATTATGATATGTTAGATAGACTAACGCTATTAGATTTAGGAGTATTAAAATTTTATTCAACTCTTGGTCAAGAAGGTACTTATGAAAATGTATTAGAAGAGTTCAATATTACTTACGATCAATATAATGCAGTAAGAGAAAATCTCTCGAGATTCGGACTTATTCAGTCACAAGTTGATCGTTATGAACTTGATGATTTAACAAAAATGGAGAAACTGCTTAATAATATGCAAGAATCTATTGTGAATATTACTCGTAATCTGAATGGTAAGGATAAAAAGGTAAGTCTATATAAAAAAGATCGTTTAAAATTGAAAAGCAAAGATAATTTGCGAATTTCTAAGTTTGGCAGAGAATTATTAAGTTTCTTTGTCAATAATAGTGAAGAATAAAGTCCTGTTTCGCAGAGCTTTTTGTGAGGTGAAAACATGCTTCTACTAATTGCAATGTTTTTAATTTCGGCTAAAATATTTGGATTTATTAATTTGAGTTGGTCTATGTTAATA
>NZ_JAATJW010000013.1 GCF_011800755.1 Listeria valentina
ATGAAAAGGAGGCTCTTTATTTTGAAAATTTTTAAGTATTTACTCTTTTTGTGTCTACTTTATTGACATCTATCCAAATTGTCATATAATCCCTCCATCATTGATAGTAACACCCCAAACTGGAATTCATCTGTATTTTTTTATTCCCTCAAATGGACTATGTACTGATCGTTTTTATAATATCGTTTAATTACCCTTACCTCATTTGCTGAACTATCTTCACCAATTCTAAAAAGGGGGATCTATAAATAACACGAACCATGAAAAGTAACAGTTCAAAAGCGCCTAACATCTCAAAGATTTTACTATATTATAGCATTGAATAGACTTTTTTAGCATTAGGAAACCAGAATAGTATTCATGAGTTAAAATGAAAGAAAATTCGCTACTATATTGCCATTTGTTACTTCATTTCTGGTATACGTCCATCTGTTCTCGAAAAAATATCTAAATCTTACAGATATTGGTTTTTAATGTGTGTCGAATAAATATCATATTGAAATGACGGTTCAATTTTTGAATTTCCCATCGCTGACCACATTCCTATGAGTTTACTTTCGAAATAGCCTTCATTGTTAATGAGTAACTTCCCCTAAAAAGAAATCTATCTGAAATTATGGTCTTCTTTCTATTCAACTCTCCCCCAAAAAGGGTTTTTCGTCAGGCAAAAAAAGACTGTAAACAAAGTTTTTCACTACTTTGTCTACAGTCTGAGACTCCTAATTTAAACATTTACGGATGACTTGTATCCACTGGAGAGAGTCTGTGTCATTTATTTACTTTCACTTTGAAGTTCCGTTTGCTCAGTTTCTTTCGGGTTACGATGCGGAATCATATTGAAAATAATATTTAATAAAATAGCTGTAAAACTGCCCGCTACAATCCCATTGCTCGTAAAGAGTTGAACAAACGATGGGAAGTTTTGGAATAAATCAGGGACAACTGTGACACCAAGTCCCACCCCAACTGAGCAAGCGATAATCAGCAAGTTTTCTTGTGAGGTAAAATTCACTTTACCAAGCATTTTAATCCCTTGTGCCACAACCATACCAAACATGGCCACCATTGCACCACCTAGAACAGGTGTTGGGATAATCGTCGTAATTGCTCCAATTTTAGGAACTAGTCCTAAAACAATCAGAAATCCAGCTGTTACATAAATCACTTTTCTCGTTTTAATGCCTGAAAGTTGTACCAATCCGACATTTTGCGAGTATCCAGTATAAGGGAATGTATTAAAAATCCCTCCTAGAATAATCGCAAGTCCTTCTGCCCGGTAGCCTCTCGCCAAATCTTTTTTACTGAGCGTTCGACCCACAATATCAGATAAAGCAAAATAAACGCCCGTTGATTCGACCATGCTAACAAGCGAAATCAAGATCATCGTAATAATAGCTGGCCATTCAAAGGAAGGCGCTCCAAAATAAAAAGGTTGTGGTAAATGGAACCAGTCTGCTTGTGAAACAGGAGCAAAATTAATGCCTCGTAAAATGATCGCGACAATGGACCCTCCAATTAAGCCAATTAAAACGGCAATGGCTTTTGAAAAGCCGCGACCGAATCGATACACTAAAATAATTAAGAAAAGCGTAAAAAAGCCAAGACCAATATTATAAAATGAACCGAAATCCTTTGCTCCTTCTCCGCCAGCCAGATTATTGATGGCAACTGGGATGAGCGTGAGTCCGATAACCGTTACAACCGAACCCGTTACAACCGGTGGGAAAAATTTGACCACTTTTGAAAAAAACGGAGCAATCAAAAGAACGAAAAGCCCTGATACGATAATCGAGCCGTAAATCGCACCAATTCCCATATCTTGACCAATTAAAATAATCGGTGCAATAGCTTGTACCGCACAGCCGAGCACAACTGGAAGACCGATTCCAAAAAAGCGATTCATCGACAGTTGAAGCAAAGTTGCGATTCCACACATAAAAATATCAATCGAAACCAGATACGTCATTTGTTCTCCGTTAAACCCTAACGCACCGCCAATTAAAAGCGGTACAATAACAGCCCCTGCATACATGGCAAGAACATGCTGAAAGCCTAAAGCAGCCAGTCTTCCCTTACTAAGCATTCCTAGTCCTCCCTAACAAATTGAATAGTCTCATTTTCAAGCGAAGCAATCCGCGCAAGTGAATAAACTTCCACTCCCGTTTCTTGGAGAAGTTTTCTGCCTTGTTGAAACGACTTTTCAATCACAATGCCAATCCCAGCAACCGTAGCTTGCGCCTCTTCCGCAATCTTTAAAAGTCCGAGTGCTGCTTGCCCGTTTGCCAGAAAATCATCAATGATTAAAATCGTATCATCTGAAGTTAAAAACGACTTAGAAACCGAAATATCACTGGTTTCTTGCTTCGTATAGGAATACACACTTGCCGAATAAAGATTATCTTTTAGCGTGACAGACTTTTTCTTTCTAGCAAAAACAACTGGGACACCGAGTGCAAGCCCTGCGAAAACAGCTGGAGCAATTCCAGAGGATTCAATCGTGACAATTTTTGTAATCCCCTTACTAGCAAAGTGTTCAGCAAATTCTGCTCCTAACTTTTGCATCAATGCTGGATCAATTTGATGATTTAAAAATGCGTCCACTTTCAACATATTTCCGGGAAGAACGGTCCCTTTTTCTCGTATCGCTTCTTCTAGTAATTTCACACTCCATGCTCCTTTCCAAATAAAAAACTTATCCCTAAAAAGTTTGAGGGATAAGTCAAATAAACTAGCATCGCCAGTTCAGTGCAAATCACTCATAGTCCGGTCATTTACGGTGCCCGGGTAGAAACTTATTGTCCATATCACAAAGATTATATAAGTGCATATTTTATTCACTTGAAGTCTTTTCATTATAACGCCGTAAAGCTACGTGGGTCAACCACTTTTTTAGTTTTTTAACTTGTAAACGAATTCATATCGCCGATTTAAAAGCGCAATCAAATGATCTGGATTCAAACCTTCTCCTGTTGTATCTTTCAAAATCTCAAGCGGTTTTTTGAGCTTGCCATATTGGTGAATATGTTCTGTAAGCCATTCCCGTATAGGCGAGTAGTCTTCGCTTGCAAGAACCGCTTCCACATCTTTCAAATCCTTTTGCATCGCATCGAAAAATTGTGCCGCATACATCAAGCCAAGCGCATAAGATGGGAAGTATCCAAAATCGCCACCTGCCCAGTGAATATCTTGTAAGGCACCTTCACTGCTTTTTTCTGGACGAATGCCCAAATAAGCTTCATATTTGTCATTCCAAGCCGCTTCGAGATCTTTCACTTCAAGCTCTCCATTTATGAGCGCTTTTTCAAGTTCGTAACGAATCATGATATGAAGTGGGTAAGTTAAAATATCTGCTTCAATCCGGACAAGCGAACTTTCCGAAATATTTGCTGCCCGGTAAAATTCTTCAAGCGAAACTTTTCCAAACGCAGGCTCTTGTTTGATCAAATCTGGATAATTACTTTTCCAAAACGCAAGGCTAGATCCTAGGATGATCTCATAGAAGAGCGACTGCGATTCGTGGATGCCCATGGATGCCCCTTCTTTTAGTGCTGTCCCAATGAGGTTTCTGCCAATATTCTGCTCATAAATCGCGTGTCCGCCTTCATGGATGATTCCAAAAACGGCCATTTTAAAATTATCCTCATCATAGCGTGTTGTGATCCGCACATCACCAAGATTTAAGCCAATCGCGAATGGATGGACTGTCGTATCAAGTCTGCCTGCTTCAAAATCAAAGCCCATTTTAGCTAGAATAGCTTCGCTAAAAGCTCGCTGTTTTGCTTCACTCATACGAACTGCTAAGCCACTTGCATCTGGGCGAGACCCTTCCTTAGCCATTTTTTCACGCAATTCAAGGATGGCTGTTCGAAGTTTCCCGAAAACTTCATCCAGAATTTCAACTGTCATTTCGGGCTCATACTGGTCAAGCAATGTATCATACTTATTATCCTTGTAGCCCCAGTGTTCCACAAATTTTCGCTTAAACGCAACAATCTCCGTTAAATACGGCTCAAATTTCGCAAAGTTATCTTCCGCTCTTGCCTCTGCCCAAATATTTTCAGCATCTGCAACGAGCTTTGAATACGCTTGAAACTCTTCATGCGGGATTTTCTTATTTAGCTCGTACACCCGGCTCGACTCTTCAAGCGACTTTTGCGTTACTTCATCCAGTTCTGCCTTATGCGGGGCAAGTGCTGCAATAAAAGCTGCCATTTCTTCTGAAACTTCCATTTCGAAGATTTGCCCAGCAAGGACACCAATCACTTCAGAACGCCCTTCTGCTCCTTTTTTTGGAATCTTTGTTCGAATGTCCCAATAAACCAAATTCAACGCTTCCTGAAGTGCTGATTTTTTCTTCAAAAAAGCCAAAAAATCCCGTTTTAATTCTGCTACTGTTTCCATTCTCGTCACTCCTTCACACGTGGTTTTCGTGGTCCCCAGTACTGATACAAATCGGTACGAAGATAGCCATTATAAAGCTTCCGTTTCTTCGTAGCCTTCTTGCCGTAAACCTCTTCAAACGCTTCATAACTCGTGATCACATAAATCGACCAAGTAGGGAGTTTCGCATACACTTCGCCCATTTCGCGGTAAAGCTTTCGAATACTCGCCTCATCTTCAAGCCGCTCTCCATAAGGTGGATTGGCAACGACAACACCGTATTCCTTATCCGTCGTAAAATCACTTACTTGCATTTGTTTAAAGGAGATCAAATCTCCAAGGCCCGCTTCGCTGGCATTTTGTTTGGCGCGCTCCACCATTTTGTGATCAATGTCTGCCCCGAGAATATCAAGCGGTTGGTCATAATTTGCCAAACTTTCCGCTTCTTCCCGAGCTTCCTTAAAAATCTTTTCAGGCATCCAGTCCCACTCCTCACAAGCAAAGCTACGGTTAAAGCCTGGTGCAATATTTTGACCAATCAGAGCGGCTTCAATTGGAATCGTGCCAGATCCACAAACTGGATCATAAAACGGACGATCCGGATGCCAACTCGTTAATAAAACAAGTGCAGCTGCCATTGTTTCTTTAAGTGGCGCATCTCCTTGCGTCGTCCGGTAGCCACGTTTATGAAGGCCTTCTCCGCTTGTATCAATCGTAATCGTGACTTTATCTTTTAAAAGAGCTACTTCAATTTTAAATAGCGCTCCTGTTTCAAGTAATCGACCACTTCTACGATATTTTGCTTGCAGCCGACTTACAATCGCTTTTTTAGTGATGGCTTGGCAATCTGGCACGCTAAACAAAGTGGACTTTACAGATTTCCCTGAAACTGGAAAAACGGCATCTAGTGGTAAAAAATCTTCCCAAGGTAAAGCTTTTGTTTTTTCAAATAATTCATCAAAGGTTGTTGCTTTGAACTCGCCAACGACAATCTTAACGCGGTCCGCAGTGCGCAGCCAAAGATTAGCACGTGCAATCGCTAGTTTATCGCCTTTAAAAAGCACTTTCCCATTTTCGACTTGTGGGGTGTAGCCTAGTCGTTTGACTTCTTTTCCGACAATCGCTTCAAGCCCTGATGCTGCAGTTGCTAAGAGTTGAAATTCCGACACGTCTGTTCCTCCTTTTTTTTATCAAGAAAAAAGCTGTTTCAAAAAAGTGAATGCGTTTTTCGCGCTGTGGCTTTCGCCGATTCCCCACTCCTTTGAAACAGCTTTATTTTTAAAATTATCCTGCTATTAACGTTCTATAAGCCATGTTCTGTCCTAAGCGAATTTGCAGGCACACTCGCTTAGGGATAATCATCTATCTGCACCGACAAAAATTGCCGTGCCTCTTCCCTTGTTCAAATTCCTCGGGAAAAGTGCCCCTACCATAGTTTGAGTTTCTCGCTCGTGGGGTTTACCTCGTTCCACTTCTTTTATTTCTAAAAGAACTTCGTCACTGTGGCACTTTCAAGGATATAAGGCCTTATCCAAAGACTTAGGCCCTTCACCTGCCGTCAAACCGCAAAAGCGGAATGCCCTGGCTTATTGTTTCACCAGGCACGATCACTACGAGCATCGCAGCCCGTGCGAGCATGGACTTTCCTCTGCTAAAAAAGCAGCGATTATCCGAACGTTAACAGAAAAAGGCGCCGCGCAAAGTAGCTAGGCGCCCTTTAAGATACTATCACAATTACTCTTTATCGTCCAGCTTATTTCCAAAAACATGTTTTTCTAAGTTAGATAACCGTTTCAAAATATCAAAATTGGTTGTTCCAGCTGGCTGAACTGGAGCTTCGTAAGTACTACTTGGTGCAGCAGCAGGTTCACGTCTAGCCGAACCACCTGCATCTAGTTCTTGAACCAAGCGAATGTTTTCAGCTTGTAAAGCTTCAATTTCTTGTGTAAATGTTCCGTAATCTTTGATGACTAAGTCGAGAAATTCATCGACGTCCTCAGGATTATAGCCACGGAGACCTGTTTTAAATTCTTTTTCTAAAATTTCTTTTGCCGTTAAATTATATTCAAATTGCTCTTGAGCCATAATTCTCCACCTCTATCTTTTCTTTACGTCATATATGGATAATATACTCTTATTTTTCCAAATCTAAACACATTTGTCAATGTAAACCCTCTTTTTTTAAAAAACCTTTAGAAATCGTTTTCCGTTTCGTAAACGATTTCTTGCAACTCATAAAAGTCAATCAGTTCTAATTGATAGTTTCCTGCTTTCGCTTCCTCTTTGGCTCGCTCATAAAAAAAGCGTGGCGATCCTTCTTTCTCAAGGTCATAAAGTAGCAATGTGCCATCGGTATGATCGATTAAAAAACGGTCTCGAAGTTCAAATTGACCAGGGTTTTCATAAGGACGTTCCGTGATATAAGCATGGTAATCAGCACTACTCACCACTTCTTCTTGCCAAAGTTTATTCGCTTCATTCCAATTTTCGGATTGCCCAGTAAATGGTTCAAGAATCGCTAATTTAATAGGAAAAGATTTTTCTTTTAGAGCTGAAATCACCTCTCCCGCCCAAAGTTCAGTTCCGAGCTGTCCAGAAATAATCACCCACTCAAGTCCATCTTCAAGATACATCATGAGTTTTTTTTCGAGCGCTAAACGAATATACTTACTTTCTGGGGCATCTCGTTTAAAAACACCCAGCTCAAAATTTTTATAGCCCGTTACTACAATGGATTTCAATCCGTTTCCTCCAAACTACGGTAAACGCGTTCGAGCGTGTATTTAGACGATTCATAGTGATCATGAAAATGCTTATAAAACGATTTGCCATTAAAAGCATTTACCGCTGTCATTTGAATATTGTCACAGCACTGCTTAAGCTGCATCTCCGTTAGATAATGAGGACGCACTTTGTTTACCCAAGGAATGGCTTCAAGTAAAAAAGCATCAACAAGTTCTTTTGCGTGATCCACAAAAGGCTTCATATCTTGATAAAAATCAAATTCCACTTGATTTTCACGATTGGCCAGATATTTTTGCCAATTTTTTTCATTTTGTTCTTGCAACCACTTCGTTTTTTGTTTTAACTCTTTCATTTATCTGCGTTCCTTTCTATCCTTCTTTCGTTAGCATATCATACTACCTTAAAAAACGATAAAAACATGCTTATTTTAAAAGATGTTCATGCCCAAATAGCCATCTCTCCTTTCCATTTTTACGATCCCATCTGAGAACAACAAACAGACTGCCCAGAAAGTATCCATGAAGTCTGTTTGTTGGTATTTTCTGAAAAAATGACTAAATTCAAGCACGAGTATGATTTATAAGCCACCGAAAGCATCATTTATTGATTTTAAAGTGGCTAGCCTGATAAGTTTGTTAACTTGTTCCATTTCGTTTAAATAAAAGATTCCATTTTGATCCGAAAAAGCAGCCTCAAACATGGTCTTTTCCTTTTTAATCCTTTCATCCCTTTTAACTACTTGCAGCTTGTCTAGAATAACTTTTAATGAAAGAACCTGCTAAAAAGTTTTTTGCTAATTGACACAACTTATCTTCCACTATCTATTTATTCAGGGATCTAAATCTACTTGCAAGCAGTTGGAAGTAATAAATTACTAAATCCTAAGTCAAAAAAAATTCAACCTTAAATCGATTTCAATGATTGATGCAAAAAACAAGCTATCTGAAAGGCAATTTCTCTTCTTTCATTAAAAATAAAAGTAAGTACATGAATCTTTCTCTTTACCATCCAAACCCCGCTCGCACGTGTATAATATTGCACTTTCATTTTTAAATGGTATAATGAAGAATGGTTCAAAATGAATCGCTATGAAAAAGAGGTGATAGTATGGCAATTGGCTATCCGAATGGGAAAAAATCTCAAAAAAAGTGGCAAAAACCGCATAATTCCAAGAATCAAATCGACTTTGGGAATCGTGGAATGTCACTTGAGGATGATCTGAACGATACCAATACCTATTATCTAGCACATGACCGGGCTGTCATTCATAAAAAGCCAACTCCGGTTCAAATTGTTCAAGTGGATTATCCAAAGCGGAGTAGTGCAATGATTAAAGAGGCCTATTTTAAACGGCCGTCAACAACAGATTATAATGGCGTCTATAATGGAAAGTACTTGGATTTCGAAGCGAAAGAAACCAAAAATAAAACCGCTTTTCCACTAAGTAATTTCCATCCCCACCAAATCGAACACATGAAGCAGGTGACAAAACAAGAAGGAATTGCCTTTGTGATCACCTCGTTCAGTGAACTTGGGGAAGTTTATCTCACCTTGTTCGATGCTTTTTTTCCCTTCTGGGAGCGTATGCTTCAAGGCGGACGAAAATCCATTACA
This sequence comes from Listeria valentina, assembly GCF_011800755.1. Classification (GTDB taxonomy): domain Bacteria; phylum Bacillota; class Bacilli; order Lactobacillales; family Listeriaceae; genus Listeria; species Listeria valentina. The sequence goes on from NZ_JAATJW010000013.1 coordinate 8,740, forward strand.
TTAGATGAGATTAGACAACATTCTGACCAAATTCCTTATGGTCTAAATCCTCGATTGGACTTTTTGTCTATTATTGATAAGAAGTGCTTTTAATCGAATTTTTAAAGGAGAGAATTTTTAATGGCAGACAAACTGCAAACAAGAGCGGAATTTCGTAGCCAGAAATCTGGAGTTCCCCCCAAAAAACCGAAAAAAGTAACTGGAAAAAAGATACTCAAATTTGTTTTCTTTGCGGCTCTTTTCTGCGCTTTCTTCGGAATTGCTGCTGGAGCCACCGTCTTTTATAGTTACGCAAAAGATGCTCCTGAACTCTCAGACTCCAAATTGCGCGACCCGCTTTCTTCTAAATTACTCGATAAAGATGGAAAGGTTTTTGCGGAAGTTGGAACAGAACGCCGTGATTATATTGAATACAAAGACATTCCAAAGTCCCTTCAAGATGCGGTTCTTTCAACGGAAGATACACGGTTTTATGAACATGATGGGCTTGATCCCATTAGACTCGGTGGAGCTGTCATTGCCAATGTTAAGGAAGGCTTTGGAGCTGAAGGAGCAAGTACGCTATCTCAGCAAATCATTAAGATGTCTTATCTTGACTACACCAACAAAACACTTGGGCGGAAAGCTCAAGAAGCTTATCTTGCTCTTAAACTGGAAGAAAAGTATAGCAAACAAGATATCATCGAAATTTATGTCAACAAGGTGTATATGTCAGATCGGGTTCACGGAATGGAAACCGCTGCTGAACATTATTTCGGCAAAAAACTTAACAAATTAAATCTTGCGGAAACAGCTCTCATTGCTGGGATGCCGCAAAGCCCGAATAATTACAACCCCTATGACCATCCAGAAGCGGCCAAACAACGACGTGATATTGTTCTTTCCAACATGTACAAAAATGGAAAAATTACCAAATCAGAAATGGATCAAGCGAAAACGGTTCAAGTTGCCACTGGGCTCCGTTCTGAATCCGATCGTAAAGATAAAACCTATAAATATGATGCTTACGTCACGCAAGTCTTGAGCGAAATTCCAAAAGAATATGATGTCTATAAAGATGGGCTGACGATTTATACGTCACTCGATCAAGATGCTCAGAAATATACGGAAGAAATGCTCAATTCAAATGATATCGTTCAATTTTCAGATGACAAAATGCAAGCTGGGATCGTCCTTCAAAACACTAAAAATGGGCGCATCGAAGCCATCGGTGGGGCACGAAATCAAAAGGAAAATGTTACGCGTGGCTACAACTACGCGACGCAGCTGAAACGTCAAGTTGGGTCAACGATGAAGCCGATCGCAGATTATGGTCCAGCGATTGAATATCTTAACTGGTCGACAGCGAAAGTGCTAAAAGATGCACCTTATAGCTATTCTTCTGGAAATGAGATCAATAACTGGGATTTGAGCTATAAAGGCTCTCTTACCGTCCGCGAAGCGCTTTACATGTCACGGAATATTCCAGCACTCAAAGCTTTACAAACAGTTGGACTTGATAAAGCAAAAACTTTTACAGATAAACTCTGGTTTAACTACAAAGAGTTTTATGAGTCTTACGCAATCGGTGCGAATGAATCGAACCCTGTCCAATTAGCTGGCGCCTATGCTGCATTTGGAAATCAAGGGGTTTATAACAAGCCTCATGCCATCAAAAAAATCGTTCTTTCCGATGGGGAAACGTCGATGGACATGGAACCGAAAAGCGAAACAGCGATGAAAGAATCCACGGCTTATATGATTTCCGATATGCTAAAAGATGTTCTTTCTAAAGGAACTGGGACAAGTGCTGCGGTTCCTGGAGTTCCTGCAGCCGGAAAAACCGGGACAACGAACTTCGATCAAGCTGCCCAAAACAAATATAGTTATCCAAAAGGAGCAGCTCGAGATGCTTGGTTTGCTGGTTATTCAACCGACTATTCGATTGCAGTTTGGACAGGCTATGATAATTTGAAAAACTATCTATCTTCAAGTGAACAAAAGATTTCACAGCGAATGTTTAGCAAGCTGATGGCACATGTATCGGAAGGAAAAAATACATCGGACTTTAAGAAGCCTAGCAGTGTCGTTTCCGTTCCAATCTTGAGAGGCTCTAACCCACCAACTGTTGCAGCATCTGGTACACCAAGTTCCGCGATCACAAATGAACTCTTTGTTAAAGGAACAGTGCCAAGCAGAACAGGTAGCGCTAGCAGTTCAAGTGATGATGAAGACGATAATTCAAGCGAAGAACTCGATAAACAAAAAGAAGAAGAACAAAAACGTTTAGAAGAACAGAAGAAAAAAGAGGAAGAAGAACGCAAGAAGCAAGAAGAGGAAGAGGAAAAAGCAAATGAACTTACAGCACCTGCTGGTTTGAATGCAAGCTATAATACTTCAACTAAACAAATCACAGCCAGCTGGGGCGCCGTAAATGGAGCTTCTTCTTACCAAGTCACCATTAATGGTCAAACTTCAAGTGTTTCTTCAACTTCCATCACCATTTCAGGCGGAGCTCCTGGATCGGTTACAACTATATCCGTTGTTGCGGTGAAAGATGGAAAAACGAGCCCAGCCGCCTCCACTAGCGTCACAATTCCAAAAGAAGAAACTGGTGGAAATGAGAATGAGAATGAAAATGGGAACTCGGATAATGGCGGCAATAATCCGAACCCACCAAACCAAGATAATAATAATCGAGCCACGCGGGAAACCGGAGGCTGATCAAAAAAAGCTCCTCAGCTGAGGAGCTTTTTTTGATCGGTTGATTAGCCTTGTTTGGCGATTAATTTTCGTTGTTCTAGCATTAATTCATTTAATCCGCGAAAACCCAAGAAGGTATTACCGCGTTCTAAGCAGTACTTCAACCTGTCATAACAGTTGAGCGGTTTTAATTCCAATTCAGCCACTGCTTCTTCGAGATGGCTAAGCACAACAGGACGTCCATTACTCCAAAATAAAACGGATAAAAAAAGACCTAGTGCATCACGAACAAGCGTCGGATCTGGTTTTTCATGGGCTCTTAAAACGGAATCCAAGTTTTCTAACAAAGCGGTCATTTGCTTTCCAAGTTTGCGGCAAGCTTTAGCTCGGTCAAATTCCCAAGGTCGCACTCCCCCATTTTCTTGGTAAAAAAGTTGCTCTTGCCAAAACGGGACGCCGCTTACAAAAATCGAATCAGCATCTAGCGTGTCGCTTTCAACAAGCGGTGCTGGAAAGGCCTCATGAACGAGTTCTTCCGCGTATTCAAGCTTAACCATCAAATCCTCTCGCTTTCGCTTGTTTTTTCCCTTCCCGACAAATCGAAAGTAACGGGCAAGTCGGGCATTCCGGTTTTCTCGCTTTGCAGTGATAGCGTCCAAAGAATATCAAATCATGGTGCGCTTGCGACCACATTTCTTTCGGCAATTTCCGTTTGAGTGTTGCTTCTACTTCTTGAACAGAATCTTTCCATCTACAGATTGCAAGCCGCTTTGTGACACGTTCTACGTGCGTATCAACGGCAATCGCAGGAATTCCAAAGCCGACAGATAAAACCACATTAGCCGTCTTGCGCCCAACACCAGGCAAGCTCTCGAGCGCTTCATGAGTATCTGGAACCTTGCCATCAAAATCTTCAATCAAGCGACGAGACAAGCCTTGAATATTTTTGGCTTTATTGCGATACAAGCCAATCGAGCGAATATCGCCTTCTAATTCTTCCAGTGGAACCGCAAGATAATCTTCTGGGGTACGATATTTTTCAAAAAGTGAAGCTGTTACTTTGTTGACAAGTGCATCCGTGCACTGCGCTGAAAGCACCACAGCGATTAAAAGTTCAAACGTATTTTTATGGACCAGTTCACAGTGTGCATTCGGAAACATTTTTTCCATTTCTTGAATGCAAAAAATGGTTTGTTTTTTACTCAGCATCTTTGTTTGTCACCCTTTTCTGTTTTCCAGCCAATCATAAAGCGGTATGGAATTTTTACTTTTTTTGATTTCACCAGGTGTACTCGAAAACCCCGTGCGGCTATGCTGATGAAATTCCTCAGCCACACGCTGCGCATCTTCCACAGTTTTCACACCTTTGTCTTTCCAGTTCAGTAAAATACGATCTATATATCGGAAATTCTTTTTTTGAGCAATAACGGCTTCTTTTAGCGCTTCTCGAACTAATGCCGGTGCAAAATGGTCTTGATCTAGCCAGCCAGAAATCATTTCCGCTTCAATCGGTGATAACGGGCGCCCAAATTCAGATTCAAATAACCGGTACACATGAATTTCATTCTCTTCTTCTTGTTGCACTTGTGTGCGTAAGGCTTCATTTTCCAAATACGCTTCTAATTTGTGATAAAGTGGCGCGAGTGAATAGCGTTCCGTGAGCATTCCATTTGTTTTTTCTTGTTCAATCATGAGAATACCTTTATGAAAAAGCGTCTCTACAAGACGCATCACATTTTCTTTTCCAAGCGTCATTCGTTCCGCTAGTTCTTCCATAGAAGGAAAAGGGTTCCCAGCTGAACGAAACGACTCAATTTGCAAGATGAGCACGAGTTCCGTCTCATTCATTTGAAGCGCAGCGTAATGGCGCATCACTACTTGAGGAAGGGATACAACACCTTCTACAATCCAGTCTCTCGTTAATTTTTGATCCATCTTAAACACCTCATCCAAATTATAGCATAGACCCGAATAATAAGAAAATCTGGTTTAAAATCCTTGTTTAGGCCAGAAAAAAACGAAAAGCAAGGCGATTTATAGCCCTTGCTTTTCGTTTTTTTCTATTAAGGATAAAGACGGTTTAATAAACGTGGGAATGGAATAGTTTCACGAACGTGTTCTGCCCCTGTTAGCCAAGCAACCGTTCTTTCAAGACCAAGACCAAATCCTGAGTGAGGAACTGAACCGTAACGAGCAAGGTCAATGTACCAGCTATAAGCTTCTTCATCTAAACCAAACTCTTTGATACGTTCAAGAAGAATGTCTAAGTCATGAATCCGCTCGGAACCGCCAATGATTTCGCCGTAACCCTCAGGCGCAATAAGATCAGCACATAGGACTACATCTGGATTTTCCGGATCTTCTGGCATATAAAACGGTTTGATTCCTTTCGGATAATGTATGATGAAAACCGGTTTTTCAAAGCTATCCGCAATGGCAGTTTCATGCGGTGCCCCGAAGTCTTCGCCCCACTCGATATCATCAAAACCTTTTTCTTTTAATAATTTAACGGCATCTGTATAGGTGATGCGCGGGAATGGTGCAGTCATTTTTTCAAGCACTGTTGTATCACGCCCAAGTCGTTCAAGTTCAAGTGCGCAGTGATCAAGCACCGATTTCACCAAGAAAGCCACATAATTTTCTTGTACTTCTAAGCTATCTTTTAATTCATAAAATGCCATTTCTGGTTCGATCATCCAGAATTCAATTAAGTGACGGCGTGTTTTCGATTTTTCAGCTCGGAAAGTTGGACCGAATGAGAAAACTTTCCCAAAAGCCATAGCTGCTGCTTCCATATAAAGCTGACCACTTTGTGAAAGATAAGCATCTTCCTCAAAATATTTCGTATGGAAAAGCTCGGTTGTCCCTTCTGGTGCGCTACCTGTTAGAATTGGTGGGTCAATTTTAATAAAGCCTTCACGGTTAAAGAATTCGTAAGTAGCACGGATAATTTCATTCCGAACCTTCATAATGGCATGTTGGCGATTAGAACGTAGCCATAAATGGCGATGATCCATTAAAAATTCAGTTCCATGTTCTTTGGGCGTAATCGGATAGTCATGCGCTTCTGAGATGACTTGAATCCCTTTTACTGCCATTTCATAGCCAAACGGTGAACGTGTATCTTCTTGGATCGTTCCCGTAACATAAAAACTTGTTTCTTGCGTCATACTTTTAGCAAGCTGAAAAATTTCTTCTTCGACTTCTGCTTTCACGACAACCCCTTGCATAAAAGCGGTACCATCGCGCATTTGTAAGAAAGCAATTTTCCCGCTTGACCGTTTATTTGCAAGCCAAACGCCAATTGTCACTTCTTGATTGACATACTCTTTTGCTTGATTGATTGTTATTTTCACCATTTACACTCCCTATTTCATCATAAAATCTTGAATTCGATTTAACGCAGTTTGGAAAAGCTCTGGATCTGTTGCATAAGATAATCGGATATAATCTGGCATTCCAAATCCAGATCCAGGGATCACAGCAACAAGCGCTTGATTGAGTAGTGCCTCCGCAAAGTCATCTACTGAATCAAATCCCTTTTGCTTGGCAGCATCTTTTGCTTCAATAAAAAAGTAAAAAGCGCCATCCGGTTTTTTAGGTTTAAAACCAGGAATTTTTTCAAGCTGTGGATAAAAGCGTTTCATTCGCTCTTCAAACGCTTGATACATCTTTTCAGGCACTTCTTGACTGCCTTCGTAAGCCTCAAGCGCCGCATACTGCGCACTCACACTTGGATTACTTGTCATGTGGTCAGCTAGTTTCCCCATAGCTGCTATAACAGAACGCGGACCTGCTGCATAGCCAATTCGCCAGCCTGTCATCGCATATGCTTTTGAAACTCCATTCACAACGATCGTCCGCTCATAAAATTCCGGACCAAAACTAGCCACTGAAACAAGTTTAGCTGGATCTCCATAATACAGTTTTTCATAAATCTCATCCGAAATGATATAAAGATCATGCTGAACAGCGATTTCCCCAAGTGCCTTCAGTTCAGCAGTCGAATAACTCATCCCCGTTGGATTGTTGGGAGAATTTAACACAATGGCTTTTGTTTTCAGAGTAATAGCTTTTTCTAAATCAGCAGGGAGGATTTTAAAATCTTGGTCAAAACCCGTTTCTACGAAAACTGGAACGCCTCCGGCAAGTTTAACTTGTTCCGGATAAGTAACCCAGTAAGGAACCGGAATGATCACTTCATCGCCTGGATTAATAATTGCTTGGAACGCGGAATAAAGGACATGTTTGGCTCCCGTTCCTACAAAAATTTGTTCCTCTGTGTAATCAAGTGATTGATCTCGCTTTAACTTCTTGCAGATCGCATCTTTTAATTCTTTAATCCCACTTGAAGGCGTATATTTTGTATGCCCTTCTTCCATGGAGCGATAAGCCGCTTGAATAATATTTTCAGGCGTATTAAAATCTGGTTCTCCTGCTCCAAGTCCAATCACATCGCTTCCCTCTTGCTTCATCCGTTTGGCTTTTGCAGTAATAAAAAGCGTTGGGGACGGGGCAACTTGTTCTACACGGTTTGACAAAGGCTGTTTCATCTTTCTCTCCTCCAATTCGAACTCTTTTAGCATCTACAAGTTTTCAATTTGTCGTAGCCATTTTCCTTCACTAAACGACATGTCATAGTAACCTAATTGATCGTCTTTATCCAAATAGCTGACTTCCCAAAGCGGAACGCCGTCTTCCATTCCAAGCGTTACATTTAAAATCTTGGCTGGCTTTTTCTTCGCTTCGACGATTTCTCGTGCCTTCTTTTCTGAAATCCCATCGGAAGCATATTTCACTAAGACTTCACCCGATTTCTTTTTTGGAACCCAGACAATGATTTTTTTCCCAGCTTTATTTTCACCAGTCAACACATAGTAAGTTTCTTTCGTTCCATTATAAAGATAAAATTGATCTTGTTTTTTTAAATCTACATTCCCCTCAATTCGGGAAAGTGCCACTGCTTCTTCTTTTTTAAGCGGCTTTTCAGAATAACTTAAAACCCAAATTCCCGCTAGAAAAAGGACGATAACAATCGCAAGTAGAATCAGAATTATAGGTAAAACTCTACGTTTTTTCCTTGTTCGCAACATATTCCTCTCATTTCTTTCTTCAAATTGCCGAACATTCGGCAGAAGAATGCTAAACATGTTCTTATTATAGCAATTCAAAACTGACTTTTGAAGTGTTATTCCTCTTCTTCCTCAAAAAAGTTCGTCATTTCTTCTAGCAAGATCGATTTTTCACCTTTGATTTCCGTCACAGCCGGAATGGAATTTAAAAAACTTTGACCAAAACTTGTCGTATCGACACGATTATCAAAGATTACGACCATCCCTCGGTCCGTTTCACGCCGAATCAAACGGCCAAATCCTTGTTTAAAGCGCAGAACAGCTTGTGGAAGTGAAAAAGTTTGAAACGCATTTTCGCCACGCTTTTTATGCAAATCAATTTGTGCCTTCGTATAAGGATCATCAAGTGGTGCAAATGGCAAACGAACAATCACAAGGCAACTCAGAGCTTCACCTGGGATATCGATTCCTTCCCAAAAGCTTGTTGTTCCAAGTAATACTGCTCGGTCAAATTGGCGAAATTGCTTCGTTAGGCGGTTAACACTTCCGCTTGAAATGCCTTGTCCGAGAATCATATATTCTTCCAGTTCTTGCCGCTCTTTCAAATAGCTATAAACGAGACGCAGCATTTCATGCGAAGTGAAAAGTACAAGCATCTTTCCTTTTGTAATCAATAACATTTCTGTTAAATAATCCGCAAGTATTCGCGTATAATCTTGAACGGGTGTGCCTTTAATTTGTGGCATATCGCTTGGAATCAAGACACGAGCATGATCTGCATAATTAAACGGCGACGGGATTTGCGCTTCAATTAATTCTGATTCACTAAGCCCTAGTTCTTTTTTTATATAGGAGAACTTTCCGTTTACAGAAAGTGTAGCTGACGTTAAAATGACACTTTCCTTTTTGGAAAAGAACGCTTCTTTTAATGCCTCTTCTGGTGTCATGTAAGAACCAATGATCCGCAAACTTGAAACATGATGGTTTTTGTCCGACTCAAGCGTAATCGTCATTACTTCTTCGCCCTTCACTTCAAGCCGCTTAAATTCGTCACTCATCGCTTTCCAGTCAAGTAAAAACGAGTAGACTTCTTCCACAAAAGCTGTTTCTGCTTCTTTTAGTGGCGCTTCAGCTCGTCCCTTTTCAAGCAAATTGCTTAAATGTCGCTCTACTTCGTGGAAAAGGACAGCCACGTTATCCGCCGCATAACGAAGCGTTTCCGTGAAATGCACCACCTCCCGATTTTCGATCAAAACAAGCTTCGTATCCGCTTTTTTCGTACCTACAAGCAAGGCATGTAACTCCGAAAAAAAGCTTTCGATCGCCTCGTTTAATTTCACTTGTGCAATATTTAAATCAAATAAACTTTCCTCCCCCGGAAATACAAAAGCAAGCCGACTAAGGAGCGAATATTTTTCGAGTGTTCCTAATTGGTTTAGGAAATATTTTACTTTGCGATAAGACAAAATAAAGCTTTTTTTCTCGCGAGCACTCTCCGCAAAATGATGTGCCTCATCAATGACTGCAACCGAATAGTCTGGTAGAATTTTTCTTTCTTGAAAATGATCGGCCAAAAGAAGCGCGTGATTAACGATCAAAAGATCCGCTCGTTTCGCTTTTTCAACACTGAATTTGTAAAAATCATGTTGAATAAACGGATCATCTCCTTCCGGTAAATACCAACCCGTGTGTTTTAAACGGTTCCAGAAAAGCGCGCCCCCGCTTGATAAATTGACTTCATCAATATCCCCTGTTTCCGTTTCAGACAGCCAAACCAAAAGTTTCATTTTCGTCACAACCACGTCATATTGCGGATCGGATTCATTCAAGAGTTGCTCGAACTTAAAGAGATTGAGATAATGCTCACGTCCCTTCAAAACTTCCGCTTGAACATCCATTCCCGCAAGACTTCTCGCAAGCGGCACATCCTTTTCAAAAAGTTGTGCCTGTAAAGCATTCGTATATGTACTGATTAAAACAGGCTCCTGCCTGTCCTTGGCTATATAAAGAGCCGGCAAAAAATAGCCCAAAGATTTCCCGATCCCAGTTCCTGCCTCAATCAAAGCATGTTTTTTCTCCACCATCGCACGGTACACCAAATTCATCATTTCAAACTGGCCATTTCTTGCATAAAGCGGTGTCCCCGCTTGTTTTAACAAGGCTTTCTTTTCCTCCACTTCTTGCGGGAAAGTTCGGCCAGAATCTGCTTTTTTGGCTTGAGTTTTCGGTAACTGTTTTTTGCGCAATACAAGGCCACGATAAACAAATAAATGATCTTGAATTTCCTCGCGCTGCTTTCCTTTTTTCATCTCGATTTCAAATAAAAGTGTTGGCAAGTGATTTTTAAGTGGGCTAGAAACAGCTGTTAATTTTTCAACAAGTGGTAGCGGCAAACGTTCTAGTTTGGCTAGCAGCTGAATGAGCAAAAGAGCCGTGACTTCCGCATCGCTATCTGCTTGGTGCGGATTTTCATGAGCCAGTCCAAATTCATCCCCGAGGTCCTGCAACTTGTAGCTATCAATTTCTGGATATAGAATCCGCGCTAATTCTACCGTATCAAGAAGTGGAATCTTGGGTGGTGTCATTCCGATTCGAAGCATTTCCTTTTGCAAAAAAGTCCAATCAAACGAAACATTGTGCGCCACAAAAATAGTCCCTTCTAGTAGGGCATAAATCGTTTCCGCTACATCTTCAAAAAGTGGCGCATCACGAACGTCACTCGAATCAATCCCCGTAAGTTCTTTAATAAACGGCGGGATCGGTTTTTCTGGGTTAATAAAAGTTGAAAAGCGCTGAACAATTTTTCCGTCTTCTACCATTACGGCTGCGAACTGGATAATTCGATCTTCTCTTGAAGCTTGGTTCCCAGTGGTCTCAAGATCAACCACCACATATTTTTTCAATCTGCTTTTCATTCTCTTCACCTTCCTAAAACTCGATCCGCCGTATTTTTTATTCGAGTGTTGCTCCCGGCAATTCCTGATAGAGCCTTTCCACAATTTGATTTTGTTCACCCAGTACAATCACCTTCGGAACTAGTTTCCTTGCTTCTTCCGTTTCCATCTCTGCGTAACCCATAATAATAATCGTATCACCAGGAGCAACGAGCCTAGCTGCGGCACCATTCACACAAATCACACCACTTCCATGTGCGCCTTCTATGATATACGTTTCAAATCGTGCTCCATTATGATTATCAACAATTTGAACCCGCTCATTTGGCAAAAGCCCCGTTGCTTCCAGTAAATCCGCATCAATCGTAATACTTCCCACATAATTCAAATTGGCTTCCGTTACTTTTGCGCGGTGAATTTTAGCAAACATCATCGTTCGTAGCATTCGTTTCACCTCCGCTCAGCCGCACAATCTCATTATCTATCAAACGCGCTTTTTCATACTGCACCGCGATAGCAAGAATGATGGGTTTTGTAAAATTCGTAACGGGTTTAAAATCTGGATAACTATAGAGTGCTAAATAATCGAGTTTCAAAGTAGCCACACGAAGCACTTCCCGAACCGCATCCAAAATTTCATTTTCATTTTGGCAACCATCCAAAATACGTGCCTTCCCGGCTAAAAGCGCTTGATGAATCACAGGAGCTTCTTTTCGTTCTTCTTTTAGCAGATTAACATTCCGACTACTTTTTGCGAGTCCGTCTGGCTCCCGCACCGTTTCGACTACTCGAATGTCCACCGGTAAAAAATAGTCAGAAACAAAATTTTGAACCACCGCAACTTGTTGCGCATCTTTTTGCCCAAAATAAGCACGATCTGGCTGAACGAGCATAAATAATTTTAAAAGCACCGTCAAGACTCCATCAAAGTGTCCCGGGCGTCCCTTCCCGTCCAAAACATCAACAGCTTGAACCGCTTTTATCTGGGCACTCACGTCTTTTGGATAAATCTCTTCCACTGGGGGAATAAATAAAAGATCCACACCTGCACGTTCACTTTGTTTTTGATCTTTTTCCTCATCACGCGGATAAGCCTCTAAATCCTCGTTTGGACCAAACTGTGTCGGATTCACGAAGACGCTTGCCACAACAAATTCATTTTCTAAGCGAGCTTTTTCCATCAAGGCAAGATGTCCTTCGTGCAAATAACCCATCGTCGGTACAAAGCCAATGCTTTTATTTGCTTGCTGGGAGAGAATAGCTTTTAACGCTCTTTTCGAACGAACAACTTGCATCACGCATTTCCTCCCCCGTAAAGACCTCGAAGCTCTTCTTCTTTCATCGTAAACGAGTGAGCATCCGTAGGGAATTTTTCCGTTTTCACATCGGTCAGATACGCTTTAAGCGCTGGTTCAATCAATTGATCTACTTCTGCATAAGCTTTGACAAATTTCGCCCGGCGAGAAATTCCGTATCCAACAATATCGTGATACACGAGTACTTGCCCATCCGTTCCTGCGCCTGCTCCGATACCAATAGTCGGAATCGTAAGCATCTCTGTGACTTTTTTAGCTAACTGTTTCGGGATAGCTTCAAGAACAAGTGCAATAGCTCCTGCGGCTTCGATTTCCTTTGCTTGACGAAGGAGCTCATTTGCTTCTTCCGAAGATTTTGCGCGGACTTTATAACTTCCAGTAAGGCCAACACTTTGCGGAGTGAGCCCAAGGTGAGCTACAACCGGCGCTCCTGCTTCTGTAAGAGAACGAATTTTCTCTATAACAAGCCCTGCTCCTTCCAGTTTAATCGCATCCACGCCACCTTCTTGGATAAGCAAGCGTGCATTTTGATGTGTCTCAGTTGTTGAACCATGGTAACTCATAAAAGGCATATCGCTCACAACAAACGTATCCGGGGCTCCTCGTTTTACAGCTTTTGTATGGTGAATCATATCAGAAAGCGTCACGGGAACGGTCGATTCATATCCAAGTACCACCATTCCAAGTGAGTCCCCAACGAGAATCATGTCCATTCCAGCTGCCTCCGCATTCCGCGCTGAAGGGTAATCATAAGCTGTCATCATCACAATTTTTTCAGAACGCGACTTCATTTCTAAAAAATCGATCGGTTTCTTCATTTTTCCATCCTTTCGTCCATGTTCGAGTATCGAATCACGGCAAAAAATTAATCTTTTGAAGGTAGGGCCGTATCGTTTCCCCTGGAATACAATCAATTCGCCCAGCTTCATCTGCTATCTTATCACATTTTTAAGCCCTCTTAAAGTTTAGCGCGTAAAGAAAAAGCACCTGTCAAAGGACCGGTGCTACTTTGTTTCTCTAGATGGAAAAGGAATAATTTGGAGGGTACTTTCCGTATCTTTTTCTTTCTCCGCTCCCTCTCCACTTTCAACTTGCTTAAGCAAATCAATGCTTAACTCATCAATCAAATTTTCACTTTGTCTAACGATTTCCCAAAAAGCTCTAGCCTCGCTTGGATCTTGCTTGAAAATATCTTCAAGCGTTTTTCGCGCTAGCGTCATGCGCTCTTCCTTTCGCATGTACGGCTGCTCCATCTCGCTCATCTCCCTCAAAATAAAATCCTCACCTTTATTTTAGCACTTCTTAAGCGAATAAATTGTGACGAAAAAATGAATTTTATTAGGAGAAAAGGGGATTTTAGCAAAAAAGTATTGCTTTTTTATAGTGAATTTTTTCTAAGCCAATTTGTAAGCTCTTTTTTAGAGTCATTTCCGTGAAAAACAGCTTGTACTTTTCCATTTTTAAAAGCAATTAATGACGGGACCGAATCGATTTTAACTTGTTTTAAAGCACTGATCATCGCTTTACGATTTTTCTCACTAGCTCGGGCAGTATTATAGTAGTCAATCTTTCCCCAGTTGTTTTCCTTTAAAACCTCTTGTAAAATCGGCTGAAAAGCTTGGCAGTCTGGACAAGATGGCCGACCAACATAAACCACTTTATCCTGTTTGTCAAGCTGTATCTGTTGAAACTTTTCCGTCCCGATCGGATTCAAAAATGATTTGCCCTGTTTCTCTGTCTGCTCAGCCTTTTCATTTGATTCTTTATTAGATTCAGAAAATGAACCGCAAGCTCCTAGCAAAAGCAAAGCGACCATCGAAACTAGCAGTAGCTGGATAGATTTTCGCATATCAAACCTCCTCGTTTGGATTATACCGGAAATCAGTTCAAATGAAAAAAAGAAAAAAGGCGGATTTCAAGCCCACCTTTTTGGGAATTTCCAGTTTCACACCCTCATTTCCTGCAAAAAAAGCATTTTCAATCCTTAATTTTCAAATTCGATGTCCGCAGAATAAATCGCATGTTGCACACCTTCATCGTCCCGGACAAATAAAACTCCCGTATCCGAAATCCCTTCGGCTTTCCCAGTGATGATACCTTTTAACGTGCTCACTCGGATCCGCTTTGAAAAAGGAATCGCTTGCTCTTCCCAAAGTAACTTAATCGGAGCAAATCCCTGTTCAAGGTACAGTTTATAATATTTTTCAAGCTGCTTAAAAATTTCCTGAATGATTTCCGTTCGTGAAAAGACTTGTCCCGCTTCGATTCGAAGAGATGTTGCTTTTTGCTTCAAGTCTTCTGGGAAAGCCGCTTGATTCACGTTAATCCCTATGCCGATGATAACCGCGTGAATCGTTTCCGCTTCTGCTTGCATTTCCGTTAACACACCACAAATCTTCCGTTTTCCAATATAAATATCATTGGGCCACTTGATTCTCGCCGCAAGCCCCGTCAACTTTTGAACCGCCTCCGAAACCGCGAGTGAAGCAATAAAAGTGAACTGTGGTACTTCCATAATCGGAATATCCGGCTTCAAAATCACACTCGTGAAGATCCCTTCTCCGCGGCTTGAGAGCCAGTCGCGCTTTAACCTTCCCTTACCAGCATTTTGAAAATCAGCCACGATTGCGGTTCCTTCCGGCGCACCGTTATTTACCTTTTCATGGGCGATCAGTTGCGTTGAAGCCACTTCCTCGTAAAAGTATAACGTGCGTCCGATAAATTCCGTTTCAAGACCTAACAGCAAACTATCTTTCGAGAAAAGCGTGCCAAATTTTTCTAGCCGGTAGCCTTTATTTCTGACCGCCTCAATTTGAAACCCTTCTTTACGAAGATTTTCCATATGTTTCCAAATCGCTGCCCGTGAAATCCCTAGCTGCTGAGCAATTTCTTCTCCGGATACAAACTGATCCACGTGCTTTGAAAAAAGCGCCAACAGTTTATCACGATTCTGACTTGCCATCTAAAAGCCACCTCCTAATTGCTTCTTCTTGATTTTGAAGTTCTCCAGAAACAATTTTTTGCTCAATTTCCATTAATAATTCGCTAAGCCAAGGGCCTCCTGTTTTTTCATAAAAAGCCATCAAAAAACGTCCATCAATCGCCATCTCTGACCGGGCATGGATCGGAAGCGCCTCATAATTTGCAAGTGCCACTTGTAGATCGTTTTCTTGCCCGATTAACGCCTTCCCGCTTTCCACAAGACGAATCCCTTCCGCTTGCGCTTGGTACAGCTTGTAATCCGTCCACGGCTTCTCTTCCTGTATTAATGCATAAGCTTGTTCCGTTCGTTTGATTTGCTGATTTGACAACTTCCAAGCCCTTAAAAACGCTCGAAGCGAATCCGGGCGCACAGCAAGAACGAGGCTCAGCCACACTAAATCTTCACTAGGCTTTTCATGAAACTTGAAACTTGCTAGTTTGGCGAGCTCCTCCTTTTTATCCAGAAGACCTGGCAAATAGCGTTCCATACAAGTTTCGATGATTAGCTTAAACGCGCAAGTGCGCCCTTTTCCTTGAACAAGCTTGACCCATTCTACGCGGATTCGTTCAACAGCCGTATGCGCAAGCAAACTAACCTCTTCTTTCAAGGCTTGTCTCGTTTTTTCCTCCAAGGTAAATTCGAGCTGACTTAAAAAGCGAACAGCCCGCATAATCCGTAAAGCATCTTCTCTGAAACGGTGCTCAGGCTCTCCAACCGCTTTAATTTCCCGTCGCAAAATCGCTTTCTCTCCCGAAAATGGATCGTGCAGTTTTCCCGCCTTATCCATCGCAATAGCGTTCATGGTAAAATCCCGCCGTAGCAAATCTTCCTCAAGCGAACGAACGAATTTGACTTCACTG
Source organism: Listeria valentina (assembly GCF_011800755.1). Taxonomy (GTDB): domain Bacteria; phylum Bacillota; class Bacilli; order Lactobacillales; family Listeriaceae; genus Listeria; species Listeria valentina. The sequence goes on from NZ_JAATJW010000013.1 coordinate 24,547, forward strand.
GGTCTTCTGAAATCCACGTATTTTCCTTCTGTCCGGAAAGTCGTGACTTCATATAGTTCATCGCCGAGCCGAACCGTGACTGTCCCGTGCTCTATCCCGGTATCATAGGTTTTGTGAAACAGCTGCTTCACTTCTTCAGGAAAAGCACTTGTCGCAATGTCGACGTCGTTTACGTCACGCTTCAACAAATAATCGCGCACTGCTCCGCCAACGAAATAAGCTTCATAACCAGCTTGTTCTAAAGTTTCCAGTACGGGAAGTGCTTCTTTAAAAATGAGATCCATGGTTTTCTCCTGTTCTAAAAGAATTCCTTACAAAATATTTTCAAGACCATAAATCAGCGTTTTCCATTCCGCCGTTTTGCGGATTGCAAGCGTAACGCCAGACATGAACGAAACGCGATCATAGGAATCATGACGGATGGTGAGTCCTTGTCCAGCAGCTCCAAATAGTACCTCTTGATGGGCAACTAAACCGGGCAAGCGAACACTATGAATGTGCATGCCTTCAAAATTGGCTCCACGCGCACCTGGCAATGTTTCTTTTTCATCTGGATGGCCTTGCTCGATTTTTTCACGTGTTTTGGAAATCATTTCTGCCGTTTTCACCGCTGTTCCACTTGGCGCATCTAGTTTACGATCATGATGCAATTCAATGATTTCAACATTTGGAAAGTAACGAGCTGCTTTTTCAGCAAATTGCATCATTAAAACCGCCCCCACTGCAAAGTTCGGCGCAATTAAACTTCCGGTTTGTTTTTCTTCGGCAAGTTTGGTTAGCTCCTCAATTTGTTCAGTCGTAAATCCAGTTGTTCCAACGATTGCCCGAACCCCGTGTTCAATGATCGTCTTCGTATTTTGATAAGCGGAAGCTGGCGTCGTAAAATCAACAACCGCTTCAGGTTTTGCTTCTTGCAATAATTGTTTGAGATCTCCGTAAACCGGAACATCTTCTGCGTGAAACTCAGGCAGTTCGGCGATATTTTTTTCAGTTGGCTCGTGATCTAGTACCGCCACAAGTTCCATATCTTTTTCGGCAAGAACCGTTCGTACGACTTCACTGCCCATTCTTCCTTTAAAACCAGATACTGCTACTTTAATCATTTTCGTTTTCCTCCTTTTTCGTCCAACGATCTTTGTCACGCGTCTTAAATTTGCGCATCACTCTGTCGTGAGCTTCTTCCATATCAATATCTAAAGAGTTTGCCATGCATGTTAAAACAAACAAGCAATCCCCTAGTTCTTCTTCGAGCGATTTTTCTCCTTCAGAGGTTTTTTTCGGCTTTTCGCCATAATAATGGTTGATTTCACGTGCTAGCTCGCCTGTTTCTTCTGTAATACGAGCCATCATCGCAAGCGGTGAAAAATACCCTTCTTTAAACTGACCGATGAACTGATCGACTTCTTTTTGCATTTCTTGAATAGTCTTCGCCACGTAAATTCCCCCTTCATTTATGGTACACTAAAAAAGTGAACCCTGCATTCTGTTCTTATTATACCTAACCTACATAAATAACGTCTATCAAAGACCTAGAAAGGAGAAATTTATGCTTAAAACAATTCGTTTAAAAAATATCCTTTTTATCATGCTCGGGACAGCCATTTATGCTTTTGGACTTGTTAATTTTAACATTCAAAATGGGCTTGGTGAAGGTGGCCTCACTGGGATTACCCTCATTTTGCTCCACTTTCTGCACATTGACCCTGCCTACACCAATATTTTGCTCAATGCTCCGCTTTTTTTGATTGGTTGGCGCGTTCTTGGAAGCCGTGCGTTCATCTATACAGGTATTGGCACGCTTAGCTTGTCACTTTTTTTATGGATTTTCCAGCGAATTCCCTTTACACTCGATCTGCATGCCGACTTACTGCTTGTTACACTTTTTGCCGGCGGATTCACTGGAATTGGTCTTGGGATCGTCTTCCGCTATGGAGGCACGACGGGCGGAAGTGACATCATTGCCAAACTCTTAAATTATAAAAAAGGGATCAGCATGGGGCGGACGCTTTTCCTATTTGACGTGATCGTCCTTACCGCTTCGATTTCTTACCTGGATATTCGCCAAGTCATGTACACGCTTGTCGCCGTCTTTATCGGTGCTCGCGTCATTGATTTCGTTCAAGAAGGAGCTTACGCTGCAAGAGGTGCCATGATCATCTCCAAAGACAACGAAAAAATCGCCGCTCACGTCATGCAAATGATGAACCGAGGCGTCACCATTCTCGAAGGAAGAGGCGGCTTTTCGAAACTTGATCAAGATGTGCTTTATATCGTGGTTGCTAAAAATGAAATCATTCAATTAAAACAAATCATCGAAGCCGTTGACCCACATGCTTTCGTTTCCGTTAGCACCGTCCATGACGTGATGGGAGAAGGATTTACACTAGATGAAAATAAAAATCCGCTTGTTTAATGCTTCTTGATATATTTTTTCGGATCAAACGGCACAAGATCAAACGAAACAGACTCATTCGCCGCAAGTCCCGCTAACAGTTTCCCGACAAAAGGTCCCGTCGTTAACCCCGAAGCCCCTAAACCATTGGCAAGAAAAACTTGATTTGGGAGCCATTCTCCGATAAACGGAGTAAAGTCCGACGTATACGGCCGCGTTCCAACAGAAAGCGTCATTTCACTTGGCGACTCATCAAACTGTATAAACGGCTCGAGCTCAGTTAAAATCTCCTCCTGCGCCTCCTTCGTCGGCGTAAGATCAAACTGAGCTTCTTTTTCGTGAGTTGCACCAAGCAACAACTGACCGCCATCAAAAGGAACGATGGATTTTGATGCTGGCGGCAGGACAACTGGCCAATCATCCATTTTCAAGCTTTCAAAGTGAAGCGAAAGCAGTTGCCCTTTTTGAGCTAGCAAATCAACCGCATAACCCGCCTTTGCTAGAAACGGTTTGAGCCATGCCCCATTTGCGAGAAGCAGCTTGTCATAAGCCATTTTACGACCATCCACAGTTAACTTCAGTTTTTCATCTAAAACTGCATCACCGTGAATAATTTGTGCCCCGTACAGGCTGGCTCCTTCAAGTAACGCATCCCGGACAAGTGCTCCCTTACTCCTGCCTCCGCCGCTTAAAAAAACGGCGCCATAACCTTCTCGAACGAGTGGAAAGCGCTCTTTCACTTCTTCCGGGGTAAGCTTTTCGATCGTTCCCATCTCCGGCGCTTCTTCCTTGCGTTCAATCGCAAGCTCATAAAGCGCATCAAGACTTTTCCCTTCTTTCCGCAAGCAAAGCGTCCCCACTTGTTTATATCCAGAAACAAGTCCTAAATCCGCAAGCTCAAGATCGAGTTCTGGATAAAACTTGGCGCTCGCTTTAGCGAGCTCGTACCAGACTTTGTTCCGCCTTTTTGAAACCCACGGACAAATAATTCCTGCCGCGTGCTCCGTTGCTTGTCCCGCATCTTTCCGGTCAATAACCGTCACGGAATGTCCATTTCTTGCCAGGTGATAAGCGGCGCTTGCCCCAACAATTCCAGAGCCAACAACTACAAAATTCATCTTAAATACTCCTTTACATATGAACCAATGGCTTCAAAATCCGCTTTAATCTGCGGTAATAGTTTACGATTATAAAAAATACTTGCTGGGTGAAAAGTAGGAATAATCGTATAGCGTTCTTCTGTCCATTCAAACCGGTTTTCATCGAGCGAAGCAAGCTTTTGAATGGGTTTTTCAAGCAGCCGGCCATGTAAGTCAGAAACGCCAGCTTCTTTTCCTAGCAATCGCCGTAATCCAATATTGCCAAGCGTAATCATTAGCTTTGGCTGAACCGTTTGAATTTCAAAATCAAGAACAGGCGCCTGCGCGTAAATTTCTTTTTGTGTCGGCGTTCGATTATAACGTCGTTTGACCATTTCGCCTGTTTTCCGATCTTTCTTTTCCCCGTAACGATACGGCCTGCTTCTCACCGCACTCGTAATATAGACATCTTCCCTTGTAAGACCAGCAATTTCCATGAATTGCATCAATTCATCGCCCGCCCGTCCGCTAAAAGGAATCAAGTTGTGAATTTCCGTTTCTCCTGGCGCTTCACCTACAAACATGATTTTAGCTGACTTTTTCCCTTGTCCAGGAACAAAGCCCTCGAGGCGAAAAGGCTCGCTACGTTTTTTAGCAAGCGCCACCAGATTTGCTGGTGTCACAAGTGTTTCTGCTTCTGTTTCTGTCACTTCTACCACACCTTTTTCTGTTATTGACATTCCCCTACTGATTTGTGATAATGAGGTTGATTTGTTAAGTAAATTACAATTAATGAAATAAACGGGCAAGAAACATTCATTTTTATTGTACCGTAAAATTCAAATAAAGAAAAAAAGGAAGCATTAGTCATGTGGGAGATTATCGAATCCATTTGGTCCAGTTTGGCTATTTTTTTATACAGTTTATTTCTTCATGGGATCATTTTGCGTTTCTTGCGCAAGAAAAAACCAAATTGGTTTATTAACGCTAGAAAACACTTGACCCTGCGTTATTTTATTGGGACTTATTATGGCGTTTTAGGCTTATATTTTATCATCCGCAGCCAGCGTGGTGAGGATCACGGGATTTATACCGATATGATCCTCGATATTTTGTTGATTCTTGCACTATTCGGCGGCAAATCACCGACGCTGATCGCAACACTGATTTTGATCGCTGGAAAACTATTTTTAACGCACAATTATGCTAATGAATTAATTTACACCTTTTTCTTAATGGGTTATTTTTTTGTCATCACAGAACTAAGTCAGCTTTCGATTTCTCCACTCCAGAAATTTTTATGGGCGAAATTGAGTATTTTGCCTTTTGCCGTTTACTATTTGCCTCATTGCCTCGAAATTCCCTTAACGCTCACAACCGCTTATCAGTGGATCATCATTTTGGGCATTTCGCTTGCTTCTAGTTTTCTACTTTATCAAGCAGCTCGTTTCATAACCCTTTCAAATGAACGCATCCATGAATTGGAATTTTTCAGTTTACACGATCCGATGACTTTTCTCGCAAATTACCGCGCTTTCAATCAATTGTTCTTGCGTTCTTTCAAAAAAGCACGTTTGCGCAGGCAAAACTTGAGCTTAGTTTTATTCGATATCGACTTTTTCAAGCAAATCAACGATACTTACGGCCATCAAACCGGAAATAAGGTTTTGCAAGAACTTTCAGGATTGCTACAAGGATTTAATTTCCCTAAGCACAGTCTGCTCGCGCGAATTGGCGGTGAGGAATTTGCGATTTTGCTGCCAAAAACATCTGGAAATGAAGCTCTGGCTATCTCAGAAGCATTGCGATTAAAAGTGAGAGAGCACCAGTTCCTTCAAAAGGAAACGTCCCTTTCCATTACGATCTCAGCAGGAATTGCTACTTATACGAATACAAATTTTTCAAATCAAGACTTGATGAAAGAAAAAGCTGACGAAGCGCTTTATCAAGCTAAGCAAAGCGGGCGCGACCAAGTGACCTGTTCCTATTTCTTACTAATGACTTAAAGGAGCTATCAAAATGGATTGGAGTAAATTTGACCCCTATATTGACAGCGTAGCAAGTTTTCTTGCTTTACTTTTTATCCAAGGCTTGCTATTTCGTGTCATCCGCGAGCGCAAACCGCACTGGCTAACAAAGACGCACCAAAGATACATCCTCTTTTTTCTTGTTGGCATCTATTATGGTTTGTGGGGAATTTATTTCACATATAGCGGCGCCATTTCGCACAATCCTGTTATCTACATCAATTTGCGCATGAATATCTTACTGTTAATGGCCGTTTTTTTTGGACGAATTGCACTGACTTCTTCTTACATCATGATTATCATCGGCCGACTTTGGATCGTTTCTAATTCATTAGCAAACGAGCGCTACATTATCATCCTGACTTTTTTCTACTTGCTTTGCCTTGCTGCCACCTTTTTTAAGGTGAGCTCCGCTAAAAAATACTTACTCATCTTGCTTTGCGCGCTACCAGGTCTTTATTTATATTATTTTACAAGCTTTAACTCTTACCGCACTTTAACACTCCGCGAAGGCTTGATCTATACGACTTCTTTTTTCTTTTCCAGCACGATTATTTTTTTCGCAGCACGCTACATTCGCTACAGCAATGAAGTCTTGATGGAATTACAAAGTACGGCAACGATTGATTCGCTCACCCGCTTGAAAAATTCGCATCACTTTAATCAGCAGTTTGAAACAAACTTTCGTGAAGCCCTTCTTAAGCAAGAAAACTTAAGTTTACTATTGATCGATATAGATCACTTTAAAAAAATCAATGATTCCTTTGGGCATCAAGCGGGCAACTTGGTATTGCGTGAAATTGGTACGATTTTAAAAAATCGTGCCTTGCCCGTTCAGGCGGTAGCTGCCCGAGTAGGCGGTGAAGAATTTGCCATTTTACTTCCAAAAACTAAACAAGAAGAAGCGAGACAAATTGCGGAAAGCATTCGCCATGAAATTTTCCAAGCCGTTTTCCCACATCAGCCTTTTAAACATAGCGTCTCAGTTTCAATTGGCGTTGCAAGTCTCTTTCAACAGGATGTCGCACAATATAAGACACAAGAGGCTTTTTTTGAAGCGGCGGATGAATTGCTTTATCTTTCCAAAAAACGAGGCCGAAATTCGGTCTCTGCGCAACCATTCACTGAAAAAGGAGAACTTGGATGAAAAACAAATTTTGGATCGCCTTACCCGTTTTTCTTGCTACAATGATTTTTCTTCTTAGTTGTACCGAGAAATCAATACTCGCTCCCTCCCCACTAAAGGCGGCTTCTCCCGTTATCCAGCACATTGAAAGCCAGTATAAAACGGCGGATGGCTTAATAGCAAGTTATGCGCAAACAAATACGCAAAAACTTTCTGAAAGTGTTGGTTTATATATGGATTATTTACTTTTAACTAAGGACCGGGAACGTTTCTATTCTTTATTTCAAGCTCTTCAGCAAGAACTAACCGTTCGCGAAGGGGATTATGTTTTCATTAAATGGGAAAAAGGCACAGATGTTTATGTGAACGCGCTGATTGATGATTTGCGTATTTTTGAAGCACTCCAAAAAGCCCGTCATCTTTTTCATTATCCGCCTTATGAAGCTTTCGCTAAGCAACTAATTCGCGGAGAACAAAAATATGGCATGCGCGAATCCCTCCCTGTTGACTTTTTTGATTTCAAAACGAAACAACAAAGAGATACGCTTCATTTAAGTTATTACAAGGTGTCAGCGATGCAGAAAGCTCACTTCAAAAGGGAGACTTTTGCGCCTCTTGAAAACGTGAAGGCTGAGCCATTTTTCCCAGAAGTTTACCGAAATGGCGCTTATGAAACGAGCGGAAATGAAGTGAACATGATTGATCAACTTTTAATTGCCATTTCCTATGCGGAACTTCTCGGAAAAAAAGAGAATCATTTCGATCACTTCTTGAAACAAGAACTTCAAATAAAGAATCAGATTTATGCTCGTTATAATCGAAAAACGGAGGGCAACATGGGAGAAAACGAATCCACGGCGGTTTATGCTTTACTTGTCCAGTATTTTGAGCTGACTAAGCAAACCGAAAATAAAAATTGGGCGCTTCATAAGTTGAAACAAATGGATACTCAAAACGCGCAAGAAACGCACTTTTTCGATTATATCCACAAAGAGCTTATATTAACTAGGGAGAGGCTATAATGATGGACAAACAACAAATTCAATCCATTATTCTGCGCAATCAATTCGATACGATTTATCAGCCAATTGTTGAGATCCAAACCAATCAGATTTTTGGATATGAATCTTTGACTCGCTTGCGCGGTGAAGAAAAAATTTCGATTGCTCATTTCATTAATGATTGTCGTACTTACCGCTTACTTAAAGATTTTGAATGGCAAGCTTTCCATAATGCCCTCTTGCGTTTCCCTACTAACGCAAATACATCGCTTTTTATTAATTTATCTTATAATACTTTTTTGGAACGATTCGCGGCTATCTATGAAAAGCTTCAAGAAACGCCGCATAAAGTGGTTTTTGAATTTTTGGAAACAGCGCTAGTAAATGACATGCAAAAAGAAGAATTAAACGATAAAATGAACTTATTGGATGATCGTTTTGGCACGCAATTTGCGATCGATGATTTCGGCGCTGGGTTTGCCAATATTGCGCGAGTTTTGTCTCAGCCAGCCAAATTTGTGAAGACGGATGTGGCGCTTCTACGAGATATTGAATACGAGAAAGAAAAACAGCGGGTTCTTGCCAATTTGTTTCTTTTTTTAAAGCGAAATAACCGCGAACTTATTGTTGAAGGGGTCGAGAAGGAAGGGCAACTGCGCTTTTTGAAAGACCTCGGCGTGCGTCTTGCGCAAGGCTATTATTTTGAATGAATTAGCGAATGGAGGCTCATTTATGTTTGAACAAACGACCAACTTGCTCCACCAATTAGTACACGAAAAAACGGTGCCCGGGGTGAGTTTTGCCATTTTAACGCCTCAATCCACGCAAACTTCTGTTTTAGGCGATAAAACTTGGGTGCCCGAAAAATCCCCCTTACTGTCTTCAGTGTCTAATCTGTATGATCTGGCTTCCTTAACGAAAGTGCTTGCAACGACTATTCGGCTGGTTCAGTTGCACGAAAAAGCCTTGTTCGACTGGAATGATGAAGTTATCCAGTATTTGCCCAATTTTAAACATGAAACGATTACCATTCTCGATCTCGTCACCCACGCATCGGGTTTACCTAAAAGCATTCCTCACTTTGTAATTGAAAAGCCAAGTGACGTCATGCGATACGTCTATTCAGCCGAACAAGTGAAACCTGCAAAAGAGTTTGTGGAATACTCGGATATTAACTTTTTACTGCTCGGTTATTTGATTGAAGCGCTTGCGCCAGAACCTTTTGAAAAGCAAATAGAACAACATGTTTTAAGACCGCTTGGAACAAAGCAAACTAGTTTTTATTCAGCCGATCCTAAGAATTCAGTTCCGACTGAGCTCTCAGACAAGCGAGGACTTATTACGGGAATCGTCCATGATCACAAAGCGTTTATTGCTGGTGGCAACACTGGGCATGCTGGCTTATTTGCTCCGCTTGAGGATTTGCTTTTATTTGCGGATGCTTTCCTTTTTAAAGGCGGAGCACCACTTTTTTCGAGACAAAGTTTGGATGCTATTCGAGAAAACTACACGCCAAATTTGAATCGTGATCGCGGTATTGGTTTTGACTTGCGGAAAGCTCAAGATCACTTTGCTCTTTACCATACGGGCTTCACGGGAACTTTCATCGTTTTTGATCCTGTAACACAAAACGGACTGATTGTGCTTTCAAATCGAATTCATCCTACTCGGAACAATCCTCTTTTCCTTGAAAAACGTGAAGAAATTGTGGATACTTTTTTAAGAGAAGTGAACCAAAATAAGTAAAAATTCTTGAATAGCTCAAAAAAGAACAGAAGTGCTAGAACTCCCATTAAAATATGGCTCAGTTCCTTGCTTTCTGTTCTTATTTTTTTCTTAATAAAACGAATAACCTTGGTAAATGTCCCTACTCCCTTGATTTCTTTTAGTATGAAACGAAAAGCAAGCTTCAAGCTAAATTCATCATCATATCAATAAGATTTAAAAAATACTGCCAATAATTAGTCTACAGGAAAAAAATTTTGCCAGTTTAATTTGATAGGATGATGGTATTGTATAGAAAGATATCTCAACCTAAGGGTGATAAATTATGAATAACTTTTTAATTGATTTTTTCATCAACAAAAGCAATCATCGAAAAGTTCGGTTACTAAAAGAACTATCCACCGAGCCTCAAGATATCGAAACTTTTGCTGACAAATTAGCTGTTTCAAAAGAAACCATCCGAAAAGATTTTTCTTATTTCGCTGACATACAGCCTGAAGCGATCATGAAAACAACTAAATTAAACAAAGTTTTTTACGAGTGTGCTCCTCAACAAAAATATCAATTGCTACTCAAAATTATCCAAGAAGAACCTAGTTTTTTTATTTTCAAACAGCTTTTCAACCACGACAAACTGGATGTATCTAAAATCTTGACGACTTTTTTCTTCTCTGAGTCCACGTATGCTAGATATTTGAAAGCTTTAAACCATTTACTCTGCAGCTATTCTGTTAAACTAAAAAACAATCCTCTTGTTCTTACAGGGAGCGAGTTAAATATCCGCAACTTTTATAATAAATTGTTGTATTTCAGTCGCGAATATCCTATTTTTGTGAATGATTTATTTTTTTACGACGACTTTGCCACTTCTTTAAAAGAGCAGTTTCCTTCTTATATTGCTTCCTACGATACTAATAAAATTCTATACCGCTTCAAAGTATCTGTTAAACGGCTTTCTCTCGGTCACACCATTCATCTCAGTGATAAACAAAGAGAAGGAATTGTGCGCTGTGAGGACTACGAACTATTCAAAAAACAAATTGCTCGATTGACTAAACAATATTTTCAGCTACATGACCTTTCGGAAGATGAATTCGTTTTTTTCACCGTTATGCTCAAAGAAGGACACGTTTACTGCAAGGATAATCTGCACTTTCAGCTCAAGCGACAAAAACATTATTTATTCAATAACACCCACAAAGCCCTTTGCCGCCAGTTTTTAAATATCCAAGATGAAACTCTGCTAGATGTTCTTAGCTGTTATTTAAATGATGTGTATATCTTAAATGATTTCGCCCAAACAGGGATCATTGATGATTTTCTCTCTTCGACCCAACCAATTTTTTATGAAGAAAAACTCTATAAAAGGTGTCTTGCCTTGACTCAAGTTTACACAGATTCTACTCAAAAACGTCCTGTCATTGCCTATACGCTTTGTCAGATTATCATGGCAAACCAAATAGAACCGATTGAACCCATTACTATTTACCTTTTCTTAGACGAAGAGAAAAACAGAAACCTTTACATTGAAGCGATGCTAATCAATTTATTTTCCAGTAAAATCAATATCGTCAACCTTACAAAGTGTGATCCAACCTTTCAATCAAAACTAACTGCCTTCCAATATTTAATTACCAATCATTATGCTTTTCAAGAAAATGCGCACACCTTTTATATTGGTACGCCGTGCGAAATTTCTGAAATTGAATCTATCATTCACGGAATTCTCAAATCCTTTGTTCTCGTCTATGAATAGCTAATTGATATTGTTTTTCATAAAAACACCAAAGTCCTTCTCACAAAACATTAAATCTAGATTTTCTAGCCTTAAAAAACCATTATAATAGGATAGAATTCTCTGTATCACTCATATTTTTTGTATTAGACAGCGAAAAATAGCTTAAGTACGATTCAAGCTAAATTTAAAAAAACAGAATGGATAGGAATGCCATTTTATAAGTGGATGGCATCCTTTCCTTTCTGTTCTTTTTTTATATATTAACTTGGTCCGCAAAAAATGCCGCATTCTCTCCAGCTGCGTGTCCTGTCACGAGCGCACAAGTAATATTATAGCCGCCTGTGTAGCCATTGATATCCAAAATTTCACCGCAAAAAAACAATCCAGGCATGAGTTTAGATTGCATTTCTCGAGGATCGATTTCTTTGATGGAGACACCACCGCCCGTTACAAAAGCTTTGTCAAAGCTTAACGTTCCATTTACTGTAAACAAGAAGTTTTTAAGTGACCAAACAAATTGGTCCAGTTTCTTCGGGCTGACTTGACGATATGAATCTTCAATGTCTAAATCTGCTTTTTCTAGCAAAAAGAGTAGTAATTTTTCTTGTGTAAGCGAGGCAAGTGCATTTTTCAAAGCTTTTTTAGGACTTGCTTCAAGCAAAGCAAAAACACGCTTTTTCAAGGCTTCAGGAGCCTCCTCTGGAAATAAATCAAGCTGCATCGTCACTTGGTCTTGCTTCTTTAATTCCTTCAAAACAAACATGCTACACCTCAGTGCGGCAGGACCTGAAATCCCAAAATGTGTAAAGATCATATCCATTTGGTGGGTAACGGTCGGTTTTCCTTTGGAGTTAAGTACAGAAAGCGCTATATCGCGAAGTGAAATCCCTTGTAGTCGTTTTTCTCGAATAAAATTTTCATTCGAAGTGATCGGCACCTCAGTTGGATATAGTTCCGTGATGGTGTGCCCTGCTTCTTTTGCCCAGGCATAGCCATCTCCAGTAGAACCCGTGCGAGGAACTGACTTCCCGCCGACAGCCACAACGACACTTTTCGCCGCTATTTTTTGACCATCCAAAAGGACGACTCCAGCCGCTTGTCCGTTTTCATAACATACTTGTTTAACGGCTGTTTTCATATAGACTTTCACGCCCAATTTTTCCATCCGCTGAATCATTGCATCTGCAACGGAACGCGCACTATTTGACACGGGAAACATTCGGCCGTGATCTTCTTCCTTCACTTGAACCCCTAGTTTTTCAAAAAATGTAATAATATCTTCGTTATCAAATTGGTGGAACGCACTGTATAAAAAGCGACCATTTCCAGGAATGTGCTGAATAATTTCATCCACAGGTTTGCGATTGGTTACATTACATCGCCCACCTCCAGATAAAATCAACTTTCTTCCTAATTTAGGTCCCTTTTCAATTAGCAAAACTTGTTTATCTTGCTCAGCCGCTGAAATTGCTGCCATCAATCCTGATGGTCCGCCGCCAATCACAATTACATCAAAATCCATTTCATTTCTCCTTTTTTAAAAAATCACGAAAAAACCTGAGAAAAGTCTCAGGTTTTAACTAGTTTCGGTTCATATTCGTAAAGATCAGCAACAAACGTAAAAGTTCAAGCACAGCAACAGCCATTGCAGCCACATAAGTCATGGCAGCAGCGCTAAGTACTTTTCTTGCTTGTGGCACTTCTTGTTGTATTAAAAATCCACCGTCTTCAAGTTGAACAAGCGCCCGTTTACTTGCATCGAATTCTACAGGGAGCGTTACGAGTTGGAATAGCACGCCCACTGCCATTAACACAATTCCCACGAGCATTAAGCTTGGCATCGTTGCAATCATCCCGATGATTAAAAACACCCACGAAATGTTGGAACTGAATGAAGTAATCGGCACAAGCGCTGAACGAAAACGCATAAAGGCATAATCTTCTTTATCTTGAATCGCATGTCCCACTTCATGCGCCGCTACAGCCGCTGCAGCGATTGATGCTTCATGATAGTTAGATTCCGACAAGAAAACAGCTTTTTTTCTAGGATCATAGTGATCACTTAAGACTCCGCTTGTCGCTTGAACAGGAACATTCGATAAACCATTTCGGTCAAGAATCATTCGTGCAACTTCCGCACCTGTTAGTCCACTTCTGACACCAACCTTGGAGTACTGCGAATAAGTCGTCTTAACGCGAAACTGTGCCCAAAGTGGAATCGCGGCTACAATAATAAAGTATAAAATATACGTACCAAAGGACATTTCTTAACTTCCTCCTCAAATCGTTTTCCTAATAATGATTAGTTTTAATTATAAAGGAACTCCTAAAAAGTCTCAATGGGAAAAGCTTAAAATGAGAAAAATCTTATTTTCTACTCAAAAAACGAACGAATTAATAAAGCTCTAGCTTAAATCGGTCTTTCCGAATAGATTTCCGATAAACTAGCCACAAAACAAGCACCGAAAGCCAAAAAGTCGCGTATCCAATATAAGGTAAATAACGCTCTAGTCCCATATAAATCGGCATTTGCCCAAATAAGTAATCAATCACATCATTATGTAAAACCCAAACCGCTGCAATCATAAAATGGCTTATCCGAAAGCGATAAAAAGGCGCATAAAGAATCCCTTCTAAAGCCATGAATCCGTGACTAAGAAGTAACATCACGCTTGTAAGTAAAATCATTTTTTGATCAATCATTAAAAAAATGTTCATCCCAACTGCCCAGATTCCATATTTCACAAGACAAACAAAGGCTAGCGCTTCCATAAGTGGCCAGTGCTTTTTCCCCAAAAAAGCAATCAAAACAAACGTAAAAAACAAAATAGCCGTCGGACTATCTGGTACAAAAAGCCAAAACCGAGCTTTCGTCAACTGTAACTGTGGCAAGTACCAAATATAGCCGTAAACCGCCCCTAGCAGATTTACTACCATAAGCAATCGTAAAAAAGAACGATTGGCAAGTAATTGATACACAAGCTTCCCCCCAAAAAACATTTTTTAAGCTGGAAGCAAGGTCTGCGTCCAGCTTAAAGTAAATGATTAGAATGTTTTTTCTTGAAGTAATGCAGACAATTTTAAAAAGGTTTCTTTATCACGACGATCGAGCGCCTGATCAATTTCTTGCTTCAACGCTTCTTGTTCAAAGCAGCTCATCATCTGATCTAGGAATTTTTCAGCTAAAAGCTTTTCATCTTCACCAATTTTAAGTTCTTGTGCTGAATTTTCTTCTCGCACAAGTGCATATTCAGGTGAACTTAATGCTTCTTTAAAATGTAACATAATATAGAGATTTTCATCCCAGTTTAAACGAATATCGTGAAAAGCTTTTTCTGGATCTGACGTGGTTAAGTTTCCTTTAAAAAATCGGAATGGTTCGTTATCGACTCCGTGTGCAGAAAGAACAAGACCTCGACTTTTGCCATCAAGATCATCTACAAAGTGAACATACTTCATAATTTGATCATGACCAGCAATATAATTAAGAACCCACATCGCTTCCCGCATCTTCATTTGGTGCGTGTTGAGTAGCCAACGAATAAAGTCTTTTTTTTCATCCACAGAAATGGGTGCTTTCATAACCATCACTCCTTCCGAATTTTTTATCAAAAATCAAGTAAACTTCGGATTTCCTCGTCCTCAGGCTCAAAAGTAAGATAGTCATTCAAAATAGTAGTTGCTCTAGCATCTCCTTCTTCGCGTAAAAACAATCCATATTCACGTAAAAACGTTGGGTTATTTTTGAAATGAGGATAGGCCTTCTCAAAATTTTCTTTTGCCTTATTATATTGTTCTGTCTCTTGATATGCAACACTTAAGTCCCAGAAAATTTGTGGCTCCGTAATGAGTTCATCACTAATCCCTTCAAAAATCTCAGCTAATCCTTCATAATCTGCCTTATCTAGCAGCAGTTTATTTAGTTCAAGCATAGCTGCTATATATTCAGGATCAAGCACCAAGGCTTGTCTGAAAAAGTGTTCCGCTTCTTCCAAACGATTTAATGAAAGTGCTAATTGACCTGCTTCAAAAAAGAGTTCTTTATTGAATTCATCGTGCTTAAGTCCCTCTTCCAAAATTTCCAGCGCTTGTTCTTTCTGACCATTTTCTTCATAGCTCTTAGCCAGATAAGGATAAAGCGTCGTATAACTTGGATCATGTTCTTTCAAATGTTCAAACGAATGAATCGCTGTTATATATTCTTTCGCTTGAAAAGCTGTTAAGCCAAGTCCAAATAACGTATCAATCGATTCGTTTTCCTCAAGCGCTTTTTCATAATAAGGAATCGCTTCTTCAAACGCTCCACTTGCACTAAGCGCTTCTGCCATTCGCACATAAACGGAAATCGTTTCATCTTGAAGAGTCGTGATCCCTGCGTCAAGCACTGATTGGTAACTTTGTACAGCAGACGCAAAACGCGCCTGTGATAGATAATATTCTCCAAGCGCAAAATCAATAATCGGTTCGTTTGGTGCGAGACTCTTCGCTTGTTGAAGCTTTTGTTCGGTGACTTCAAAGAGTCCTTGCATTTGATAAAGATCTGCCGCAACAAGTAAGCTTTCGAGATAAGCATCGTCCTCGGGGCTAATTTGTTCTAATCGTTCAGCCGCTTCATCCAACTGGTCTTTTTCAATCGAGACCTCAGCTAGTCGGACGTATAACTCGCCTTCATTTGGAAAGGCAGCGAGTAAAAGTTCATAAAGGTCTTCCGTTTCATCCAAAAATCCTAAACTAAACAATTGTTCTGCTAAAAAGAACTGTTCTTCCGGAGAATCTCCCGCAATCACAGCATCGAAATATTTTTTGGCTTCGTCCATGTTTTCATGTTCGAGTGCACTTAGCATTTTTTCCGCATTTTTCAAAATGACACCCCTCACTCACCACATAATAACCCACATTATAACAAAAGGAATAGGAGTTTCAAAGTAATTGAGCTTAGAGCATCAACCTATCAGTGACTTGATGACTTCAAAAAAGTTGGGGTAAGAAACAGCTACTGCTTCTGCTTTTTCGAGCTCTACCTCTCCTTCTTTTACGAGGAGTGCCGCAATTTGTAGCATCATACCAATCCGGTGATCTCCGTAGCTAGTTACCTTCGCCCCATGTAGTGGCGTTTTTCCGCGAATAATTAAACCGTCTTCCGTTGGGGTAATGTCGGCGCCCATTTTCGCTAATTCCTTTGCGACTGCATCAATACGATTTGTTTCTTTGACCTTTAATTCTTCTGCGTCGCGAATGATCGTTTCACCCTCTGCTTGTGTTGCAAGAAGCGCAATAATGGGAAGTTCATCAATTAAACGCGGAATAAGAGCTCCCTCAATGGTCATTCCCTGTAAATTCGATGTTTCTACTTGGATAGTTCCCGAAAATGTGGAAGCCTCTTTCGTAAGCTTTCCACCCATCGCTTCGACTACATCAAGAATACCCGTCCGCGTTGGATTAAGCCCCACATTTGTTAAGCAAACGCTAGAATCAGGCACAAGCAATCCAAGCGCAATAAAAAAGGCTGCTGACGAAATATCTCCCGGCACAAGGACTTCTTGCCCCGTAAAACGTTGATTGCCTGAAAGTCTGACAGTAAGCCCTTCTTCGTGGATTTCTCCACCAAACAAGCGAATCATTTCCTCTGTGTGATTACGCGTTTTTTCCTTTTCATGAATTACTGTTTCTCCGTCTGCTTGAAGCGCGGCAAACAGAATTGCACTTTTCACTTGTGCACTCGCAACAGGCATTTCATAGTGAATACTTGAAAGTTGATTGCCACCATGCAACCGAACTGGCGCAAAACCTGCATTATCCTTTGTTTCAATGCGTGCCCCCATTTGCTCAAGAGGTTTACTTACACGATTCATCGGACGCTTTTGGATAGAATCGTCTCCCGTTAAGACAGCATCAAACGAAGCACCCGCAAGGATGCCCATCAAGAGTCGAATCGTCGTCCCTGAATTTCCAACGTAAAGGTCTGACATTGGTCTTTTTAACCCTTGAAAGCCCCCAACACCGTGAACCACAACTTCCGAATCCAGCCGTTCAATTTTTACGCCAAGCTTTTGAAACACATCAATCGTACTCAAGCAATCCTCAGCTTCTAAAAAATGATGAATTCGCGTTTTTCCTTCCGCAAGCGCACCAAACATGATACTGCGATGTGAAATTGATTTGTCACCTGGAACTTCGATTATTCCCTTCAAGCCCGTTTGATTCGTTATTAGTTTCATAGCGCTATCTCCTTATTCTTCGTAATAACATAAAAAGTCACTTTGTTCTTCAATACAGGCTTTTGCACGGCTCCTGTCTTCTTCCGTTTGAAATGTAATTTGCAAAATCCCAAAAATATCTTCACGTGTTTCAAGAATCTTTAAATTGGTCAAGCTAATTTCCCACTTGGCTAAATAACCAGTTACTTCTGAAATAATCCCAGGATAATCTGGCACGTCCACGAATAAATCATAAAACGCAGGAATTGCTCCTTTATGAACAGGAAGCGTATCACGGAACTCCTTCGCTTCATCAAAAAATTGGTAAATTGCTTGGTTTTCCCCCGCTTCAAGCATTTGAAGCGCTTCTTCCATCGCTAATTTCCAACTTTCCAGCTGTTCAATCAAAATCCCTTGGTTACTTAACGAAATGTCCGTCCACATCCGTGGATCCGATGAAGCAATTCGCGTAATGTCTCGAAAGCCACCTGCCGCAAGCTGAAACGCATGAGGATGGAGACGCGTAAAGCCTTCCGTTTGCCGAACAAGCGCAGCGGCAATAATATGTGGCAAGTGACTGAGCATACCCGTAATTTCATCATGCTCAACCGGCGAAAGACTCAAAAATTTCGCATTTGTTCCAGAAAGCCACTCTTTTAACTCCGAAACCCGTCGCTCATCTTCTCCTTCAAAAGGAGTAAGCAAGTAATAAGCATTTTCAAATAGTAAGCGTTTGGCCGCAGTGACACCACTTTTATGTGACCCTGCCATCGGGTGACCGCCAATAAACGTAATGCCGCGTTCCGCAAGATCTTCTGCACAAGCCATAATTCCCGCTTTGGTGCTTCCCGTATCCGTCACAATCAGCGACTCTTTCAATCTTAGCTTCGGTAAATGACGTAAAAGTGCTTCCGTTTCCTTAACCGGGCAACAAAAAATGAGTAAATCCGCACGCGGAGCATCAATCAAAAGACTCTCGCCGATTTCATCAATAATCCCCAGTTCAAGCCCCGTTTCAAGCGTCCTCATGGATACATCAAGCCCAATAATATGCGCATCTGGATGCCTTTCTCGGATCGCAAGCGCTATCGACCCACCAATTAGTCCAAGCCCAACGATCACTACATTTCCTTTCAAAAAAACGCCTCCTTAGCGTAAAAATGCCGTGAGCAAACGAATCACTTCAGCATTGTCTTTCGCACGCCCAATCGTAATTCGCACCGCGTTTGGAAACCCGAGCGTCTCTCCAGAACGCGTAATATAGCCCATTTCTTCTAAATAGCGAAACACACTTTGCCCCGAGCACTGAAACTCAAGCAAAACAAAATTCCCGCAAGAAGGATAAAGTTTTACTTCATGATGTTGTTCAGCAAACGCCTCATATTGAGCAATACCCAACTTGTTTTCCTTGCGGCACTTGGCGATAAAATCTTGATCCGAAAGAGCTTCAATCGCAAGCGCTTGACCAATCGTTGTTGTATTAAAAGGTGAACGAATCACATTGAGTTTACTAATAATAGCCGGACTTGCCATCCCATAGCCCACTCGCGCACTAGCAAGCCCATAAATCTTACTAAACGTTCTTGTAATCACTAAATTCGGATAAGTGCGAATCCAGTGCTCATGCGCACGCGGAACAGGTTCCACATATTCGATATAAGCCTCATCCAAAACGATAAGCGTTTCCTTTGGAACTCGCTTCAAAAATGCCTCAATCGCATCCAAATCTAAAAAATTCCCAGTTGGGTTATTCGGATTACAAATCCAAACCACCGCAGTATTTTCATCAACCTGCGTAAACATTGTTTCAAGATCATGGGCACCATCTTCAAGTAGTGGTACCTCGCGCAGCTCGGCCCCACAAATCTTCGCATGATGAGCATATTGAACAAACGTTGGCGTCGCCATCACCGTATTGACATCGGGACGAAGAAGCGCTCGCGCCAAAAGGCCAATCAGTTCATCCACACCAGCCGTGAAAATCAGTTCGCTTTCCTCTAGCTGATAAAACGAAGCAACCGCCTGGCGTAGCGCCGCCGCATGCCCATCCGGATAAAGCTCCGTAAAAGATTCATAGCTAAGCCCCCGCAAATATTCGCGAACCGCCTCAGAAGTTCCAAAAGGATTTTCATTCGAAGACAACTTCACGATTCGTTCAAGGCCGAGTTCCGCTTTCACTTGTTCCTCACGCTTCCCGGGCTTATAAGACCCAAGCCCAGCGAGTGTTTCATTCCATTTCATCAAGCCTCATCTCGCTTTCTTGCAAGATCCGGTCTAAGCTTCGCCGCATCGTTCAAATAAACATGTTTCACATCTGCAAGCTGCCGGTCGATCTCTACATGTACCATCAGCCGAATGCACTTCCGCGGTGCACCTGGCACGTCCGTTTCAACCATCCCCATCACAGGAAGTGATTCAAAGCCCTCGCATTCTCGAATCGCCCGAGCCGGAAAAGCCGCATTCAGATCAGACGTTGCCGTAATAATCACAGATACCAGTTGTTCCGGGTTAGTTAGCTCATTTTCTTGCAAAATTTGTCGAAATAATTCATCCGTAGCCGAATAAATTTCATCCGCTCGGTTTTCTTTTACCGTCGTAGCTCCACGAATCGCTCGCATCATGCGTCTCCTCCTTCTTTAAACTGCGTAAATGTTTCTTCAAGCGCATCTCGGCTGATCGTTTGTAAAGTAAGACTTCCCACTTCACGCAAGAGTACAAACGTGATCTCCCCAAAAGTGGTTTTCTTGTCGTGCAACATATTTTCATAAACCGCCTCAAAAGGCACATCTTGAGGAAGTTTTATCTCATAACCAAGCGAGACAAGCCAATCTTCAAATGGCGCCATTTCAAAATCAAGCCCCGTAAGTTTTTTACTCAAGCGTAGCGCGTAAAGCATGCCATAAATAATCGCTTCACCGTGCAAAAAGCGTTCAAAACCGCCGAAAGCTTCAAGCGCATGACCAAACGTATGACCAAAATTAAGAAACGCCCGAACCCCTTGCTCCGTCTCATCCTGCTTCACAATCTCTGCCTTAACAGCAATTCCTTTTTCAAGAAACAAAGGCAAAGACTTACCGTATAAATCCGCTTCCGATACAAAGTCTCCCTCAAGCGATTTTAAAAAGCTTGGGTCACTGATAAGCGCGTGCTTAATGAGCTCAGCAAAGCCCGAACGCATCTCCCGAGCCGGAAGCGTCGCAAGCAAACTCGTATCATAAACCACCGCTTCAGGCTGATAAAAATTCCCAACCAGATTCTTTCCGAGCGGGTGATTGATCGCGACCTTGCCACCAACCGCACTATCATGCGCTAGCACCGTCGTTGGAAATTGATAAAAAGGAATACCACGCATATAAGTCGCCGCGATCATCCCACCAAGGTCGCCGATCACGCCGCCACCAAAAGCAAGCAAAGCAGATTTACGATCAAGTCCCGCTTCAATGGCCTTCGTGATGCCTGCTTCATAAACCGAAAACGTCTTAGCCGCTTCCCCATTTGGCGTTACAAACCAAGAAACATTTTGAAATTTGCTCAAAAACTGCTCCATTTTTTCCCGGTGCAGACTAAAAACATGTTGATCCGTCACAACTAAAAGCTTCGAATAGCGCTTCAGTTCCCCCGCAAAAGAGTCTTTAAGCGATTCGAAAAGCGCCTCGCCAATGTAAACTGGATATGTTTGACTAGCCGTTTCAATTTTGATTTCGCGCATGCTTAAAACTCCTTCATTCGTTTCCGGTCCGCTTCCACCTGCTCTTTTAAAACATCCAACCGGTCACTTTGGTATTTGTCAAGAATCGCTGTTGCGACTTCCCATGCAACCACGTTTTCCGCTACAACGCTTGCCGCAGGAACCGCTGAACTATCTGATCGCTCCACACTCGCCGTGAAAACTTCCTTCGAATCAATATCGACACTTTGAAGTGGCTTATAAAGCGTCGGAATTGGCTTCATCACCCCACGAACCACAATCGGCATCCCATTTGTCATACCGCCTTCAAAACCGCCCAAATGATTGGTCCGTCTCGTATACCCGTCTTCTTCCGAATACAAAATTTCATCCATTACTTCGCTACCGTATTTCCGTGCAGCCTCAAAACCGGCGCCAAACTCAGCGCCTTTAAACGCATTAATGCTCACGATCGCTCGCGCAATTTTAGCATCCAATTTTTTATCCCATTGCACGTAACTTCCAAGCCCAGCTGGCACACCGCCAACCACGACTTCAACCACGCCACCAATCGTATCGCCTTTTTTCTTCGTATCATCAATTTTATCCATCATCGCTTGTTCCTGATTCGCATCAAGCGAGCGTACAGGTGATTCATTCGCAATCTGCTCAATTTCCTGAACCGTGAAGTCCCGGTCAATTTGTGCGCGCACACCGCCAATTTCTAGCACATGCCCAGCGACTTCGATTCCAAGTTCCGCGAGCAGTTTTTTGGCGACTGCTCCAGCCGCCACTCGGACCGTCGTTTCCCTTGCGCTCGAACGCTCTAACACATTACGCAAATCACGATGCCCATATTTCATCCCACCAACTAAGTCAGCATGTCCCGGTCTCGGTCTTGAAACACGTCTTGACGCTTCGTTTTTTTCAGGGACTGGTTCTGCACTCATCACCGTTTCCCAGTGTTTAAAATCTTTATTTTCGACAAAAAGAGCAAGCGGCGATCCCAGTGTTTTTCCGTGTCTCACACCCGCCGTTAACTCTGCTTGATCCTTTTCAATTTTCATTCTTGCGCCGCGACCATATCCGCCTTGGCGACGTTTCAATTCCACATTAATATCACTTGCAAGAAGCGGCATTCCCGCTGGTAAGCCTTCAATAATTAATGACAATCCTGGTCCATGTGATTCCCCAGCCGTTAAATATCTCATTCTCCTTCGACTCCTTTTCTCCATTTTAGCGCTTTAAAGTATATGTGTATAATCTTATCATAAGCCCCATCTCGAGACAACCATTGTGATATAAAAAAACTGTCTTCTACGACAGAAGACAGTTTAAATCCAATTCCAATCAGCTCGTTTTGTCGAAACTAGTTCTTCTGGTTTAAAAAACAAGCCGATTTCACGTTCAGCAGAAGCTGCGCTATCAGAACCATGAATCACATTACGATTCGTATGTACAGCGAAATCAGCACGAATCGTTCCCGGTGTGGCTTCGACCGGATTCGTTGCACCCATCATTTTTCGAGCCGTTGAAATTACTTCATCGCCTTCCAGAACCATTGCAAAAACAGGTCCAGATGTAATAAAGTCAATCAATTCGCCAAAAAAGGGCTTACCGACATGTTCCTGATAATGCGCTTTTGCAAGTGTCTCATCCATTTGAAACAGCTTGGCAGCAACCAAGTTCAACCCTTTTTCTTCAAACCTAGCAACGATTTTCCCAACGAGCCCTCTTGCAACCCCATCAGGTTTTATCATAACATAAGTCCTTTCCATTCGAATCCCTCCTCAGTAGTCACGTTTATCAAGCATTTTAATAATTTGTCTGAGCGGCTTCACTTCTTTGCGATGACCAAATTCATCCAAAATCCCTGCTGCTTTATTTAAGTAATCCGTTGCGACTTGTTCCGATTTTTCAATCGCACCGCTACTACGAATAGCCTCTACCAAATAGTCAATCTCTTCTTTCGATGTTGTTTCCGTCACGCGTTCAATCCGTTTGCGAAGTAGTGGATCTTGCATGGCGAAAAATACCGGTAGTGTCACATTCCCTTGGCTCAAATCTTCTCCAGCTGGTTTCCCGAGCTTTTTCTCATCTTGGGAAAAATCTAAAATATCATCTGTGATTTGAAAAGCCATGCCTACATAGTACCCAAATAGATATAGTTTATCATCAAGCTTTTCTGGTAAATCAGCAATAATACCGCCTAACCCGCAACTTGCTGCAATCAGTAAAGCTGTTTTCCGCTTAATTCGGCGCAAATAAGAACGAACGCTTTGTTCAAAATTATATTTATCTTTAATTTGCTCAATTTCACCAACCGCAAGTTCAACGGTCACTTGTGATAGAAGCAAGTGTGCTTTTTCATTTTTTACTCGTGTCATATATTCAAGCGACTTTGCAAATAAAAAATCCCCCGTATACATCGCAATATGATTACCCCAAATGGATTTAATCGTTGGTCGCCCACGTCTAAGTGACGCATCGTCTACAACATCATCATGAACAATTGATGCCATATGAATAAGCTCAATGGCTGTTGCGGCACTTCTACTAAGCGAGGGATCAACATCTTCATCTCCAAGACGTGAAGTTAAGCAAACAAACATGGGACGGATTCGCTTTCCACCTGCTGTTAAAAGGTGGAGTGCAGCTTCTGAAATTGTTTCTGCATCCGCATCCGAAACCGCTAATTTTAATTCATTTTCTATTTCGTCAATATCCTTTTGAATGGAAGGATACAAAAAATTAAATTTCATCTTCTGCCACCTTTTTATAGCCGAAATGTGTCGCGCTCGCGCCTCCACTGTGGGAAATATAGCGCACATATGAAAAGCCTGCTTGATAAAACAAATCGGAAAGTTTACCCATTCCAGGGAAGTGACGTGTCGATTCCTGTAACCAACTATATTCATCATAACTCTTCGCGAAAATCTTTCCAAAAAGCGGCATCACATAGCGAAAATATGTATTAAAGAACGGGCGCCAAACTGGAATATTCGGTTGACTCGTATCCAGACAAACAGCTTGACCACCTGGTTTTAGCACTCGGTACATTTCTTTTAATACGGTTAAATAATCTGGTACATTACGTAACCCAAAACCAATCGTTACATAATCAAACGAATTATCCGCAAATGGTAATTCCATCGCGTTTCCTTGCATTAATTTGACATTTTGAAGACCCGATTCTGCCACTTTTGCTTCACCAACTTGAAGCATATTCGAGCTAAAATCAAGCCCCGTCACTTTTCCAGACGGGCCGACTTCTCGAGCTGACAAAATCGTCCAATCTGCTGTTCCACAACAAACATCAAGAACAGAAGCACCTTTTTTCATGCGCATCAATTCCATCGTTTCGTTCCGCCAGTGCACATGAAGTTTAAAACTAATCACACTGTTCATCCGGTCATAATCCGATGAAATTTTTTCAAATACATGATGCACTTTTTCTTCTTTTTCAGTCGTCATTTATTTTTACCCCCTTTCTAAAGTCAGCGCTGTAGCATTTCTTGCAAACGCATATCAAGCGCCGCAGACAAGGGTTCACAAGTTTCCCTAAGTTCGATAATTTCCTTTTTAACTCTCAGAATCAGCTGTTCAAGCCATTCTTCAAAAGAAGCCGCTGCATCACGAGCAAAAAAGCCATGTTCATAAGCTCGTTTCAAAGTGGATGAATGATACGCCTCATAAAAGGTGCGTTCATCAAACAATTTTTTTAAAGCAAGTGCACGCTCCGCAAGAAAAACGAAATGATCTTCTTTTCCAAAATAACGAGCAAACTCCGAAAAAATAGCGGCCGATGCGGCTCTAAATTCAGAAGCATATTGTTCATCAGATGAAACATGAAGTTGATAAATATTCGTTTTGGCCGTATTCATCTTTTGAACGCCTCGTTGCAGGGCTCGAAGCAAATCAACCATACCAAGTTCAGCCATTGTCCGGTAATACAGTGCGCTATAATAATCACCAGCAAGAACCGTTAGTTCTCTTTCTTTTAGCGTTAATTTACGAGCATCGCCTTTTTCATCAATCGTCTCATGTGTATCATGAGCTAAGATAACATAAAGCGTAGCCGTTATGACTCGGTACTTATCCGTTTCAGCAAGTTCCGAGTTCCGAAGTGATTCATGCAACCAGAGCATTTGATCTTGGTCCGTCTTTGGACCATCAAAATTTTCCTTTAAAAACTCATAAGCTGTCCGATCATGAACCAATCTTTCCACTTCCTTCAGTTGTATGAGGCTCCCTTGATAAGTCATAATAACTTCCCCTTCAAAAACAATAATCCATAAGATTTATTATAGCATAAATCCACTTCGAAACGATAATAGTTATGCCTTTTAAGAGTGCTTAATTAATGAAAGGACTTCGCTACGGATTTTATCATCTGTACGAAATGCACCGCGCACCGCACTTGTCACTGTTTTCGTTCCCGGCTTATTGACACCACGAATCGTCATGCACATATGCTCTGCTTCTAAAATCACCATTACACCAAGTGGATTCAATTTTTCCATCATAATTTCAGCTACGGTTTTCGTAATTCGTTCTTGTAGTTGCGGGCGCTTACTCACATAATCAACAACACGAGCTAGCTTGCTTAAGCCTGCAACTCGACCATTTTGAGGAAGATAAGCAACATGAGCTACGCCAAAAAACGGAACCAAGTGATGTTCGCATACAGAAGAAAAGCGAATATCTTTGACAAGAACCAGTTCATCATGCTGCTCTTCAAAAACTTTATTAAAATGAACAGACGGATCTTTATGAAGGCCTGCGAAAATTTCTTCATACATTCTTGCAACCCGCATTGGTGTTTCAATCAATCCTTCTCTTTCTGGATTTTCTCCAACAGCTTCAAGTATCATTCTAACGGCATCTGCAATTTTTTCTTTATCCATTTCAGTCATTCTCCTAACCCTTTTTTGCTTTATTTCTCTGTTTATCTTATCATAACTCCCCTCATTCGGTAAACGGTTTCTATCCCACTACACTGGGAATTGCATGTATCCTAATAAAGTAGACACCTTTTTTGATATACTAGTAAATAAATAGACACAAATGTCGAAAGGACTTTT